>CAZAPO010000106.1:0-43434 GCA_964487005.1 uncultured Flavobacteriaceae bacterium
CTTATAATGGTCCAGATACCGATTATTCCGGAAAGGAAATATTAATTGGCAGTAATGAAAATGAAATTGTAATTGTTGATGTTACAGACAAATCAAATCCGCAACAAATATCATCCATCAATTACTCCAATATAGGTTACACCCATCAAGGATGGTTTACCGATGATATGAGATATTTTATTGTTGGTGATGAGTTGGATGAAGCCAATTTTGGAATGAACACCCGAACGCTCGTTTTTGATTTTAATGATTTAGACAATCCAGTATATCACATGTCTCACTCTGGCCCAAGCAATGCAATCGACCATAATGGATATGTAAAGAATAATTTATTCTTTCAATCAAGTTATACAGCTGGGGTAAGAATAATAGATATTGCCAACATTGGTAGTGCTACCATGTCTGAGGTTGGTTTTTTTGATACTTATCCAGAAAACGATAATACTTCATTTAATGGAGCATGGAATGTGTATCCTTATTTTAATAGCGGTAATATTATAATAAGTGATATTAACAGAGGACTTTTTATTATTCGCAAAAGTTCAAACTAAAAAATGCATTTAAAATACCGCTTCATAATTCTCGCTTTATGTGTTTCATTATTTGGTTGTTTTAACGATACTGATGATGACAACAATAATGATTTTCAATCTATTGAATGGGTAAATACCTACGGCGGATCTAACGCAGATATAGCCCATTCGGTAATTCAGACCTCAGATGGTCATATAGCCATATTGGGGTACACAGAAAGCGTTGATGGGGATATAACCGATAAAACACTTGCAGTAAATGATTTCTGGTTAATCAAGATGAATCTCAATGGAGAAATTATTTGGAATAAAACCTATGGTGGAAGTGGTGATGATAAGGGTCAAGACGTTATTGAAACTTTAGATGGAGGTTTTGCCATAACCGGTTATAGCATGAGTGCAGATGGAGACGGCAGCAACAATGAAGGTTTTCATGATAATTGGATCATCAAGCTAGACGCAAATGGTGAAATACAATGGGAAAAAAGTTACGGATTCACAGGTCATGATCATGCCTATTCAATACTACAAACTTTAGACGGAGGCTATTTTATGACTGGTTTCTTAGATGTAACAGCATCTGGAGGTGATGGAAACTCAAGAAGAAGACATGGTGTTGGTGAATACTGGTGTCATCGTTTGGACGCTAATGGAGATATCGTTTGGCGGCGCTATTTTGGAGGAACAAATAATGATAGGTCATTCGATGCAGTACAATCAAATGATGGTGGTTTTGTTATCACAGGATTTACTGAAAGTAACGATTTTGATATAACAAATAGCCGAGGTTCATATGACTTTTGGGTGATTAAATTAGATGCTAATGGAAATTTAGTTTGGGAAAAATCAATTGGTGGTTCAGAAATTGATCAAGCACGTTCTATAGTAAAAACCAATGACAACGCTTACCTAATAGTTGGAAATGCCTTTAGCAGTGACGGTGATGTAAATCAAAATCTTGGAAATTCCGATTATTTCGTTGCGAAGTTAAGTGACGATGGAACTATTATTTGGACCAAAAACTACGGAGGATCAGCATTTGACTACGCTACGGCAATAACCCCAAGTAATCAAGGATTTTTAATAACTGGTTATTCTCAAAGCACAGATAATCACGTGAGCACTAACTACGGTGATAATGACTTTTGGGTACTTCAAATTGACCACAGTGGTACTCTTTTGAATGAAATAAGTTTTGGAGGATCTGGTCTTGATTTTGCTCACGATATTGTTCAATTAATTGATGGAAGTTTTTTGGTGGTTGGTGAAACCGAAAGCAACGATCAAGATATCCTCGAGAACAAAGGACTTAAAGACGTTCTAGCGGTAAAATTTAAGTAGGCAATCGCATAAACAAAACTTATCTACCTATTAGCTAATATAATGTTAGGTTTTCTTTAATTACAGGACATAAATTGTATATTTGCACACTATTTAGAAGTATTCTATATTAGAAAGTATGATCAAAGTTTCTGAAACAGCAAAAAATAAGGTGGTTAGTCTTATGCAAGAAGACGGTTTTAACCCTGGTACAGATTATGTAAGAGTGGGAGTTAAAAGTGGTGGTTGCTCTGGTTTAACGTATGACCTTAAATTTGACAACGAACAAAAAGAAGAAGACAAGGTATTTGAAGATAATGGCGTAAGAATCATCGTGGATAAAAAGAGTTTTTTATACCTAATTGGAACTACATTAGAATATTCTGGCGGCCTTAACGGAACAGGGTTTGTTTTCAACAATCCTAATGCAAACCGAACCTGCGGTTGTGGTGAAAGTTTTTCTTTATAAATATAACTTATGAGCAAGTATACCGAAGACGAATTAAGAGAAGAGCTTAAAACCAAAGAGTACGAGTATGGTTTTTATACAGATATAGAATCTGATACCCTACCTGTTGGATTAAACGAAGACATTGTTAGAGCAATTTCAAAAAAGAAAGAAGAGCCAGAATGGATGACCGAATGGCGCCTAGAAGCCTTCAAGATATGGAAGGATATGGAAGAACCAGAATGGGCAAATGTTACCTATGAAAAACCAGACTTTCAAGCCATCTCGTATTATTCGGCACCAAATAGCAAACCTAAGTACGAAAGTTTAGATGAGGTAGATCCAGAGCTTCTCGCAACCTTTGAAAAACTTGGAATCTCACTAGACGAACAAAAGAAACTTGCTGGTGTAGCAATGGATGTGGTGGTTGATTCGGTTTCGGTGGCAACTACGTTTAAGAAAACCTTAGCCGAAAAAGGAATTATATTCTGCTCCATTAGTGAAGCCATTCAAGAACATCCAGAATTAGTTAAAAAATATATTGGAAGTGTAGTTCCGAGAACCGATAATTTTTATGCGGCATTAAACAGCGCTGTATTTAGTGATGGTAGTTTTTGCTATATCCCAAAAGGCGTTAGATGCCCTATGGAATTGTCAACCTATTTCCGAATTAATCAAGCAGGAACAGGGCAGTTTGAAAGAACCTTAGTTATTGCCGATGAAAGCAGTTATGTTAGTTACCTTGAGGGCTGTACAGCTCCTCAGCGTGACGAAAACCAATTGCATGCCGCTGTTGTTGAACTAATTGCACTTGATGATGCCGAAATAAAATATTCAACAGTACAAAATTGGTATCCAGGAGATGCTAAAGGTAGTGGAGGTGTCTTCAACTTTGTGACAAAGAGGGGGCTTTGTGAGACGAATGCAAAAATATCATGGACACAAGTTGAAACTGGTAGTGCGGTAACTTGGAAATATCCCTCCTGCGTGTTAAAAGGAAATAACGCTGTAGGTGAGTTTTATTCAATAGCAGTTACCAATAACTTTCAACAAGCAGATACGGGCACCAAAATGATTCATCTTGGTAAAAACACTAAATCTACAATTATTAGTAAAGGTATTTCTGCAGGTAAGTCTCAAAATAGCTACCGTGGACTAGTTCAAATTAATTCTCGTGCAGAAAATGCAAGAAACTTTTCACAATGTGATAGTTTATTAATGGGTAATGAATGTGGTGCACATACATTCCCGTACATCGAAGCAAAGAACAAAACTGCACAAGTAGAGCATGAAGCTACAACGAGTAAGATTGGTGAAGATCAAATATTTTATTGCAATCAACGAGGTATTGATACAGAAAAGGCAATCGCCTTGATTGTTAATGGTTTTAGTAAAGAAGTCCTCAATAAATTACCAATGGAATTTGCCGTAGAGGCTCAAAAATTGTTGGAAATAAGTTTAGAAGGATCAGTTGGATAAGATTATTACTATGAAGAAATTATTGTTATTATTTGTACTTGTTACACTGGTGGGGTGCAAAAAAGAGGTGAAATCTGATGCTCTTGAAAATACCACTGTCATTGATGAAAATGAGAGAACAGAAAAGCAAAGCGACGGTTTAACACATTTAAAAGGCCAGTTCATTTACTATGCTGATGCGGCAGTGCTTCAAACCCATCGAGAAGTTTATGGTGTAGTAATAAACAACAAGATGCATGAAGTTAATGATTTAGCCAAACAATTTAAAAAAGCTGCTACTGATATGGTCTCTGTCGAAGTACGCGGAAAGATAACTCCTAAACCTGAAAACGAAGAGGGTTGGCCATTTCGAGTTGAAATAGTAGAAATATTAAATGTAAGTGCACCAGACCCAACCGCTGGTGAAATGATAACAATTGGAAAAGAATAAGATGTTAAAAATTCAAAATTTACACGCTAGTGTAGAAGATAAAACAATACTAAAAGGAATTAACCTAGAGGTTAAACCTGGAGAGATTCATGCAATAATGGGACCTAATGGGTCTGGTAAAAGCACCCTAGCCTCGGTAATCGCTGGAAAAGAAGAGTATGAAGTTGAAAAGGGTGAGATTATTTTGTACGATGAAAATATTGACGAGTTAGCTGCAGAAGAAAGAGCACATAAAGGAATATTCATGTCGTTTCAATATCCAGTAGAAATTCCTGGAGTTACAGTTACCAACTTCATGAAAACCGCTATTAACGAAACTCGAAAGGCTCAAGGACTAGAAGAAATGCCAGCTAACCAGATGTTAAAACTCATTCGTGAAAAATCTGAGTTACTTGAAATTGATAGAAAGTTTCTATCTCGTTCTCTAAACGAGGGGTTTTCTGGTGGCGAGAAAAAACGAAACGAAATTTTTCAAATGGCCATGTTAGAACCTAAATTGGCAATTCTTGATGAAACAGACTCAGGGTTAGATATTGATGCACTTCGTATTGTTGCCAATGGTGTAAACAAGCTTAAGAATAGTGAGAATGCTACAATAGTAATTACTCACTATCAGCGATTGCTAGATTATATTGTCCCAGACTATGTGCATGTGTTATTTGATGGTAAAATCGTGAAATCTGGAGGTAAAGAATTGGCACATGAGTTGGAAGAAAAAGGATACGATTGGATTAAAGAAGAAGTGAACGCCTAATTGCAGTAGATGGAACTAAAGGAAAAATTATTATCATCATTTTTAGCTTTTGAAAATCAGGTTGATGTAGATGCCTATGTTCACGATATAAGGAGCGAAGCGATTAAATCGTTTGAAGATAAAGGGTTCCCTAATAAAAAAGATGAAGCCTGGAAGTATACTTCATTAAATAAAGTACTAAAGGAAGATTATAGTGTGTTTTCAAAAGAAGAAAATGCATTGGAGTATCGTGAAGTAAAAAAGTACTTTATTCATGACATTGATACTTATAAGATCGTTTTTATAGATGGTAAGTATTCATCACATCTTTCAGAGACTACTCATGACGGCATGGATGTTTGTTTAATGTCTGCGGCCCTATCAAAACCAAAGTATCATCTCATTATTGAAAATTACTTTAACAAGGTTGCGAATGACGATAGTTTGGTGTCATTAAATACGGCCTTTTCTCGTGAAGGGGCGTTTATTCATATTCCAAAGAACAAACTGGTTGAAAAACCAATACAGATTGTACATTTTTCAACTGGAAACGAATCTGCCTTGATGCTCCAACCTCGTAATTTAATTGTGGTAGATGAAAACTCTCATGTACAAATAATTGAAAGACATCATAGTTTAACGGCAAATCCAGTTTTAACAAATAGTGTTACCGAAGTTTTTGCAAATAAACGTGCAATTGTAGATTATTATAAAGTGCAAAATGATGAACAAACAGCATCGTTGATTGATAACACCTATATCAATCAAAAGCAACAAAGTCATGTGTCTGTGCATACCTTTGCTTTTGGTGGTAAACTCATTAGAAACAATCTCAACTTCTACCAAAATGGAGAAGGAATTGATTCTACCCTTAAAGGAATTACAATTATTGGAGACAAACAACATGTAGACCATAATACATTGGTACATCATATAGAGCCAAATTGCGAAAGCCACCAAGATTACAAAGGTATTTTTGGAGATAACGCCACTGGTGTTTTTAACGGTAAAGTTGTTGTTGAAAAAGAGGCTCAAAAGACCAATGCATTTCAAGCAAATAATAACATTTTAATTAATGATAAAGCAACTATTAACACTAAACCGCAATTAGAAATTTTTGCCGATGACGTTAAATGTTCGCATGGTTGTACTATTGGGCAATTAGATGAAAGTGCTTTATTCTATCTTCGCTCAAGGGGTATTCCAGAAAAAGAAGCCAGAGCCTTATTAATGTATGCCTTTGCTAACAATGTATTGGAGAGTGTGAAAATACCAGAGTTAAAAAAGCGAATCAATAAGCTTATTGCCAATAAATTAGGAGTAAATATTGGTTTTGACCTTTAAAACAAATTTCTCAGTTTAAGAAAATGATGTAATAACATTTCTTAAACATTTGCTCATATAAACAGTTATAATGATTGATGTTGCCTCAATAAGAAAAGATTTTCCAATACTTAAAAGAAAAGTAAATGGACATCCATTAATCTATCTGGATAATGCAGCGACTTCTCAAACACCACAACAGGTAATAGATGTTATTGTTGAATATTACCATAATTTCAATGCGAATATTCATAGAGGTGTTCATACTTTAAGTCAGGAGGCAACAGATAAATATGAAGAGGCTCGCAAGAAGATTCAACTTCATTTCAATGCCAATAAAACGCATGAAATTATTTTCACTTCTGGCACTACACATGCTATAAATTTGGTAGCCAATGGCTTCTCACAATTATTGCAAAAAGGAGACGAAGTAGTTGTTTCTGCTTTAGAACATCATAGTAATATTGTTCCGTGGCAAATGTTATGTGAAAAGACAGGTGCTGTATTAAAAGTTATTCCAATGAACGAAGATGGTCAATTAGAAATGAGTCAATTTGACCAATTACTTTCTAATAAAACCAAACTCGTTTTTGTAAACCATATTTCAAATGCACTAGGAACCATTAATCCAATAGAGGAAATAATTAGCAAAACACATAAGGTAGGTGCAGCTGTATTGATTGATGGTGCACAGGCTTGTCCGCATATTAAACCAGACGTTCAAGCTTTAGGAGCAGATTTTTATGTTACCTCTGCACACAAAATGTGTGGCCCAACAGGTGTTGGAATATTATATGGTAAAGAAGAGTGGTTAAACAAATTACCACCTTATCAAGGTGGTGGTGAAATGATAGCCGAAGTAACTTTCGAAAAAACAACATATGCCGACCTACCACATAAATTTGAAGCAGGAACACCAAATATTTGTGGAGGTATTGCCTTTGGTGCTGCAATCGACTATTTAAATACTATTGGTTTTGATAACATTGCAGCTTATGAAAAGCAATTATTGGACTATGCGACTCAAAAGCTTCTCGAAATTGAGGGTTTAAAAATTTATGGAATTGGTAATAAGACATCTGTAATATCCTTTAACATTAGAGACATTCATCCTTACGATATTGGTACGATAGTTGACAAATTAGGTATAGCTGTGCGTACAGGGCATCATTGTGCACAACCAATCATGGATTTTTACAAGATTCCAGGTACCGTAAGAGCATCTTTTGCATTTTACAATACAACAGATGAGATTGATGTGTTTGTTGATGCCGTTAAGAAAGCAGCACAAATGTTAGGTTAACTAGTAAACATGAAATCATCACTTTATTCAATATTACTCTTATTGGTCATTACCTCCTGTACAAGTTATTCTTCCCTTGAATTATCAAATCATAACTGGGAAGTTGTATCCATAAACAATCAATCCCTCGAAGGAACACTTCCTTACATCACCTTTAATTTAACAGAAGAAAAAATAAATGGTAATACTGGGTGTAATAATTTCTTTGGTGTAATAGAAGTTGTTGAAAACAAATTAAAAATTAGTCCATTAGCGGCCACAAAAATGATGTGCCCAGATATGACTAACGAAGACCTCTTTTTGAAGCATTTAAACGGAACCATAAATTTTAAGTTCGATGATAACAAACTACTCTTCTTCAAGAATATAGATGAACTTATAATGGTACTAACTAAAAAATAGGATTAGATACTCTATTTATCGAATTCTCAGTATTTCGTCGAATTTTTTTTACATTTTGTAAACATATGTTAATTTTTTCTTAAAAAATTAATATCTTCTCAGCCATTAATACTAATCAAAAACTATTTACCTTATGAAAAGAGTACTTTTTTTTATGGCTGCTATTGCCATGATCTTTATTTCTTGTAGCGAAGATTCTAATGAAATTCAGCAACAGGAAACCAACATTGATATGAGTGATTTCTATGTCTACACAGACGCCGATATGGATGAAGGATCAAGATCAGCAAATAGCAAATCTTGTTATAGTATGGTTAACCTTAACCGCTTACTAAACCAAAATCCAGGTCTAGAGAAAAAAATGTATGACATTGAGTATCATACTAGAGCTTTAATTGCAGGAAAAAAACCTGATGGAGTTGGTGGTGGAAATGGAAATGGAGGCGGAAACGGCGGTGATGATGGTGGAGGTGATCCAGATCCAGGAGATAATTTAGGAACAATTACTATTCCTGTTTATGTTCATGTTGTTTATAGCAATAGCCAAGAAAACATAAGTGACTCACAAATTAACTCACAGATGACAGTTCTTAATGATGATTTTAGAAGAACAAATAATGACGCTAATCAAACTCCGTCTGAATTTTCTGGAGTAGCCGCAGATTCTGAAATAGAATTTACACTTGCTGGAACTTTTAGACATGCAGACAGTAGAACATCTTGGGGCACTAATGATGCTGTGAAATTTGCTTACCCGCCAGTAACACCAGAAAGTCATTTAAACATATGGGTGTGTAATATTGGAGGGAACATTTTAGGATATGCACAGTTCCCAGGTGGCCCTGCTGCCACTGATGGTGTTGTTGTTTCTCCTCAATATTTTGGAACCACAGGAACAGCAACTGCTCCTTTTGATGGTGGGCGAACCACAACACATGAAGTAGGTCATTACTTAAACCTTCGTCATATTTGGGGCGATGGGCGATGCAACAGAGATGATTTTGTTGCTGATACTCCAAGGTCTGATCGTCCAAACTACGGATGCCCAACCTCTGCATACCACTGTAGATCTAATGATCAATTTATGAACTACATGGATTATACAAATGACGATTGTATGAATATGTTTAGTACTGGGCAAAAAGCAAGAATGCGTGCCTTGTTTGAAGCTGGAGGTGCAAGAGAAAATATTCTTCCATAAAAGAAATATTCAAAATAAAAATAAAGACGCCTAATTTGGCGTCTTTTTTGTACATTAACTTTTAAGCAGAATTCTTCATGAAATTTATTTTATCAATATTGGTGTTGTTTCTTTCAACGAAAGAATGTTCGTCTAAAAAAACTATAAATAGTTCTCAAGATGATCTAACAATTATTTATGAAGCAAACTCAAGAGGATTTTTTGAAGAAATCAAAATTAGTAAAGGGTCTATTTCGTATTGCAATGATATGAATAGAAATAATATTGACACTTATTCAATTACTCAGGATGAATGGGAAGACTGTCTGCAACTTCTTTCTCAAATTGATTTAAAATCACTTCCACTTCTTGAAGCTCCAACAACAAAGCGATACGTAGATGGAGCCGCTCATGCCACACTTACTATTATTAACGGTGAAGAGGTAACACAATCAAATACATTCGATCACGGGTATCCTCCATCATCAATAAAAGCTTTAGTGGAAAAGCTCATATCTATTAAAAATCTGTCTATAAAAAAATAAGAGTTGTATTTTTACAGTCGAAATTAGTTATTGCTGTGACCATACACGAAATACAAACTGAAATAGTTGATGAGTTCTCTATGTTCGACGATTGGATGCAACGTTATGAATACATGATTGAGCTTGGTAAGTCATTACCCCTAATTAACGACCAATACAAGACCGATGAAAATCTAATTAAAGGTTGTCAAAGTAAGGTTTGGGTGCATGCTGAAATGAAAGAGAATAATGTGGTATTTACCGCAGATAGTGATGCTATTATTACCAAAGGAATTATTGCCATTTTAATAAGAGCATTTTCCAACCAAACTCCAAAATCAATAATTGAAGCAGACACCAAATTTATTGACGAAATTGGTTTAAAGGAACATTTATCACCAACAAGAGCAAATGGCCTTGTAAGTATGATAAAGCAATTAAAACTGTATGCGTTAGCGTACCAAACACAGGTTAATTAATGAGTACAACCACTATAGATACCAATGCCCTAGGAGAGAAAATTGTTAGAGTGCTAAAAACAATTTTCGATCCAGAAATTCCAGTTGACATTTACGAACTAGGACTCATTTATGATGTTTTTGTTAATGAAGATCTGGATGTTAAAATACTAATGACACTTACGACACCTAATTGTCCGGTTGCTGAGACGCTACCTCTTGAAGTTGAAGAGAAAGTAAAATCGATTGACGAAGTTAAAACTGCAGAAGTAGAGATTACTTTTGACCCTCCATGGAGTCAAGACCTTATGAGTGAAGAAGCAAAATTGGCCTTAGGTATGCTTTAAAAAAAATAGTATGAAAAAGATTGGTATAGATGCCATTTCGTTTTACGTTCCTACATTGAAAGTTTCAATGCAAGATTTGGCAGAACGCAGAAATATCCCTTATGAAAAACTCAACCGAGGTTTGGGTTTACAAGCAATGACCGTTCCAGATGTTAATGAAGATGCAGCAAGTTTTGCTGCAAATGCCTTAATCAAACTTTTTGAAGAAAACGATTTAAATCCAAGAGAGATAGGTCGCATTTATTTAGGTACAGAAAGTGCCGTAGATGCATCAAAACCAACGGCAACATATGCCATAGAAATGGTAGAAGATTCATTGGCAGATAAATTTGGAGACCGTTGTTTTAAAAATTGTGATGTATTAGACATGACCTTTGCATGCATTGGTGCTGTTGATGCACTACACAATAGTATGGACTGGGTGAGAAACAATAGCAACAGAAAAGCTATTGTTATTGCTTCAGATTTATCTAAATACGAACTTCTTTCAACTGGTGAATACACACAAGGTGCGGGTGCTGTAGCTGTTTTAATTACGCATGAACCTGCAATTATTGCCATTGACGATGTATGGGGTGTTGCAACTAAAAGTGAAGGCGATTTCTTTAAACCAAGACGTTCTTTTAATAAGTCTTCAATATTAAAAGAAGTTGTAACACATCTTAATCTTAACATCTCTGAAGAAGAGTTAAATAGTATTTTTAATAATTTGAGTTCAGAGTTTTGGAGTGACCCAAATAATGCCATCGAAGTTTTTAAAGAAGAACCCGTTTTTGATGGTCAATTCTCTAATCAATGTTATAGTGATAGAATAACTGAAGCTTTTGAACACTTTAATTCGCTACAATCAATTGACTTTGCAAGTGACTGGCATCATTTTATCTTCCATTTACCATATGCTTTTCATGGAAGGAGAATTGTGTTTGACAATTGGTTAAAATGGGCAAAAAATAATGGTGATTACCAACACTTAGTTGCAGAAATTGGTGATATTGATCCTGACAATAAAAGAGATTGGTTAAAGCGTGCATCAAAATCTGCCATTTATAAAAACTTTGTAGACAAAAAAATTGCGAGCGGTGAATTAGCATCATCTTTGATAGGAAACATGTATACTGCATCCATTTTTATGTCACTTATAAGTTTACTTTGCGATGCCCATAGAAATGACCAAGAACTTCATACCAATACCATTGGATTTATTGCCTATGGTAGTGGGTCTAAATCAAAAGTCTTTCAGGGAACCGTTCAACCTAATTGGAAACAGCAAGTAAGTAAAATAAAACTATTTGAGTATTTAGATTCTCGAACTACAATTGATATTGATACCTACGAGCAACTTCATAAATCACAGTTGCATACCCCGCTAACAAATAGTAGAAAAGTGACAATCTCGCATGTTGAATCTGGCGAAACAAACAAAGGTTTAAGACGTTACTCTTTTAATTAATGGCAGAAGAAATAATAAATCGAGTAGCTAATAGTAGCTTAATAACCATTGATCTTGAGGATTACTATCCTGAGGGCAATCGAATTTTATTTGACATAAAAGATTGGTTGTATGAAGAGCTAGTACTGCGGGAAAAAGATTTTCGCGAATTTGTGAAAACCCATGATTGGAACCAATACCAAGATTCATATGTGGCCATATTATGCTCTACAGATGCCATTGTACCTGCTTGGGCTTTTATGCTAGTTGCATCGAGTCTTGAACCGTATGCAAAAAAAATAGTAAAAGGCGACCTTGAGCAATTAGAGTCTTCAATATATCAAGAAGTAATCCCAACAATTAAGCTCGATCAATTTAAGGACAAGCCAGTTATCATTAAAGGATGTTCGAACAAACCTGTTCCAACTAATGCCTATTTAATGATGATCAATCGCTTAAAAAAAGTAGCTAAATCTGTTATGTATGGTGAAGCTTGCTCTTCTGTTCCTCTATATAAAAAAAGATAATTTCTGAGTGACCTAATAAATAATTGGTGTCCAAATTTAAAATAAACAACTATGAAAAAACTATTAATGTCACTTGTACTATTTCTAAGCATTACAGCTGCATATAGTCAAGATACCCCTGAAGAAGTTCCTGAAAATGGTTGGACAAAAACCGGAACACTAACTTTTTTATTAAATCAATCTGCTTTTGATAATTGGATTGCAGGAGGACAAAGTAATGTTTCTGGTACATTGGGACTAAACTATGATTTCAACTTACTACAAAATGACTGGACCTGGGATAACAAACTGATTGCAGCATTTGGTATTACAAAAATAAAAGGGCAAGATTCACAAAAATCTGATGATAGGTTAGAATGGAATTCTTTATTAGGTAAGAAAGCATCAGGAAATTGGTATTACTCAGCCTTTTTAAATTTTAAAACTCAGTTTGCTGATGATCTTGATAGTGATACTGATGGACCTACTAAATTCTTGTCACCAGCATTTTTACAATTTGGTCCTGGTATGCTCTGGAAGAAAAGTGACAACCTTAAACTAAATATAGCTCCTTTAACGTCTAAGCTTGTTATTGTTGATAAAGATCTTACTTTACCAAATGAAGCATATTTTGGTGTAGAAGAAGGAAAAAGTTCAAGATATGAATTAGGTGCTTCTCTAAGTGGTTATGCCAAGTTCAATTTAATGGAAAATGTTACTATAGAGAATATTTTAAACCTATACTCAAATTACCTTGAAGACCCACAAAATGTTGATCTTGATTATACGATGAATTTAGTTATGACAATTAATAAATATTTATCGGCAAATCTAGCATTCCAAACAATTTATGACGATAATGCTTTTGAAGGATTTCAAACAAGAGAAGTATTTGGGTTAGGAGTTAATTATACTTTCTAAACTTGTTTTATTTCTAGAATCGATAAAATATATATCAAAAAAGGCACTTAAATAAGTGCCTTTTTTTATTCTTCAAATTCATCATAATCAGGATATAGAAAATGATTATATGGAAATCTTGTAATGTGAATTTTTCTTACTTCATCATACACGCGCTTTCTAAAATCTTCGAGATTCTGCTTGTTTAAAGCTGAGATAAATAAAGCATTCTCCCCTATCTTACTCATCCAGGTATTCTTCCATTCTTCTAATGAATAATTAGCTTTTGTTCTCACAGCAATTAAATCGGTATCGTCATAAGGTTGAGCCTCATAGGCGTCAATTTTATTGAATACCATGATGGTTGGTTTATCTGCACTTTCTATTTCTCCTAAAATTTGATTTACCGATGCAATATGCTCTTCAAAATTTGGATGTGAAATATCCACAACATGCAATAATAAATCAGCTTCCCTAACCTCATCTAATGTACTTTTAAAAGACTCTACAAGTTGCGTTGGTAACTTTCTTATAAAACCTACTGTATCACTCAATAAAAATGGTAGGTTTTTAACAACTACTTTCCTTACAGTTGTATCTAATGTGGCAAATAATTTATTTTCGGCAAACACTTCAGACTTACTTATGGTATTCATTAAGGTAGATTTCCCAACATTTGTATATCCCACCAGTGCAACCCTAACCATTTTACCTCGGTTGCTACGTTGCACAGCCATTTGCTTATCAATCTTCTTAATCTTGGCTTTTAACAAACTAATTTTATCACGTACAATACGTCTGTCTGTTTCAATTTCGGTTTCACCTGGACCACGCATTCCAATACCCCCTTTTTGTCGCTCAAGGTGGGTCCACATTCCTTTTAATCTTGGTAGCAGGTATTGACATTGCGCCAATTCTACTTGCGTCCTAGCATAACTCGTTTGTGCCCTTTGGGCAAAAATATCTAAAATCAAATTGGTTCGGTCGAGGACTTTACAATTTAATATTTTGCTAATATTTCGCTCTTGTGCTGGTGATAATTCGTCATCAAATATGGCAGTACCTATATTGTTTTCTTTAATAAAACGCTGTACATCCTCCATCTTACCAGTTCCAATAAAGGTTTTTGGATTGGGCATATCCATTTTTTGCGTGAAACGTTTAATTACCTCTCCACCTGCAGTATAGGTTAAGAATTCTAATTCATCTAAATATTCTTTAGATTGTTCTTCATTTTGGTCTTTGGTAATTATCCCTACCAATACCGCTTTTTCTAATGCTATGTTTTTCTTTTCTATCATAAATCAGTTGGCAAAGGTACAAATTGAATTGCAGATACTTATGACGTAATACTATTAGATTTACTATTTTAGGCAGTGTTAATTAAACTTTCATATATTGAAATCACCTTATTTTACAGTAGCCTTCTACAATTTGGAAAATCTTTTTGATGTTTTCGATGATAAGCATACTCATGATGAAGATTTTTTGCCACATGGAAAAAAACAATGGACGGTTAAACGATATACCAAAAAAACGCGAAAATTGGGATATGTAATTTCCCGTATTGGTAGAAAAACAGCTAAGACACATCCTGCTATAGTGGGACTTGCAGAAGTTGAAAACAAACTTGTTATTGACGATTTACTAAACTCTAAACATCTAAAGGACAAACCATATGATTTTGTTCATTACGACTCACCTGATGAACGTGGGATTGATGTTGCAATGATCTTTGATACTACTGTTTTTGAAGTTGTACATTCTGAGGTTTTCGCACTTGACCTATTCGATGAAGATGGTAGCAGAGATTATACGCGCGATATATTAATGGTAAAAGGTGTTTTAAATGGTGAGATGGTTTATATAATTGTAAATCATTGGCCATCTAGAAGGCAAGGCGTAGAAGAAAGTGAACCAGCACGTATGTTAGCATCGAGTAAAGTATTAGAAATTATGAGCCTAATCACTAATCAAGATAAAAATGCCAAGGTGATTATTATGGGTGATTTTAATGATGGTCCATTAAATAACAGTATCAAGCAACTAGTTAATAAGGCAGATGTCTATAACCCAATGGAAAAATTAAAATCGCTTGTTAGAGGAAGTTTAAGTCACAAACGACAATGGAATCTTTTTGACCAAATACTATTTACAACAAACTTCTTTGAATATAGAAAAGGGCATCATAGTTTTTCTAAGGCCGATATTTTTGATAGAGAGTTTTTACGCCAGTTTAAAGGGAGGTATCGAGGGAATCCGTTTAGAACATTTGTTGGTAGAAGATATAAAGGTGGATTTAGTGATCACTTCCCTGTATTTGTTCATTTAAAAAACAATGAATAAAAAAAGGCCTGTTTAAAACAGGCCTTTTTTTATTTCCATACATACAGTTATTGAACCTTTATTTGAACATTTTCTACATGAATAGTACTGTTTTGATTTAAAGTATCACTTCCTGTATACTTAAAAGCAACATATAATGTTCCCGAATATCCTGATAAATCGATATCCCCAGAATTTACCCATGTAAACCAACTTCCAGTATTGTCTGGATGCGCAATGGTTGCACTTATTGGTTCCCAAGTCGCTGCTAATATTCCACCCTCCGTTCCATCGAAG
This sequence comes from uncultured Flavobacteriaceae bacterium, assembly GCA_964487005.1. Lineage (GTDB taxonomy): Bacteria > Bacteroidota > Bacteroidia > Flavobacteriales > Flavobacteriaceae > CAZAPO01. The sequence continues at coordinate 15,938 of CAZAPO010000106.1, forward strand.
TCTGTTGAAACAAAGACTTCAAGTGGATAGTGCCCAGCATCTGGATAGGCATATTCTGTTTGGAAATTTAGTACTTCACCATCTTGAGCATCCATATCAAATCCTGGTGTAATTAACCATCCTACATTTAAGGCATCACCTGTATTAAATGCTGTAAATTCTGCGTAACCATTACCTCCAAAAACTTGTTCGGTCCATACCTCACTACCAACTTCTGCCCAATTAATCCATCCTTCTATATCAAGATTTGTATTATCAATTGCTTCATCAAATCCTTCTTCAAATAAAGGATCACAACGTTGCTCATCTAAATCAACATCATCTGTACTTCTTAACACCAATTGTTGGGTGCCAAAAAATCTGCTTAAAACAGCCGAAATATTACCCCTTCCTTCTGGGAATGGCTCATGTGCAAAATCAGCAAAACCACTATTTCTTAATATAATAGTATTACTAGTTTCACAGCTTACTATCGTCCTGTTTGCCGAATCGGTACCGCTGTAAAAAGCATAGGCTTGCCCCACTTCACCAGTAGGTAACTGTACGCCGTCAAAATTTAATAATATCCCTTCTGGAGCTGGTATTTGATTGGCAACTCCATCATTATTATCGTCAACAATATTTCCATTTTCGTCAAGCTCGTCAACTGTTGGACCCGTAGCACCTATTTTTGCTGACCTTGGTACAATTGTCGCACTTTCTCCAGTTGGGAAAAGGAAATTCCCTATTGCTCCCTCTTCAATTCTGTCTACTTCACCGTCATCATAATATCCCAATGAAAGTACATCACCAAATGCATAACCTAAATATAAATTATCTAGCTTGATCAATACTTTACTACCAACAGGAAATGCCTGATAAAGTCCAATTTCGTCAACAACTATTTGAATTGCTGCTGTTGGGTTTTCTGGTTTATCTTGAATGAATATGTTTTTATAAAAGTTTCCTTTTAAATCACTTGATACAACGTATCCCTCAACTACCTGATCACTGCCAGGAGGGAAAGCTACACTATTACCACTAAACATATCTCTAAGTTCACTTAATGACATGGTAACTTCTAATGGCCCAGAAATATCGCAGCGTGAAGCTCCAAAATTGAGATCACTCGAATTATTAATCACCAATACATCTGTATCTCCAAAGAAGTTTTTACTATAAATAGCTGTGAGGGTACCCGATCCATTAGGAACAATTTCTGATTTGAAATTAGAGAATGTACTGCTCGATAAAATTACCGTTTCTCCATCAACACAACTTTCCATGATACGTTCACCATCAAATTGATCTGTGCTTTCTCCTGCGTATGTTTTTCCCACAGAAGTAGCCGAGAATTGCATTTGATCTAATTGAATTAACGTATTAAGGTCTTCTGGTATTAAACCAGACAGTGTTGTACTTTTTGGTGTGATCTCTACTGTTTCTGTAGACCTAAAAACCACATCATCTAACTCTAAAGATTCTATTTGCCCTAATTCACCGTTCTGATCAAGCTTACCTACAGCCAACACACCATTGTCTTCTGTCACAGATAATCCTGATAACTTTATGTAAACCTTTCTTCCAAAGTTATATTTATTGTTTAAATCAGATTGGTTAATATCAACACGTAATCCCATTCTAGGGTCTTCGGTTGATGTTGAAGCATCTGTTCTATTTTGAACAATTAATTCTTCAAAGAAGTTTCCTGATTGATCATCTGATACTACATAACCAGTAATATATACATCTTCTGATACATCATATGTTGCCATTCCGCCAGACTGCAGAAATCTTTCCATTACCGATTTAAAGGTAACTTGGGTTCCCGTCATTACAGGTTCTTGCTGGTCTAAAACTGGAGTAGGAATAGTAAAATCATCATCTTGAACACATGAAGCCACTGTGATACTTACCATAACCCCAAGAGCTAAAAGTACGACTCTATTCATTTTTAAGGTTTTTAATATTATATTTTTCATAATTATTTTTTTTAAAATCTGAAGTAAACATTAACGAAATAGGTAGTTCCTCTACCATACCAATATCTTGGTCCAAACACACGCTTTGGATTAGCGTTATCATCTCTTAATTCTCTGAAGTTTGCATTTCTTCCTTGTTCAAAACCTCCAGTTTTATATTCTTTATCCAATATGTTGTTAATACTTGCAAAGAACCCAACAAAATAGTCACCAATCTTCCAAGATTTTCCACCTATTGCATTCACTGTTAAATAATCATCAAATTCTTCTTGCTTTAATAATTCTCTGGCTAAGTCTGGATCATAATCATTAAATGGTAAGCCGTCACTATCTGTATAAAAGTTTCTTGTTCTAATAAGCGGGCTTATATCTAAATACGTATTAGAAAACATGTTTGCTGTTGCACCAAACCACCAGTACTCTGGATCTCGATATTCAAACCCTACCGAAAATGCGCGTTGTGGTCCTCCAGCCAATTTGTAGTCTTTAAGGTTGGCCTCTCCAAAATTTTCAAATCCATTATCTAAATCATCTGATGTTAAGAGCAAATTTGGATTATTATCATAGGTAAATTGTCCAACTGAAGCCGCTCCTTTTAACTTAATAGTAGTAGTCACCTGTGCTTCAATACCGAGTTCTCCACCAAAATACTTTTTATCAACACCTTGCAAAATTTCCTGAACAAAAGCAGTATTGTCTCCTCCAATTCCATCTGCAAAGAAGAAAGAGATCTCATTGGCATCTTGTGAAGTAGTATAGTATCCAGTTAAACGTGCTTTAACAATTGGAGATCGAAAGATATAACTAGCATCAAAAGAAGAAATTTTTTCTTCAGTAATGTCAATGCCGCTAATATCTCCAACTACATTGTGATTTTCTCTTGAATTTGAAAACGTGTTTCTTAGTGATGGCGCTTTAGCAATATACGCCGCATTAACATCAAATAAATGTTTACCAGTTAGCTTATAGGTAAATCCAGCCTTAGCACCAAGTCCATTAAACTTGAGTTTCCTTCCCTTACCTAATGAGTTGTCTGGGAATGCCTCATGTTGATATAAACCTTCTCTTTGATACTGGGTATTTGTAAAACTTCCTGCTACATAAAAATCTATTTTATTATACTTAAAAAGTGCTTGAGCATGTGCGCTCAATACATCTGCATGTAAGTTGAAATTATATCTAAATTTGTCACCTTCACCCACAACTTGATCAGGGTTTTGAAGGTCAAACTGATATCCATCAAAGGCATCAACGTTTAAATAACCTGTTGTACTACCAAGCATATCGGTTATTTCTGCAAAATTCTCAGATTTTAAACTTCTATAGTTTAGGGACCCAATAAGTGTAACATTATCGTTAATCTCTGTATTTAAAATAGTATTTGCAGTGAATTGTGTATCATCACTCCTATCTTCAAACAAGATATATGCTGCATAACTACCAGCCGCATTATTGGTAAGGTTTGCATCATAAATATCATTCCAGTTAATTTGCCCGTTATTTATAAATTCTTGCTCATACAAATAGGCATTCGTATAATCTGGCCCATCATTATCAGCCAACCAGTAACTTGGTAACTTCTGATAATACCCAGGGCTTGGATTTGCTCCTCCAGGAAAATCTAATCTACTATTTCCTAATTCTCCAAATTGTAATGCAAAATTGGTATTAAGTGTGGTTCTATCATTTATATCCCAATAATGGTTTAACATTATTATTGGTTCTTCTGTGCGTCTCACTCTAGAATTACGTTTCTCGTCATCTTGCCATCCCCAAAATTCGTTATACTTAATCCCTTTAAGGTCATAAATCTCTTGTGTATTTGGTGATGATTTACCACGTCTATTTGGTGCATAAATCCCAGTAAGATTTAAACTATGGTCATCTCCCAACTGTTTTTCTACAGAGGCAAAGAATGAATTGGCATCATAAAATGTCCCGTCTTGAAAACCTTCATCTCCCCATCTTCTTCCAATGGAAAGTGAGTATGCCCAGCCACCTTCTACAACACCCGAAGAATAGGAAGCCATAAGTCTATTTGTATAACTTCTATTTGATGATGAATATGTAATACGACCTCCCTTTCTGTACTGTGAGGCTCTAACATTGATGTTGGTAGTTCCTAAAACACCTCCAAAATTATATGCCGATGGAGGTATCCCATTGGTAAATTCTTGGTTTCGCAGAACATCGTTCATTCCACCCCAATTACTCCATTGAGGTCTACCATTAAACATTTTGTTCATTTCAATCCCGTTTATAAGAACGGTACCATTCTCTGAATCTAGTCCTCTTACTCTAAAGAAAGATTGCCCGAATTCAAATGCCGCTGTTCTTAGAAATACATCTCTAGATGATTGTAACAGACCAGATATATTATCTGCGCCGCTAAAGTCATCATTCAGTTCATCGTCTGAAAGTGTGATCGTAAACAAGTCCACAGAATCTGAAACGTCAATCTTAAGTGACATATCGGAAATATCTACGGTACTCCCTTCGTTCACCACAATTGGATAACGAGCGGTTATGTATCCCGCCTTGGAAACATTCAAAACCTGTTCACCTAACGGTATATTTCTTGTAAAACTAAATTCCCCGTTAGCATTAGTTTTGGTTGAAAACGAAGTGTTTTCAATAGTAATTGTTACATCAGGAATTGGTTGATTAGTTGCTGCATCTTTTACACTACCTTTTATAATGGTCTGTTGTGCAAAAGCCGTTGTAATCATGAACAATCCTAATAATAAAATAAATACGCTTTTTTTCATTTTAGGTTTTAAGGTTAATACTAATCCTTTAAAATTTCGCAATTTCGAAGGCTAACAAAGTTAAACTATTTCTTACTAATATTTTTACCTTTGGCTTACAATTTGATTGTATATTAACCGTGAATTTACATCTTGTACATATGAGACATCTTCAAGTTATATTGGCCAGTATATTTATTATTCTTTGCATAAGTGTAGAAGCGCAAGAAAAAAGAAAGTTTAAAGTTCATACAATAGCCTTTTACAATGTTGAGAATTTATTTGACACTATAAACGACCCTAACAAATTTGATGAAGCAAGTCCTATCATGGAAATGAATTTTAATCGCCAGGAAGTATATAAGAAAAAGGTGAAAAACATGGCTCGGGTAATTTCAGAGATTGGTGCAGACGTTTCAAATAACGCTCCTGCTATCATTGGTTTGGCTGAGGTTGAAAATAGACAGGTTATTGAAGATTTAGCAAATGATCCTGCATTGTTGTCAAAAGATTATGGTATTGCACATTTTGATTCGCCAGATGCCAGAGGTATTGATGTAGCACTCATGTATCAAAAAGAGCTTTTTTCTCCTTCTAGTATTAGTAATCACGAGTTAAAAATTTATGATGACATTACTAGAAAAAGAGTGTACACCCGAGATCAGCTATTGGTGAGTGGTTATCTTGATGGTGAACTCATTCATGTTATTGTAAATCACTGGCCATCAAGGAGTGGTGGAGAAGCTAGAAGTAAACCTAAACGAATGGCCGCTGCAAGATTAAATAAGCGTATCATTGATTCATTGCATGCAGTTGATCCATACGCTAAAATATTTAACATGGGCGACTTAAACGATGACCCTACAAATGCAAGCTTGAAAAAGGTTTTAAATGCGAAAAAGGATAAGGAGGATGTTAAATTAAAAGGCATTTATAACCCTATGGAGACCTTCTTTAAAAAAGGATTGGGATCAAATGCCTATCGTGATGCTTGGAGTTTATTTGATCAAATTTTAATTACAAAACCTTTGCTTGAAAAAGATTATTCTTCCTTTAGGTTTTATAAGGCTGGTATTTTCAACAAGCAGTATTTAACCAATAAGAAAGGACGCTATAAAGGTTATCCTTTTAGGAGTTTTGCCGATGGAGGTTTTACCGATGGTTATAGTGATCATTTCCCCGTATATGTACATGTAATTAAAGAGGTACAATAAAAAAAAGCAGCTAAATGCTGCTTTTCTGTTATTTTATCTTGGCCATACATCCCAAGGAATTCTAGAAAGTAATAATAACAATGCTATGGTGTAAAAAATGGCAATTGTTTTATATTTTGGTGCAGAGGTCAATTTCTTTTTGTGTTTTGAATACCCAACGGTAATTAGCGCTACAGCAATTATATTAACTAAAGGGTGTTCTACCAGGTACAACCGTACCGCCGATGATTTCATTACTTCACCTCCCATTTCACCCCACATATCAAACATTGGTGAAACAAAATAAAGTATCAACGCGATAAGAAATTGAATATGTGTAACTATTAATGTAAACAAGGCAATTCTAAATGCCTTTGCACTGTATTCCTTTTTACCAAATAATCCAGCAAAAGCGTTTATAACTGCAAGCAACACAGTGAATAGGACCAAATATGCCCAATAAGAATGCAAATTTTTTATTAATTCATACATAGTGAAAGTCTTAAGTGATTTTCAAATTTAGTGATTTTAATCTATAAAAAAACCACGCCAGTGGCGTGGTTTTTAATTATTCTATTTATGGTTCTTAGAATTTGTAACGTACACTAACGTTCCATGTTCTACCCCATCCAAAGTAACCTTGGTTTGCAATGTTTATTCCTTCATACTCTCCAGCTCCAGCTCCTGATTCTCCAGATCTAATATTTGTACGAAGTTCAGAAATGTACTCCTTGTTTAACAAGTTGTTTACATTTCCTCTAATGTGAATTGACTTGTCTAAATCTTTTCCAACATACATTCTGTATGATGCTCCAAGATCTGTTAATCCAAAGCTAGGTAATTTTAAGTTATTCTTTACTGCTCCAACATTGGCATACAAATCTTTGTATAATCTAGTATCTGAGTCTATAGAGAAGTTATCACAAACATCCCAGTCAAAACCAATACCAAAAGTTGTTTGAGCGGCATCACCTACTTTACCACCATCTACATCTACGATAGTTTCATCACCTACGTTTTGCTCTTCATCTCTTTCTTGTTGAATTACACTACCAACATATGTCCAATCACCTAATGATACAAATCCTCTTACATCAAAGTTTTCTTGTAACTTCCCAGTAAATGATAATTCAATACCTTTATGAGTTTGCTCTTGACCATAGTTTAATGTAGTAATTAATACACCACCAACATCATTAGTAACACCATCTACACGTCCTCCCCAGTTAGTTCTGTAAAGGTCAATATTTGCAGAAAAGTTAGGACTTGAATATGCATAACCGAATTCTAGACCAAAGATCTCTTCGTTTTCAGCATAAGTGTTGATCTTATTGGTAAATACGTTAAAGATATTATCGTGGAATGGTTGTCTTGAATAGAATCCAGCATTAGCATATGCTTTATGTCTTCCTTCATCATCAAATCTAAATCCAACTCCACCTTTTACGTTATAACCAAAGTTGTTTACTTTTTCTGAATCAACTCCATCTCTAATTCCTGCTGGAAGCGGAGTTCCTGTCCACTGTGACGAAGTTCCGTTAATTAATGATTGATCTGCATACTGATAGTGATCAAATCTTTGGTGAGCTTGAGTAGAGATTGCCCCTTGGAAGAAAGCAGAAAATCTATCTTCTGCGTACTCTAATTGTGTAAATAATCCTCCATAAGTAATACGCTCATCATTACTATATGCGATTTTTTCATCTTCATCAAAATCTGCAAATGCGATTGTCCAAGGATTTGCAGACATATCTCTAGTAGTTTCAACAAACTTGTACGTTCCAAAAGAACCATATGTATTGTGGTTATCGTTAGGATCTCTTAAGCGAATATTCTCCTTCCAAGAAGTCAAACCGTGGAAATTCTCCACAATTCTAAAGTGCTTCCCGTAGTATGTTCTTAAGTCCATACCTATGTTAAAGGTAATGTTCTCACCTAATTTAGTCTCTAAGTTAGATACTAAACCGTACCAGTTATGTAAGTTCATTGATGCACGAGTGATATATCCTCCACCTGCTGTGAAATATCCACCTGCGCCGTTAGCAACGTTGTTGTTAAACGCATAAATGGCGTTGTAGTCAATATGTCCTGTAGCAGTTCTTGGACGAGATCCACGTCCACCTGTTCCACCTCCACGTCCCCATGAAGCGTAAAGCACTGTAGACAATTTAGTGTCATCACTAATAGTATAGTCCCAGTTTAAGTTTGCAACTGGTTTGTGATAGAAGTTTCTTCTCTCAGTAAGATATTGACTTCCATACATTCCCCAGTTGTTATTGTAACGTTTTCCGTATTCTAAATAACTACTAATACTCTTTGAAAAGTTTTGATCATGGAACTGTGGCGCCCCAGTAATCAAAAAGTTGAAATTATGTGTGTCGTTTGGCGTATATCCAACAGATAAGAAATAGGTTTCTCCAGCACCAAAGTTACCCTCGTTATACCCATCTCCTTGCCAATGAGATAACATAAAACTTGCTCCCCATCCTTTTTCGCTTTTACCAGTACTGTACTGATATGTAGTTTTTAAATAATCGTCATTCGCTACACCAACATAAGCGAAACCGCTTTCTCTTTTGTCGGTTGTTTTAGTAACAAAGTTTACTGTACCACCCACAGAAGAAATGGCTAATTTTGAAGATCCTAGACCTCTTTGCATCTGTACTACACTGGCAATATCACTAATACCAGACCAGTTAGACCAATACATTCTACCATCTTCCATACCATTAATTGGCTGACCATTTAATAAGTAAGCTGTATTACTTTGATCAAAACCACGAACACTAATTCTTGAATCACCATATCCTCCAGCAGCTCCTGCCACATATACAGATGGTGTATTTACAAGTGTCATAGTAACATCTTGTGTTCCAATCTTGTCTTGAATTTCTGCAGCCTGAATTGTAGATACTGCAACTGGAGTCTGTCTGTCACCAGCTAAGTCAATAATACCTGTACCTACTAATACTATCTCCTCTAATGAATTGTCTGGAGATAATGTAATAGTTCCAAGGTTAGTATCTCCATTGAACGATAGTGTTACACTACCATATCCAACATACGATATAACTATTTCACCAGAACTTGCTGTTGTTGTTAAAGTGAAATTTCCATCAAAATCTGAAGAAGCTCCATTTGAAGTTCCTTTTTCTAAAATGTTTGCTCCAGGAAGTGGAGCGTTAAGCTCAGAATCCATTACGGTTCCTGTAACTCTACTTTGTGCAAATGCACTGCTACTAAATACAAATGCTAATGCAAGTAGTAAAAATTGAGTAGTTTTTTTCATACTGAAAAATTAATTTGTTGTTTAGTTTCGGCAAAAATAATCATAAATTCCCACAATTTATTAACAAATGGTTAAGAAATTTATAGCGTTTCAAGATACAAACATTAATTGAATTTTAATGTTTTTTAACTTTTTTAGAGAAATGTGTGATTTTATGCTTTACTCGCCTAAGGATTTATAGTAATTTATGATATTGTTTGTGGAATTATCATGAGATGTTAAAGACGTTCCTTTCAGGTTTTTTAAGACATTCCCAGCTAATTGCTTCCCTAGTTCAACTCCAAATTGATCGTAGCTAAATATATTCCAAATAACACCTTGCACGAATATCTTATGCTCGTACATGGCAATTAACTTCCCTAAACTTTCTGGAGTTAGTTTGTTTACAAATATGGTATTAGTGGGCTTATTACCTTCAAATACTTTAAAAGGTAATAATTTGTTACTTTCTGCATCACCTAAATTGGCTTGCTCAAGTTCGTTCGCTACTTCTGTTTTACCTTTGCCTTTTAATAGTGCTTCTGTTTGTGCAATATAGTTAGATATAAGTTTGTCGTGATGGTCCTTATTTCCATGTAAGCTTTGTGCAAATCCAATAAAGTCTGTCGGGATCAATTTCGTTCCTTGATGAATCAATTGAAAAAATGCATGCTGTGAGTTGGTTCCAGGCTCACCCCAAACTATATTGCCCGTCTGATAATTAACCTCATTTCCATCTCTATCAACACTTTTGCCATTACTTTCCATTACGGCCTGCTGCAGATACGTCGCAAATTGATTTAAATATTGGGTATACGGAATAATGGCTTCGCTCTCTGACATGAAGAAATTGTTATACCAAACGCTTAATAAGGCCAATATAACTGGAATATTATTTGGGAATGATTCTTCGCTGAAGTGGTTATCCATTTTTCTAGCGCCAAGAAGTAATTTTTCAAAATTACTATACCCTACAGATAAGCTAATACTTAACCCAACCGCACTCCACAACGAAAAACGTCCTCCTACCCAATCCCACATTGGAAAAACATTGTCGTCTTCGATTCCAAAGGCTTTAACTTTTTCCAAGTTAGTTGACACAGCAACGAAGTGTTTTGAAATGGCATTTTCATCAGCCGATTTTAAAAACCATTCTCTAATAGTATTTGCATTTGATATGGTTTCTTGGGTTGTAAAAGTTTTTGATACTATTACAAACAGTGTAGTCTCAGGATTTAAATGTTTTATTATCTCGTTTACGTGATCGCCATCTACATTGCTTACAAAGTGTGTGTTTAAATGGTTTTTATAAAACTTTAGTGAATCGACCACCATCGCAGGACCCAAATCTGATCCTCCAATGCCTATGTTTACAACATCGGTTATTGCTTTTCCAGTATACCCTAGAAACAATCCATTAACAACGCTATTGGTGAAATCTTCAATCTTCTTTCTTACACTATATACCTCGGGTACCACATTTTTACCATCCACTAAAACCTTAGTTTCCCTTGACGCCCTAAGTGCTGTATGTAATACGGATCTTCCTTCGGTTTGATTGATTTGATCTCCCGCAAAATAGCTCTCTATTGCTGGTTTTAATCCTACTTCTTCTGCTAATGAGATGAGAAGGTCTATTGTTTCTGGAGTAATCCTATTTTTTGAATAGTCCACAAAAAAATCGTCCCACTTTATTGTAAAACGATTAGCCCTATCTTCATCTTCGTTAAACCACTGGGTCATATGAACATCTTTTATTTTATTAAAATGTTCATTTAATTTTACCCATGCCAATGTTTGTGTTGGATCAGTATTTTTTAATGCCATTATCTATCTAGTAATTAAATCTTCTTCTGCTAAAATTTGATTATCTAAAACCTTTGTGCTATCTATTTGGATAAATTCGGCCTCATTTGGAAAATCAATATTGTCAAGCTGGACCCTAATGTCTTTAATAAATTCTAGGTATCTAACTTTTAAGCTATCAGAAATAGGTTCGGCTTCTGGTAATTTTTGCTTAAACGGATCAACCTGTCTGTTATTTTTCCAAAATCTATAACAAACATGCGGGCCTCCAGTATTTCCTGTCATTCCTACCCAACCAATTACATCGCCTTGTTTCACAAAATCGCCAACTTTCACATTTCTGTTTTTCATATGTAAATACTGCGTGCTATAGGTTGCATTGTGCCTTATTTTTACATATTTCCCATTTCCTCGTGTATAACTTGATTGGGTTACTGTTCCGTTTGCGGTTGCCATGATTGGTGTTCCCACTGGTGCGGCAAAATCAGTTCCTTTATGTGGGCGTATTTTATAGCCATAATAGGCAATTCGACGTCTCAGATTATACCTTGAGGAGAGGCGACCAAACTTCACTGGAGACTTTAAAAATGCACGTCTTAAATTTTTTGCGTCTTCACTGAAATAATCCACAATGCCCTTTACAGTATCTGTTTCAAATTCGAACGCATAAAATGGTTCTTTTTTATGTTCAAAATAAGCTGCTTTAACTTTACGCACTCCAGTATAAATGGTGTCATCTATGTATTTATCTTCATAAATAACTTTAAATCTATCTCCTTCTACAAGCCTATTGAAGTCGATAGTCCAAGCATAAATATCGTCGGCCATAATATATGCTAGCACCTGACTTAAACCTTGTTCATCCAACACTTGAGAAATACTTGATCCTGGAGCAATCACTCCCGAAGCTTCTCGCTCAACATATTTTATTGGTTTTTTACTGGTATAGGCTTTTGTTATTGAATCCTCAAAATTAATAACAACATAATCTTCTTTTGACGGCTGATAAATAAAACACTGTGCAGTTTGTAAAGAATCTTTGGCTAATAAAAGGGTATAAGGTTTACCTACTTGAAGTCTTCTACTTATGTCAAAACTATCTTTGGCTTTTTCAACAATATTATAGATTTGTGGATACCCTATATGATTTCGCTCTAAAATAACACCAAAAGTTTCTCCTCTTCTAATGGTATCTTTTACAACCACATAGTCATTAAGCTTAAAGCCAAATTCAAACTTTTCAACCTCCTTTTCTACAATTAATTCTGGCTCAGGTGTTTCCACCTTAGGATCGGGTCTACAACCTATAAGCCCTAGCAATAATGTTAGGAAAGCTCCTAATAAATAATTTGGTTTTCTGTTATACATCTTCACCCCACTTGTCAATTTCTTCTTGGCTCCAAAGGTCAGGAAAAAATATCCTTTTTTGGTACTTTGGATGCATATATTTTTGCCAATCACTTCCGCCCGTAGCTTCACCATCTCCATCTTTCCCTAAAATGTAATGTACAGCCGCATTATAGTGTGCCATTACCCAAGTAATATTAACAGTATAATCAAAATGGCGCATTGCTTTGATAAGGTCTTTATTTTCACGGTCTTCTTTTGGTAGTTCTTTAAATCTCGACCATAAATTTTTGGTATTGTACACCTTCATGAAAGTAATAAATTCTTCTTTGTACCTATCTTCAAAATTCACTAATAATTTTGACTTTTCTCCAGTTTTATAATCTTTACCTGCTGCTTGCCAGTACAAATGTTCAAATGCATTTTCAAAGGGCGAATTTCTATCGATAGTAGCTCGAAATCTATTGTCTATTAAATTAATAAGCTCTGTTGAGGCAAATTCAATTTTTCTAAACTGGCCACTTTGAAAACCACTTGCTGGGGTTAGGGTGTGCCTAAATTTATTGTATTGCGCTACGTCCATCCCTTCCCTCATTATATTAAACGAAGTTGTTAGCATGTCAAAATAGCGGCTCACTCTCATTAGCTTTTCTTCAAAGAATTTTGCCGATAGACTTTCATTTTTTGCCACTTGGTCTATTTCCCAAAGAATCATCTTAAACAATAATTCATTTATTTGGTGATAGGCTATAAAAACCATCTCATCTGGATAGGTAGTACGTTGTATTTGAAGACTTAGAAGGGCATCTGTATGAATATAATCCCAATAGGTAATTGAATTTGAATACAACAGTCCTTCTAAATAATTCTCGGTGTCTTCACTTTCGGCATCATATTTTGCCTGAATTTTTTTTAAAAGGTGGCTGTAGTCTGGTTGGTCTGACATTGTAATTAATCAAATTGTATTTCAAAAGAATGCTTTAGACCCTTAAACGCCTCTAAATCTGCTCTTAGTGATCCAATTGCAAGGTCTGCCTTTATTCGCAAAGGTATTTTATTTTTGTCTGCACTTACCCACAAAGTCAAACTTTCTTCTTCCTTAAATACCCTTCCCGCGAGCACATAAGGTCTAAACTTTAGAGTTTTTACTTTTCCAAATTTGGTTCTTAGTGTTTCTCTTCCTAAGAATTTCAATTTAAAGTTGTAATTCTCAAAATCGAAGAACATGTTCAAATTAACCTCATCGCCTGGCTTTATGTCTGATGTGTCATAATTGTTTCGTAAATAATAAAATGCAGATACCATATCCTGCACGTTCAACTCTATATCATGACTGCTTTGCTTGTTTTTTTTAATATTATTTACATGAGCCTTTTGGTTTTCATGATCAAATTCAATTTCTAGGTTTTTGGTATGTCCGCCTTCATTAATATCTCGAATAAATCTATAAGGTAAATTAGTTTCTTTATCAATATAACTCTCGTATCTATCACGCACTTTAAAAAACCAACTTATTGCCCCTGTAGTTTTCCCCTTTCCAACCACATGAAAAACTGGTTTCTCATTATGATATGAATCTTTTATTTCTAAGGTAGCCTCACCAGCTTTCATCCATCCACTATAACTCATTTTAAACCTAAACCACTCTCCAGATTTAAATGCTGAATTTACTGTTTGGTTATGAGTATTAGGGGCCTGAGCAAAACTTGTAAAAAGCATTGCTAATACAATGAGTATAGGTAGATTCTTTTTCATAAGTAACGTAACTGTAATTAAACAACGATAACCTTTTTTTATTGTTACACTATTAAAATTTACAATTACTGTTCCAAAAGTATTAAAACCAAAAAACTCTGTCAATATTTAATGACAGAGTTTTATAGTTTTTTAAATTAAATGTTTGTTAAAGTGTCCCTCTGTTTGCCTGTTCTCGTTCAATTGATTCAAACAAGGCCTTAAAATTTCCTGCTCCAAAACCTCGTGCACCCATACGTTGTATAATCTCGAAGAACAATGTTGGTCTATCCTCTACTGGTTTTGTAAATATTTGCAATAAATAGCCCTCTTCATCGGCGTCAATCATAATTCCTAATCCTTTGAGGGTTTCTATATCTTCTCTTAATTCATGACTAAACTCATCTAATCTTCCTGGAACCGCTTTATAATATTCTTCTGGCGGTGTAGATAAAAACTCAACCCCTCTAGCGCGTAACTGCGAGACTGTTTCAATAATATCATCTGTTGCAACGGCGATATGCTGTACTCCAGGACCTTCGTAGAAATCGAGATATTCTTCAATTTGTGATTTTTTAATCCCTTCTGCTGGTTCGTTTATTGGAAACTTAATACGTCCATTGCCATTACTCATTACTTTACTCATTAATGCAGAGTATTCTGTATGAATCTGCTTATCATCAAACGATAAGAAATTCTCAAAGCCCATAACATCTTCATACCATTTTACCCACTGGTTCATTTCTCCCCATCCAACGTTACCTACCATATGATCTATATATTTTAAACCTAATGTTGGTGGATTATAGGTTGATTCCCATTTCTGATATCCTGGCATAAAGGTGCCGTTATAATTTTTGCGTTCTACAAAAACATGCACTGTTTCTCCATAGGTATGAATTCCAGCCCTCACAACTTCTCCAAATTCATCTTTTTCTAATCGAGGTTCAAAATATGCTTTAGCACCTCTTTTAGTTGTTTCTTCAAAGGCACTCCGCGCATCGTCTACCCAAAGAGCAATTACTTTAACGCCATCGCCATGCTTCACAATATGATCGTTAATTGGTGAGCTACTGGTGAGTGGTGTAGTTAATACCAATCTTATTTTATCTTGTACTAGAACATAACTTGCTCTGTCTTTAACCCCAGTTTCCAAGCCTGCATATGCCAATGATTGGAAGCCGAAAGCCGTTTTGTAAAAATGGGCTGCTTGTTTGGCATTACCCACATAAAATTCCACATAATCTGTTCCTAAAAGTGGAAGGAAATCTTGTGCTCCCTCAAATATTTTTTCTAAACCGTAGTTTACTGATTTTATTTCTTTACTCATGATTAACCGTTTTTAAGATATAATCGTTGAATTATTTTTTTTTATTACTCTAGCCATGATTTATAATAATGATCATCGGCTATTTTTAAAGCTTCCTCTGTTACTTGTAGTGGTTTAAACGTATCTACCATTACGGCAAGTTCTTCTGTATCTTTCTTGCCAATACTTCGCTCCATTGCTCCTGGGTGAGGACCATGTGGAATTCCAGCTGGGTGTAATGAAATATGTCCTGCCTCAATATCGTTTCTACTCATAAAATCCCCATCTACGTAGTACAATACCTCATCACTATCTATGTTACTATGATTGTATGGTGCTGGTATTGCTTGTGGATGGTAATCATAAAGTCTAGGCACAAAACTACATACTACAAAAGCATCTGTTTCAAACGTTTGATGAACTGGTGGTGGCTGATGTATACGACCTGTTATTGGTTCAAAATCATGAATTGAAAACGCATACGGATAATTGTAACCGTCATATCCAATAACATCAAATGGATGGGAGGCATAAACCATTTCAATTATTTCATCTTGCTTCTTGACTTTTATCAAAAAGTCACCCTTCTCGTTATAAGTTTCTAATTCCTCTGGCCTACGAATATCGCGCTCACAAAATGGTGAGTGCTCTAACAGTTGACCAAACCAGTTTCTATAGCGTTTTGGTGTGTAAATGGGTCTAAATGACTCCACAATAAACAATCTATTGTCACTAGTATCAAAATCTATCTTATAAATCATCCCACGCGGAATAATTAAATAATCTCCATATTTAAAATCTAAGTTTCCATACATGGTTCTAAGTTTTCCTGAACCTTTGTGAACAAAGATCATTTCGTCTGCATCAGTGTTTTTATAAAAATAATCTTGCGTCACATTTTTAGGAGCAGATAAAATAATATTACAATCGCTATTCGTTAAGACTACTTTTCTACTAACAAGAAAGTCGTCTTCAGGTTGAATTTGAAATCCCTTGAATCTATATGACTGAATATTATTAACCTTTGCTACTTTAGGAGCAACACTATACTGTTTCTTAATCTCTTTGACCATTGTTGGTCGTTGCTCGTGATAACTATTGGTTGACATTCCATCAAAGCCAATAGTACCAAACAGTTGTTCATAATAATAATCACCGTTTGGCTTTTTGAAAATTGTATGTCGTTTTGGGGGTATATTCCCTAATTTATGATAAAATGGCATTTTTTATTGTATTAGCTTGATAATTAAACAATTAGCTGTTTAAAAAAACAGCTTTTAATACGTTAATAAGATACAAAAAAATGCCTACTTATTCAGGATTTCTCTTGATAAGATAATGTAAATGAAGTAAATAATCTGCCCAAAAAGGTTTCATCAGATACTAATTACTGTTTAAAGGTTAAACCTTACTAATTTGTGAGTTATATTAAGGTTTACACAAATATCGGAAATAAAATTAAAACCAGAATCCTAAATTAAAAAACCACTTCCCTTGGTCTACTTCTGGTGACCATGAATATTTTATTTCAATTGGGCCGACAAAACTTTCAAATGCATAGCCAAATGCATAACCACTATAATCTGGATCTGTAAACCATTCGCCATCAACAAAAATATCATCGGCTACATTCGCATAATTTGCAGCAAAATTAAAGTGGTGGTTTTTTGCAAATTCATAGTCTAAATTAATGAGCCCTTTTACAAAACTATCTCCTGTTATTGAAATATAATCATAACCATAGAACGAAATAAAATTGTTTATAAACTGATTTCCATATCCGCCTAAGGCAAAGCTTAATGTATTTATGTTATCATCGCCAATTCTAAACCCTCCTTCAGATCCAAGTAATATTGAGAATTTATTAAAACTAAATGCATATCCTAAATTAGCCTTTGCAAATGAAAACTCAGAAAAATTATTGGCTGAAGATGAAAAATACAAATGAAAATCACCATTGAATAAAAAACCTTCATTTGGAAAGTACTTATTGTCAAAAGTGTCAAATTTTAGATTCCCAAAGAGACTCCAGAAGTCGCTATTTTCAAATACGGTTTCTTCGGCATCAGGATCTGTTTGATTAATCACTGTTTCTGAAACAATCTTCAAACGTTTATGCTCCACACCCAATGCCAATGAAAAATCTTTTCGAAATAAGGTTTGTACAAAAAATTGATTTGTAAAATCGCTTAATTCAACTTCAAGTTTATTGAGTCCCGTCGCATCTATTTCAAATTCATCTAGTAGTAAGGAAGCATTAATAGCTTTATGAAAACTGTTGTAACGCGATTTCAAGCCAACACTCCAATAAAATCCTTTATCTATATAATAATCAAAATTATATCTAACATTATCTCCCAGAATTACATCTAATGAAGCCACGTCATTGTTTAAAAGTATGCGCTTTTGAGTCAAATTTAACAGTGCCGCACTTTTGTAGAGATCATCATAATGCACTCCCAATTTTAAAAATGTGCTGCCTTCACTTTCTTTTAAATTAGTTAGGAGGTCATATCCTGTTTCTGAAGGTCTAAACTGATACAAAAAGCTATCAAAGTTATTAGTCGCAACTAGATTGTTTACACCTTTACCAAACTGCTCGTAACTAATTTTCTCGTTCTTCTTTAGTTGCAATTTGCCCAAAACATAAGCTCTTGTATAATTTTCATTTCCTTTAACCACTATTTCATCTATTTGTATACTATCACTTATATGCACATCTAATGGTGGTTTTATAAGTTTCCCCTTTTGTTCTACGAGCATATTTAATTCATCTACCTTGTCTAATGCTGCCTTTTTACCACGTCTAATAATTTCGTCTCCCTCGTCAAATGAAACCACAGTAAACTCTCTAATATCTGGCTTTATATAAATATCTGTTTTAACAGATTTTTCCCGCATATCTCGAATTGTTCTGTAATTGTTAATTTGAATTAGAATTTCTGGGGCAGATTTTAAATCATCTTTAGTAGCTAAATCATCTTGCACATCTACTCCAATAATGATGTCCATACCCTTGGCTTTTAATTCATCTATAGGATAATTATTAACTACGCCACCATCAATTAGTATTTGATCATTAAGAATTACAGGTTGAAAAAGGGACGGTAATGCACCACTAGCTTTTACCGCTTGTGCTAAACTACCGCTATCTAAAATCACGGGTTCACCCGTTTCAATATTTGTAGCAATACAAAAGAAGGGAATAGGTAAGTTTTCAAAGTTATCAACATCACTTACGTGCAACATAAGTCTTGATAACAGATTAAACACATTCTGACCTCTCGATAATGCCGATGGTATTTGAATCTTGAAATTGTCAAACGGAATTGATATCGCGTACTTTTCTGAGTTCTCTTTTTCGTAAAAAGTTTTTGATGCCCTTGGGAGCTCGTCTGCTATTAATTTATCAAAATCAATCTCTCGAAAAATTGAATCAAGCTGCATTCCTGTATATCCTGAAGCATACAATGAACCAACGATTGCTCCCATGCTTGTCCCAGCAATATAATCTACTTTTACTCCAAGACTATCTAAGGTTTTTAACGCACCTATATGCGCTAAGCCTTTTGCTCCGCCACCACTAAGAACAAGACCTACCTTTGGTTTGTCAATGTTCTGGGCCTGAATAGAAAGACCAAAACAAAAAAGAATTAATAGCACTATTCGTTTCACGCAATCTTGTTGTAGTAATTATATATTTTCTTAGCCTTAGAAATTCCTACCACTTCTTCTAATTCATCCAGTTTTGCATATGAAATTCGTTTTGCCGATTTAAAGTGTTTTAACAATTGTACAACTGTTTTATCACCAATTCCTGGAATTGTTTCTAATTCTGTATTTAACGCATTTTTACTTCGCTTATTTCTATGATGTTCAATTCCAAATCGATGGGCTTCGTTTCTTAGCTGTTGAATTATTTTGAGTGTTTCGCTTTTTTTATTCAAATATAACGGAATTGGATCATCTGGATAGAATAATTCTTCCAATCTTTTGGCGATCCCAACAATGGCAATTTTCCCTCTTAAATTTAGTTCTTCCAGACTTTTGAGTGCCGCCGAAAGTTGCCCTTTTCCTCCATCGATGACTATTAATTGTGGTAAGCTTTGTTTTTCATCTAATAATCGTTTATAACGTCTATAAACTACCTCAGTCATGGAAGCAAAATCATCTGGACCTTCTACTGTTTTTATATTAAAATGGCGATACTCTTTTTTACTTGGCTTACCATTTTTAAAAACTACACAAGCGGCCACTGGATGTGTCCCTTGAATGTTTGAATTGTCGAAGCATTCTATATGTCTTGGCTCTTCTTTTAGTCGCAAATCTGCCTTCATTTGAGCCATAATTCTATTTGCGTGTCTATCTGGATCTGTAATTTTAATTTGTTTTAATTGCTCTAGCCTATAATATTTGGCATTTCGCAAAGACAGGTCGACAATATGTTTTTTATCACCTAGTTTTGGTACGGTCACCTTAACATCTTCTCCCAAACCAATAGCAAAGGGAACATATATTTCTTTTGATTGCGAGTTAAAACGTTGTCTTATTTCAGTAACTGCCAAGGCCAATAATTGCGCATCTGTTTCTTGCAGTTTTTTCTTTAATTCTAAGGTGTGTGATCTAATAATGGATCCGTATGATAATTGTAAAAAATTTACATAGCCGTAGCTCTCATCACTAACTATTGAAAAGACATCGACATTACTAATCTTTGGATTAACAACAGTCGATCTTGCCTGATAATTTTCAAGTACTTCTATTTTTTCTTTTATCTTCTGAGCTTCTTCAAAATGCATGTTCGCTGCCAAAGATTTCATTTGCTTTCTAAACTGATTTAAGGAATCTTTAAAATTGCCTTTTAAAATTTCTTTAATGGCCTTAATACTTTGGTTATACTCCTCTTCTGTTTCATGACCTTCACATGCTCCTTTGCAATTCCCTAAATGATACTCTAAACAAACTTTATATTTTCCCGATTTTATTTTGTCTTCAGATAAATCATAATTGCACGTTCTCAATGGGTATAGACCCCTTATCAGTTCAAGCAGCGTGTATACCGTTTTAACATTGGTATAGGGCCCGTAATATTTACTCCCGTCCCTAATTAAACGTCGTGTTTGAAAAACTCGCGGAAATCGTTCTTTTTTTATACATATCCACGGATATGATTTGTCATCCTTAAGCATGACATTATAGCGAGGCTGATATTTTTTTATAAGGTTGTTTTCAAGCAATAAGGCATCGGTTTCGGTATCTACAACTATATGCTTGATGCGTGCAATTTTTTTTACCAAAACTCGAGTCTTCCCATTATCGTGAGATTTGGTGAAGTACGAACTTACTCTTTTCTTTAAATCCTTCGCTTTTCCTACATAAATAACTACATCATCTGCATCAAAATATTGATATACTCCAGGTAAATTTGGTAAGGTTTTAAGTTGTATTTCAAGTGAGGTATCGCTCATTATCTCAAAGGTATACTAATTCAAATTATTGTAAAAATCCGTTCGTCATTTTTAGTATATTGCATATCGAACTAAGTACTAAAATGAACTTTGTAATTCTTTCTCGAAACGAAAATCTGTACTCTACAAAACGACTTATTGAGGAAGGCGAAAATCGCGGTCATGAAGTTGAAGTCATTGATCCTTTAAAATGTGACCTTATCATTGAAAAAGAAAAACCAACAATTTATTACAAAGACAGATACCTTGATTATGTAGATGCCATCATCCCTAGAATTGGAGCTTCGGTCACTTTTTATGGCTGTGCGGTAGTAAGGCAATTTGAAATGATGAATATATTCACAACTGTTACTTCTGATGCCATTATTCGCTCACGAGATAAATTACGAAGTTTCCAACGGCTATCAAAAGCCGGAATTGGTATGCCAAAAACAGTTTTCACAAACTATTCGCGTGATGTTGAAGAAGTGATTGAACACGTTGGTGGAACTCCAGTGATTATTAAATTACTAGAAGGAACTCAAGGTTTAGGAGTGGTTTTAGCCGAAACAAAAAATGCTGCAGAGTCTGTACTCGAGGCCTTTAATGGACTGCAAGCGCGTGCCTTAGTTCAAGAGTATATTGCAGAGGCTAATGGTTGTGATCTTAGGGCATTGATAGTTGACGGACAAGTTGTTGGCGCCATGAAAAGGCAAGGCAGAGAAGGTGAGTTTAGGTCTAATTTGCATAGAGGTGGTTCTGCTGAATATATCAGACTTTCGGAGCCTGAATTAAAACTAGCAATTAAGGCGGCTAGAGCTTTAAAACTTCCGGTGTGTGGTGTTGATATGTTACAATCTAATCGTGGACCATTGATCTTAGAAATTAATTCAACCCCTGGTTTAGAAGGTATTGAAAAAGCAACACACAAAAACATTGCTAAAGCCATAATCACATTTGTTGAACGTAACAGCCGCTAATGACCAGCCCAAAAAGTGACATATTACATATACTTGGTGAAGCTATCCCGTTAGGTAAAAGTTTAGAGATTAACTTTAATGTTGCCAAATTACATACAACAACTTCTGTTGAAGTTCCAGTATTAATAGAAAGATCAAAAAAACCTGGTCCTATTGTATTAATCACTGCCGGAATTCATGGTGACGAGGTTAATGGTGTTGAGATTGTGCGACAAATCATTGCAAAGGGAATTAATAAACCAAAAAGGGGGACCATTATTTGTATTCCCGTAATTAATATTTTTGGTTTTTTACATAAAGAACGAGAATTCCCTGATGGCAGAGACCTTAATCGAGTTTTTCCAGGCTCAAAATCTGGCTCGTTGGCAAGCCAGGTGGCCTATAAACTAATTCATGAAATTGTCCCTCAAGTTGATCTTATTTTAGATTACCATACCGGAGGAGCAGATCGTTTTAATTCAGCCCAAATTCGCATTGTACCAAACAATTTATCCCTTGATGAATTAGCCGAGGTTTTTGGTGCTCCCTTTGTTTTATATTCTAAGAACCTAAATAAATCATTTAGAAATACATGTGATAAACTTGGGGTTCCTATGCTTCTTTTTGAAGGAGGCAAATCCTTTTATATTGATACTACCATTACTAATACTGGTGTGAACGGGGCAAAGCGAGTATTACATCATTTTGGAATGCTTGCATCAAAATTCAAGATCTCTAAACCAAAGAAAACATGTGTTTTTATTGAAGAAAGCAAATGGCTACGCGCCAAGTATTCAGGAATGTTTAGAGCGGCTGTTGAAGCAAATAAAGCCGTGAGCAAAGGACATGTTATTGGCCATATCACAGACCCTTATGGCAAGTTTCATCATTTTATTAAAGCCGATCGCTCCGGCTATATTCTAAACGTTAACGAATCTCCAATTGTATACAAAGGTGATGCGTTGTTTAGAATTTCCACGAAACTCAAATCATGACTAAATCTGACCTAAGAAAAAAGTACAAAACCCTACGGTCTGGTTTAAGCCTCGATACCATTGATGCCCTTAGTACTGCTATTGCAAATAAATTATTGACCATGCCCATTTGGGATGCTAGGTACTACCATCTCTTTTTAAGTATTACTGAACATAAAGAAGTACAGACAGATGTTATTTTAAACATACTTCATGCTAAAGACAAAGAAATTGTAGTTTCAAAATCTAATTTTGAGACCAATACCTTATTAAACTACCTATTAACAGATGCTACGGTTATTAAAAAGAACCAGTGGAATATTCCCGAGCCAGTGGATGGTATTGAGGTTCCAAATGCTAAGATTGAGGTAGTCTTCATACCATTATTAGCTTTTGATAAAAACGGAAATCGTGTTGGCTATGGTAAAGGTTTTTATGATAAATTTTTAGATACTTGTCCCTCCCAAACAATTAAAATTGGAGTGTCTTTTTTTGAAGCAGAAGACAAAATTTTAGATATTTCTCCTAATGATATCCCCCTAAATTATTGTGTAACTCCCAAAAAGGTTTATTCGTTTTGAGAAGGTGGGTCTTCAATTGTATTTTCTTCAACTTTGTTTGTGAACGCCCTTCTATTAAAAACTAAAAGGAGTCCTACTCCCGTACTAATGGCCATATCGGCGATATTGAATACTGGCTGAAAAAATGTAAAGTGATTGCCACCCACGCCAGGAAACCACTCTGGGAAAGTACCATTCCAAATAGGGAAATGCAGCATATCTACTACTTTTCCATGCAGCAAACTATCATATCCTCCTTCTTCAGGGAGAAAAGTGGCGATCTGCCCATAACTATCATTAAACAATACACCGTAAAATACCGAATCGATAATGTTACCCACGGCTCCAGCAAAAATCAATGAAATAGCTACAATTAGTACTTTAGAGCCCTTAGTCTTGATTGAAGAAACAAGCCAGTAGGCAATTCCTACAACTGCAACTAACCTAAAGGTTGTCAAAATTACTTTTGCTGTTCTATCTGAGATAAATGAAAAAAAGTCACTCAATTTTGCACCCCAAGCCATTCCATCATTCTCAACAAATAGAATTTGAAACCACGAAAACACCTCAACACTCTCTTCAAGCCTGAAATTTAGTTTGATATAGACTTTTGAAATCTGATCGATTAACAGAATTACAATTATTAATATTGAGGCCTTTTTTAGCGACATTAAATTTGGTCTTTTATGAACGACAGCAAATATAATAAAGATACTCCTACTGGAGTTTGTATCTTATAAAATAAAAAACGCCTCTTAAGGAGGCGTTCAAAAAAATATATGGGTGAACTTACTTTTGCATATTCTTTGCTTCTATACTTAATGTAGCATGTGGCACTAACTTTAGGCGTTCTTTGTTAATTAACTTTCCTGTCACACGGCAAACTCCATAGGTTTTATTCTCAATTCTAATCAATGCATTCTTAAGATCTCGAATAAATTTTTCTTGGCGTATGGCCAATTGAGAATTAGATTCTTTACTCATGACTTCACTACCTTCATCAAATGCCTTAAAGGTAGGTGAAGTATCGTCTGTACCATTATTATGATCATTCATATAGGCACTTTTAATAAGCTCTAAATCGTGTTGGGCCTTTTCAATTTTCTCGTTAATTAAGGCTTTAAATTCAGCTAAATCGGTGTCTGAATATCTGTTGTTTACATCTGCTGCCATAATCTTAATGTTTTTGTATAGAGAGCTTTGTAGTTATGTCATCAAAGGCGATCTCTATACCATTATTTACTTCATCTTTTATTTCTAATTCTTCGGTTAGTGTTTCTGTTTTAATATAATCAATATTACTATTAATTGCATTTACAATATTCTCGTCCTTTTGAAGGAGAACGTCAATTCTATCTGTAACGTCAAATCCTGAATCTTTACGTAGGTTTTGAATACGATTTACAAGCTCTCTAGCAATTCCTTCTCCTCGCAAATCTTCAGTTATGGTAACATCTAATGCTACCGTTAGGGCCCCTTCATTGGCTACTAGCCATCCTTCTATATCCTGCGATGTAATCTCTACATCGTCGAGCCCTAATGTAATACTTTTTCCATTAATTTCAACCTCAAAAGAACCGTTTTGCTCGATTTTTTGGATCTCCTCTGCTGTTAAGGCATTAACCACTCCAGCAATGGCCTTCATGTCTTTACCAAATCTAGGCCCAAGCACCTTAAAATTAGGCTTAATTTGCTTTACCAAAATATCTGAAGCGTCTTCTAACAACTCAATTTCCTTGATGTTCACTTCATGTTTAATCAAGTTAGATACTGCCACAATCTCTTCTTTCATTTGAGCACTGTCAACTGGTATCATAATTTTTTGCAATGGTTGACGTACTTTTATCTTTTCTTTTGCTCTTAACGACAACACCAATGAAGAAATTGTTTGTGCATTCTCCATTTTTCTTTCTAAATCTTTATCAACTAAAGACTCATTATATGCTGGGAATTTAGCCAAATGTACACTTTCAAAGTTTTCTTTTTGTGTTGCATTGGTTAAATCTTTGTAAAGTCTATCCATATAGAAAGGTGCAATTGGTGCTCCTAACTTTGCAATGGTTAGCATACACGTATATAAGGTTTGGTATGCCGATATCTTATCTTTTTGATAATCGCCTTTCCAGAAGCGTCTTCTACTTAAACGCACATACCAGTTACTTAAATATTCTTGTGTAAAATCTGATATTACCCTAGCTGCTTTGGTTGGTTCGTAATCTGCATAATACGCGTCAACCTTCTTGATAAGGGTATGCAATTCAGATAATATCCATCTATCAATTTCTGGTCGCTCTGCTATGGCAATATCTTCTTCACTATAGGTAAATCTATCAATATTTGCATAGAGCGTAAAAAATGAATACGTGTTATAAAGGGTTCCAAAAAATTTACGTTTAACCTCTTCTATTCCCGTTTCATCAAACTTCAAATTGTCCCATGGATTGGCATTACTTATCATGTACCAACGTGTTGCATCGGCTCCATATTTCGATAAATTATCGAAGGGATCTACTGCGTTTCCTAAACGTTTCGACATCTTCTGTCCGTTCTTATCTAGCACCAGTCCATTTGACACCACATTCTTATAGGCAACAGAATCAAATACCATAGTTCCAATAGCATGTAGCGTATAAAACCATCCTCTGGTTTGATCTACGCCCTCCGCAATGAAGTTAGCCGGATAGAATTTTTTACCGTCAATTAATTCTTTGTTTTCAAAAGGATAATGCCATTGTGCATACGGCATACTTCCAGAGTCAAACCAAACATCAATTAAATCACTTTCGCGATGCATTGGTGCTCCTGTTGATGACACCAATACAATTTGATCGACAATATTTTTGTGGAGATCTACCGTTTCATAGTTCTCTTCACTCATATTGCCCACTTCAAAGTCTTCAAAAATATCTTTTGCTAGTACTCCCTCTTCAACAGCTTTAGCCATTTCTGTCTTTAACTCTTCAACAGACCCAATGCACTTAGCTTCTTTTCCGTCTTCTGTTCTCCAGATAGGTAGCGGAATTCCCCAATAACGTGATCGCGATAGATTCCAATCGTTGGCATTGGCTAGCCAGTTTCCAAAACGACCTTCTCCGGTTGATTTTGGTTTCCAATTTATAGTTTGATTGAGTTCAAACATTCTATCCTTAATGTCAGTCACCTTAATAAACCAAGAGTCTAACGGATAGTATAA
This sequence comes from uncultured Flavobacteriaceae bacterium, assembly GCA_964487005.1. Taxonomy (GTDB): domain Bacteria; phylum Bacteroidota; class Bacteroidia; order Flavobacteriales; family Flavobacteriaceae; genus CAZAPO01. The sequence goes on from CAZAPO010000106.1 coordinate 42,436, forward strand.
AATAGGCTTATCTGTTCTCCAGCAATTTGGATAACTATGCTTATACTTTTCAACCTTAAAAGCTTTATTTTCTATTTTAAGTTGGATGGCTAGCTCTACATCAACCGATTTTTCTGGTGCCTCACCATCATTATAGTATTCGTTCTTTACGTACTTACCAGCATGCTCGCCCATTTCTGGTCTAAAACGTCCTTGCAAATCAACCAGTGGTACTAAGTTCCCATTCTCATCTTTAACCAACATTGGTGGTACTACTGGAGTTGCTTGTTTTGCTACCAAGGCATCATCTGCTCCAAAGGTTGGTGCTGTATGTACAATTCCGGTACCGTCTTCGGTGGTAACAAAATCTCCAGATATGACTCTAAAAGCGTTTTCTGGATTATCATTTGGTAAGGCATATGGCAATAGTTGTTCGTAGCGAATTCCAACAAGCTCTTTCCCCATAAAATTCTTTACAACTATATATGGAATCTTCTTATCTTCTGAATTATAGCTGTCTAATTCTGCAACATCCTCTACCTCAACGAACTTCCCCGAAAATTGTTTACCTACTAAGTTTTTAGCCAATACAACATTAATAGGTTCAAAGGTGTATTGGTTAAAACTCTTTACCAGTACATATTCAATTTTAGGTCCCACTGTTAAGGCTGTATTACTTGGCAGTGTCCAAGGAGTAGTTGTCCATGCCAAGAAATAAACCGTGCCTTCGTTTTGCAAAAACTCTGGTAAGGTTTCTGGTTTGGTTTTAAACTGTGCAACTACGGTTGTATCGGTTACATCTTGATAGGTTCCTGGTTGGTTCAATTCGTGTGAACTCAACCCAGTTCCGGCCTTGGGTGAATAGGGTTGGATGGTGTAACCTTTATACAAGAGGTTTTTATCATATATCTGCTTTAACAACCACCAAACACTCTCCATGTATTTGGACTTATAGGTAATATAGGGATCGTTCATATCTACCCAATACCCCATTTTTTGTGTAAGGTCATTCCAAACATC
>CAZAPO010000107.1:0-7029 GCA_964487005.1 uncultured Flavobacteriaceae bacterium
GTTAAGGTAATGTCACCATTGTTTGGTTTACCTTCAAATACATAGTTTTGTTCATTAGTAATAACCCCACCAGTATCTGTTGTTCCTTTCATAGTGTAACCTTCTCCAGGTTGCAGTGATCCTGTACTTCGTACATGTTGCCATGAAGGGTAGTTATCACTAATCTGGTTGGCATATTTCCAAATCCAATAATCGGCGATTCCAATTGGTGGGCCAGGTGTACCATTATACCCAACGGTAATCCAGTTGATATTAACCGGTGATGCAGGGTTTGTTCCATCGTTTAAAACATCTGGGAGTGTATAGTTTGTATTGTTTGAGACTGTACTCACCACACCCACCGGGGCTGCCCAGTAATTATAGGTATAGTAGTCTTCCGTTCCTTGTTGGTCTCGTTCTAAAGTACCGCCCGAAGTTACTTCAAGATCACTATCTGTTGTTTGAATTAGCTGTGATTCTCCTTCTAGATCTATTTTTCCATCGAGGTTCAAATAGTGCGTAACAGTTAATCCGTTACCCGTTCCTGAAGACGTATCTCCATTTACTTGCAGCTCGTTACTCGCTACATCTAATGCCAATACTTCTCGCTCTCGCCCTAGACCAGCATGCGTGTCAATGGTAACATTGTGATTGGTACGAACAATATTCCAATCTACAGGAGTTACTCCATCAACGATAGAAAGTGCATTTGGTAATGCTTGAACATCATGATTTAACCAGGTTGCATCTGTTGTCCATGCACCATCGGCCTGAGATTCATAAGGTAGTGGTGCGGTTTGTCTATCAACGGTATCTAGGTTTCTTAGTGCACCTTGATTGCCATTGTTAGATTCGTCGTTGGTATTTGTATACGTATATACAGACATTGGATAATAACCAGCTAAATCATTCCATGGGATGGTAGCTACCTCATTTTTTGTGATGGTTTGTGGTACTACTTTTCCATTAACAAAGGTGGCATTATCTTCTATCTCTTGGTTCATTATATAACGTAGCTGATTAGCACTTAGCGCATCATCCCATATTCTAACTTCATCAATATTACCAGCAAAATAAGCTGTTGGTGTATTTTTTCCTGCCGCCGCTATATAGAATGATTGTGTTGTAGCAACTGGTGCTGGTAATGAGGATGCCGAAGTGTCTGGTATCCCATCAATATAAAGCGTAGCATTTCCACTGTTGTAAATTACAGCAACATGATGCCATTCATCTTCTGGAATAGCTACAGAAGAGGTTAAAGTAGCTGCACCTCCATTAAGTTGAAATTCTAATCTACCTGTACCATTAATTTTTAAATCATATCCTTCAGTATAAACCGCATCTCTTTTTGAAAGAATAGATGCATTGGTTGTTCCAGTGTCTCTTTTTATCCACGAAGAAATGGTAAAATTAGTGGTGTTAAGATTCAAGGCATCTTCCATATCAACATAATCTACGGCACCGTCAAAATAGATAGACCGTTCTACAATCACTTCTGGAGCATATCCAAAGGTTATATATTTAGTACCATCAAAATCATATTCTGCCTCTAATATTCCTGCATTGTTTGTCATTACTCGGTAATTAGCAGTAGGGTCAAATATTCCAGTATCTGAGATAAACATGAGATAGTCACCTGGAGGGTTGATATTTCTGACGGCATTTTGTGGAATTGTAACCTTCACCCGACCAATATCACCTCCAGTTTCAACAACTTTCCAAATTCGTTGCATGGCAACAAATGAAACATCTGTTGTTAGGGCAGGGGTTATTCCTGAGCTCATATTTACTGTTACAGTTCCTGCAGCAAGATCTAGATTGGCACCATTATTACCCCACATTAAGAACTCTTTGTCATTAAAAGTATCTGGATTGGAGGTTTTATTTAACTCGTTTGTAGCATAAATATCGGTGAGCCCCATGGTAACTATTCCTTCGGTAGGTCCGGTACCATCGGCAGCATCATTAACACTACTTGATTGTTTTTGTATTAGTTCTGATGCATCGTCTCTACCAATTCCTGCAATATCATAATTGTATCCGCTGTTAGCAGATTGATCCCAAATTACAGTACCGTCTGAGTTTACATAATCTTGTGAAGTTCCATTTACTCCTAAGGTAATACCATATTTTACGGCTAAATACGATTGAATTCTATTTCGCGCATCTGTGAGATCTGTATCTCCATTGGTAGCTGTATAAGTTACTAACTCAGCAATACGTCCGTCAAAACTACCATTCCAGTACTGACTTCTTCCAATCCAATATCTACTTTCATTTGTATGTGCCCATGAACCTGTATTGGCATCAAGGTTACCAAATTGATTATTATTGATGTACAGGTTAACTCCTGTATCTCCCGAATTGTGTCGTGTGTTAATAATCTGTATTTGATTAAAATCAACCGATGTATCGGTGGTAGCTCTACCATAGCTCGCTGAGGTTCCAATACAGTATCCAAATCTTTCATTTGAAAAACGAACCGAATAATTTCCATATCCAAATCCTGTAACGTCCTCTGCAGCAGTTGTCCCTAATGGATCGGTACTACAGAAAGTATCTAGCGGAATCATTGAAGTAGAAATAGTTGGATCTGGCATTAATACCATAAAAATGTCATTACTATTAAAACCACTTGTGGCGCTTAATTCGTCCCTGCTACCATCATTAATCATATATGTCATATCACTATTTGCTGTGGTATTATCGTTTTCAAATTCAATAACTGGGTTGAAATTAAAATTGTCGGTAGCATTATCTCTATAAACAGGCTCTTGACCTGTAACCACTGTTTTGGCGTGATTTCCTTTTCCATTATCAGACCACTCGTTAACACCACCACCATCTGTTCCTACAGATGTTCCGTCCAATTGATCGGCTTTTAACCATAAATCGAGATTTGTGGCTATACCTCCAGGACCATTTGTAGGTGTACAATAAGTTGTACCTGTAATGGTAACATAATCTATATAGATAAGATCGGTATCATCACTAGCATCACTTCTAAATCTAAATTGTGAAGTTGTTGCTGCTGGAAACGTAAAGTTTGTCTTTAATATCGTGGCCGTTTTACTATAGAAAATAATGGTATTGGTAGTCTCAAAATCGGCATCTTTATTGACTACATCATTTCCTATAAAATCGTTGACGGTATTCCATGTTGCACCGCTATCATCACTATATTCAACGAGGAAATTTTCTCCATTTTCAAAATTATAAGCGGTGAAAAAGAATTTGACATCAACTTTATCGTAAGCACTAAAATCAAATAATGGCGTGTCTACCGAAGAATTTGTTCCGGCAGCGTCGTCATCTCGAATTTCAAGACTGTAGCTATTTGAATATGATCTTCCTGTGTTTAATACTCTTGCGGCATCAGTTCCTCCGTCTGTCCAACCATCCCAATTACTTTCGAAATCCGCTGTATGAATGACGGTACTGCTGCACGGTGGTGCACCGTACCCACTTATATCAAAGGTATATGGATTTTCATCACTATCGTCATTTGCAATAGAAACTGTAGCGGTTCTCGTTCCAACGACAGTTGGATCAAAGGTAATTGTAAACGTTGTATTTGCCCCTGAAGCAATTGGTGTTGTAGGATTTGCCGTTAAAGTAAAATCGGCTGTATGCCCACTAATACTTACGTAAGGTGATCCTCCAGTTAGGTTCAAGTTTAATGACGTACCTAAGTTTTCAATGGTAAATGTATTTGCTTGAGAACCCGCAGCTTCTGGTATGCTTCCAAAGTAGGTGTCATCTGAAGCAGAAGGCGTTGTATCTCCATCAACTATGGTTGTTCCATTTCCGGTTATGTTTATTTCAGCAGCTGTAGTGGTACCTGTTCCTTGAATATCAAAGGTATAGGGATTTTCGTCTGCATCATCATTAGCAATTGAGACGGTCGCCGAACGAAGCCCTACTACGGTAGGATTAAATGTAATAGTAAATGTTGTACTACCGGCTTGGGCAATAGGTGTTGCAGGATTCGCTGTAAGCGTAAAGTCAGCAGTGTGTCCTGTAATTGTAACATAGGGTGATGCAGCTGTTAAATTCAGCGCTGCAGTACCTGTATTAAGTATGGTAAAGGTGTTTGCATTAGACCCAACAGCGATATCGTGACTTCCAAAATCGGTATCATCAGATACTGATGGAGTAGTATCTCCACTAGCAATAGAAATTGCGTTTCCTTGTATATCTATTTCCGGCGCTGCTGCTAAATATCCATCGATGGAAATATTATCTATATGAACCGTATCTGCATTACTACTCGCGTCACACTGAAACCTAAATTGGGAGTTGGAAGCAAATGTATAAGATGATGAACTTATACTTGCGGTAAATGTATATACGGTACCATTATTGAAATGTGTACCTACATCGTAATCTGCAATGGTTACCCATGAAGTCCCATCATAGTATCGAATCCAAAAATCTTCACTTCCTGATAAATTGGTTGATTCAAAATCGAAAGTTATATCAATATCAGAATAGGCTGTAATATCTATTGGATCTGTTGAGAAAGATGAGCTAGTGCCAGAATTATCTCTTATTCTAATAGATGGAGTTGCATTGGGTTTTCCGTCTGCTGTTCTTCGCAAACAATCACTACTACCCGTGTTATCATCATTCCAGATACCCCAACCTGAGTTAAAGTCTTCCGTGTCGATATTAACCTGCGCATGAAGGTTATTCGAACAAAGTACAAATAAGAGTACCATAAAGGTACTTAACACATAAGTAGTTTTTTTCATGCAATAGCTTTTGAAAGATTTGGGGTCTCTCGTTTATTTTTAAACAATTATGTTTATAAATGTCCTAACAAGAGTACTAATTATTTCCACGAAATGCAAAATTAATCGTTAACATGTGTTAATAAAGACAGATTATTCTTACTCTATTATCTTAAAGTATATTATCCATTGATTTTGTTGAACTAAAAAGGCAATAAATATCTTAACTAGTTCTTAATCACCTTCTTAATTGTACTAGTTTCTAAGACTTCATCTGTAATTTTGATGAAATAATTACCAGAGGCTAGTTTATAGAGCTCGTTTACAAGTATCTTATTTTGAATGCTTGATTTTTGCGTGTTTAATAGAACACGACCATTAACATCAAATACCGTAACTTTAAATGATCCATTTGATTGATATGGTAATCTAACCTCAAAATTATTGGTGAATGGATTTGGGTAAATCTCGGTTGCATCAATTGATAACTCATCATTTGAAAGTGAGTATTCAATATCACCGTCGCAGTTTTCATCAATCGCGTTATCAGGTATTTCAGTTGCACCAGGATTGATGCCAAAACCAGACCCTGGGGTATCGTCGCAATCGGTATTATCGGTAACATAACCTCCTGGTAATGAGGTTGCTTCAACTGTGGAGTTTGGGTCACCGTAACCATCACCATCTTGATCTTCATAGTATGTATTAGTAGCAACCAGATTTAGTTGATCTATCGCCATGTCACTTCTATAGTTACTCCCAGTTTGACCTTGAAAACGTAATTTAATTGTTTGTCCAGTATAAAGATCTAGATTTATTACACGTTCTAACCATGCTGCACCATTACTAGTTTGTTGTTGACCATTTAAGCTTACCAAATTGTTCCATGTACCACCATTATCTGTCGAAATATCCAGTAATAAATTTCCCATATCGGCACCATACATATGATAATAAAACGAAAAGGTAATGTTTTCAAAACCAGAGAGATCAAAGCATGGACTAATTAAGTTTACGGTAGCGTCAAACCCTGGATTTTGACCATCTGTTGCTTCGGTATAAAAATAGCTACCACCTGAATTGTATCCACTGCTAGGACCCGTATTACTTGAAGTAGTACTTCCAGAATTATGTGTCCATTCTCCATCATCTGATCCATCATGGTTCCAATCACCAATTCCAGAATTAAAAGTTTCTGTATATGGATATGAAGCAATTAATGTCCCAGTGCATGGCGCACTAGCCGTGGTACTAAAATTAACTGATGTACTGTATGATGAACTCGTATCTATACAACGCGTAGCAACTTGAACTTCATAGTTTGTTGATGCGCTTAGTCCAATAATATTATAAGTAGTTGAGTCAATGTTAGTAACCTCATTCCATGTTGGTGCACCAATTTGCCTGTAACGAATATCATAGGTTGCAGATGGGATATTATCCCAAACGATTGCTGCTGATTCTGGTGTGGTAGTTGTAACGGTCAGACCCGTTGGAGCAACGCTATTATCACATGGAATCTGAATATACAGAATTTTAAAATCGTCGATAAAGAATCCATCCGCTGCAGCCGAATAATTTTCAAACTGGTTGTTAGCATCAGATTCAAAATTAAATCTTATCTGCACATTTGAAGCTTCATGGAATAAGCTGTTGTTTGAGGCATTTATTACTATTTCTTCCATAACCCACTTGTCCATTTGATCGCCGTCATAGACCATTCCAGAGCTGTTGTTTTGTTGGAAGGAATGGCTAGTACCACTTTTACCACCATGCGCATTAGTAGTATTGTTCGCTGATTTAGGTTTATTGTATTTTCCAATCAAAGGTTGCCAATTACTACCATCTGTTGACGCTAAAACTTCTACAAAATCAAAGTTTCGTTCTAAATCCCATTTCGAATAAAATTGAATTTGAATTTCACTAGCTCCTGAAAAGTCAAAGTTTCCAGCCGTCGTTAATGTTCTCGTGTCATTATTATTATATGCGGATATATTGTTTCCACCCAGTTTAATACCTCTAGTACCAGAATATATGGCATTTGCATTAGTTGATGCCGTCCAGGTTCCAGAAGTAGTCCAGTTAGTTAATAAATCTGTATCAGGGTTATCTGCTAAAAGTACAGTAGGTTGATAGTACTTGACTTGATTAATGTCGTAAAAAATATCTCCATCACCATCGGCAAGTTGTACACGATATTCAATTTCATCGTTAGGTTGTATGCTGTTGTCTAATATTATTTGCGCAGTCAATTCTCTTTGTTCCAGCACGTTCATACCTGATTGAGTTGAAATTGGAGCGATGGATGTAATATTAG
>CAZAPO010000108.1:0-3138 GCA_964487005.1 uncultured Flavobacteriaceae bacterium
AGGTGCTTTTGTGACCAGATATATAAGTTTTGAGGGAATGATGGCCATTAGAGAGGGCGCAACCGAGAACACGTTTCTGTCGCAAAAAACATATTTGACGGTTTATGTTGATGGGGATTATGAGATTAATGGACAGCAGCAGCGTAGAGTATTGCAGTATGAAACAGATTTCTCACCAAGACTAAATAATAAATTTAGTGAAAGGTCAGATTATAACAAGCAACCAATTACTATTGAGTTAGAAGAGTTTATTGCTGGTGCAGAAATGGATATTATACCTGATGAGTCTGGTGAAAATTATTTAAAAGTTGTTGAGGCTGGAGCAAATGGGCCACACAACCACTTTTTAAAAGAAGGACAGGTACAAAGTATTCACAATGTATTGTATGCGCTCAATAAACCAACTGATGGTGCCATAAATATCACGTTTACTGATTCAACCTTAACAATTAATTCGCCCTTTGATGGAGAATTTATGACCATGGCAACTGGTGCCCAAGGAGTGCTCGTTAAAGATAGCATTCAACCATTATTCTTACGTTCCAGATATGTGATAGGAAATAGGTCATTGGTATTTCCTAAACCTGTGACAAAGGGAGTTTTTGATGTAGTTAAAAAATCAGAGGTATTAAAAAGTGATGAAGATGGGTTATCGTTAAAGATTAGCTCGGGAGGTGAAACAAAAAGTGTGAAAATTTTAGGAGGCAAAGGAAGTAACAATGCCTTTGTACAAGATAGTGTTGGAGGTTTACAATTTGCGTTAAAGTATGGCTCAAAAGTGCTGCAATTACCTTTTAATATTAAGCTAAATGATTTTATTGCAGAACGCTATCCAGGAACAGAAAACAGCTTTTCGGCCTTTAAAAGTAAGGTTACAGTATTGGATGAAGGAGGAGATTTTGATTTTGATATTTATATGAATAATATTTTGAATCATAAAGGCTATAGGTTCTTTCAATCTTCGTTTGATCCTGATGAAAAAGGAACTATACTATCTGTTAATCATGATTTTTGGGGAACCAATCTTACGTATTTAGGTTATTTCTTATTGTATTTTGGATTGTTAGCCATTTTATTTAGTAAGCATACTCGTTTTGATGACCTAAGAAAACAATTGAGAAAAATAAAGGCTAAGAAGAGCAAACTACTATCAATGCTATTGCTTTTTACAGCGCTTGGTTTAAATGCCCAGAACACTCAAAACGAAAGTAGCACCCATGATCATACTCTAGATAGAAAAGCGCAAGTAGATTCTATTTTGCGGGTAAATGTCACACCAAAAGAAGAAGCTGATAAGTTTGGACGTTTAGTGATTCAAGATTTAGATGGACGAATGAAACCTGTGAATACGTATGCATCAGAATTGCTACGTAAGCTAAGTAAGTATGATACCTACGAAGAATTTGATGCTAATCAAGCATTTTTATCAATGCTAGAGAGTCCGTTCTTATGGTACAATGTTCCTATTATCTATTTAAAAAAGAAAAAAGCAGACACCATTCGTTCGCTTATTGGTTTAGAAACGTCCAAGAAATATGCTACCCTTGCCCATTTTTTTACTGAGCGTGGTGAATACAAACTAGGGCCTTATATGGCTGAGGTATATCGAGCACAAGTTCCAACGGCCATTCAAAAAGAATTTAGAGAAGCAGACCAGCGCGTGAATTTGTTATTCAACACCCTCGAAGGAAATAATTTTAGAATTTTTCCAATTCCAGGCGATGATAATAATACTTGGACATCATCAGCCGATTACAGAGAAAATGGCGTACAGATTCAAGATTCACTTTACGGAAATTTTATAAATACAGGATTTAAGGCGTACTTATACATGCTTAATCAAGGAAAGCAATCGGGTAACTACGCCGAAAGTGAAAAACTGTTAAGCGCTCTTAAAAAAACACAGGAGAAGTATGGCGCAGAGGTAATGCTAAGTGATAAAAAGATTGATACTGAGATCACTTATAATAAGTATGATATTTTCAAGAAGCTGTTTAGTTGGTATATGTATGCTGGGACATTGATGTTTATTATACTAATTGTCCAAATCTTTAATGATAAAAGCAAGTTCATAAATGTATCTGTCAAAACATTAAAGTTCATTATAATTGGTTTGTTTGTTTTGCATACTGCAGGATTGATTGCAAGATGGTATATATCTGGACACGCTCCATGGAGCGATGCCTATGAATCTATGATATATGTAGCTTGGGCAACAATGTTATTTGGATTGCTTTTTGGTAGAAAAAGTGATATTACCATGGCTGCAACAGCTTTTGTTGTTGCTATGATTTTAATGATTGCTCATTGGAATTGGATGGATCCATCAATTGGTAATTTGCAACCAGTTCTTAATAGCTATTGGTTAATGATTCATGTTGCAATCATTGTAGGTAGTTATGGTCCCTTTGCTTTAGGAATGATTTTAGGTGTGGTGTCATTGTTTTTAATGATAATTACTAACAGTAAAAACAAAACCAAATTAGATTTAAATATAAAAGAACTTACAGCAATCAACGAGATGGCATTAACAGTAGGACTGGCAATGCTTACTATAGGGAATTTTCTTGGTGGCATGTGGGCAAATGAAAGTTGGGGTCGATACTGGGGTTGGGACCCTAAAGAAACTTGGGCACTGATTTCAATTATGGTATATGCGTTTGTAATTCATATGCGCTTGGTTCCAGGATTACGTGGTAGATTTGGTTTTAATCTAGCATCAATTATAGCATTTGCTAGTATTTTAATGACCTATTTTGGCGTGAATTTTTATTTGGCAGGACTTCATTCTTATGCCAAAGATGATCAAGAAATAAGTATCTATTATATTTTAACTGCGGTGGTATTAACTGCTGTAATAGCCTTTTTCGCATTTAGGAAATACCGTACGTTTTATAAAAAGTAATTCACGAGGAAATTACAATAAGAAATCTACTAAGCTAATTTTTATATATTTAGCTTATGAAAAAGCTATTACAATATACCTTAACGGTGGTTCTCCTGTTTGGTTGCAATTCTGGGATCAAACCAGAAGATGTTAAAATAAACACCTCTCAAGGGATTTCACTCCTGAACAAACCATTAATAAGACCTCAGGTTAATCCTCTTCAAGACTCCTTACAAATTGCTAATTATATT
>CAZAPO010000109.1:0-5014 GCA_964487005.1 uncultured Flavobacteriaceae bacterium
CATTAATGGATTGCGGTTTAGAGTTCATCAACCTAAAGGAGTGGTGTTATACTTAAAAGGAAACTCAAAAAGTATTAAAGGTTGGGGCAAATTCGCTGTTGATTTCACTCGCCATGGTTATGACGTTTTTATGCTTGATTATCGTGGGTTTGGAAAAAGTACAGGTAGGCGATCACAAAAGGCCATTAAACGAGATTTGCAAGAAGTATACAACAGGATGAAAGAAAAAGCATTAGAAGAAAATATTATTGTATATGGTAGGTCACTTGGGTCTGGGTTTGCAGCAAAATTAGCGTCCATAAACAACCCTAAGATGCTCATATTAGATGCTCCTTATTATAGTATGACCAAGGTAACAGCAAGATATATGCCCTTTATGCCTTTGTCTGTATTAATTAAATACCCATTACCTACCCATAAATGGTTAAAATATGTTCAATGCCCAATTCATATTATCCATGGGACCCACGATAAACTAATACCCTATAAAACAAGTGTGAAATTATCACAGATTAAACCAAAATTAACCAGACTACATACAGTAATTGGTGGAGGGCATAAAGATTTAAATAATTTTGAGTCTTATCATGAAATGTTAGGTGAAATTATGAACTCCACACCTAGCGATATTGACTTTTCAACAACAAGTATTAATGTCATTCATACATCGAAGAAATCTAAAAACTAAGCTTAAAAAAGGTGCACTTATATTAATGAGTATTTATGTGCTGGTAGGAGTGGGGCTTTATTTTTTACAAGAGTCATTTATTTTTCAGCCAACCACACTTCCAAAAGATCATGTATTTGAATTATCATATCAGTTTGAAGAATATATGCACAATCCAAAAGAAGGTGTTGTAATTAATGCCTTGCATATTAAGTCCCAAAATCCAAAAGGCGTTATATTTTATTGTCATGGAAACGCGGGAGATTTGCAACGTTGGGGCAAACTTGTAGAATACTTAGTGGACCTAAATTATGATGTTTATATTTTTGATTATAGAGGATTTGGTAAAAGCGAAGGAACAATGAGTGAAGCTGCATTTTATGAAGATGCTGAATTTTGTTATCAGCATTTAAAGCAGTTTTGGGATGAAGATGAAATAATAATATATGGTAGATCATTAGGTTCGGCAGCTGCGGTTAAAGTCGCATCACAAAACAAGCCTCGTGCCCTTATCTTAGAAGCACCTTTTTCTAGCATTACAGATGTTGGAAAATCGAGATTCCCAATATATCCTGTTAGTTCCTTATTGAAGTATGAATTTCCAAATAACAAATATATTAAGGATATAGATTATCCGATTTCAATTATTCATGGAACTAATGATTTTACCATTCCGTTAAGTTCTGCACAAAAACTTTTTGAATCCTCAAACAGCTCCAATACTAGCTTCACAATTATTGATAATGGGGGACATAACAATCTTCAAGATTTTGATTTATATCACAAGCGTATTGGAGAAATACTTAGATAGTATCCTTAAAAAAGTTAACAGATACTACTTCCTTTCTTAAAGAATATATAAAAAGAAATGCGATGTGTTAAACATTTCTAAAATACGGTAACGTTTTAGTTTTTTAATAGTCTATATGTGTAGAAAACCGAAATAAAAAAACTAAAAAATAATGAACCGATTAATTTTATTACTAGCAGTATTTATTGTGTCTAATGCAAGTGCATTGGCAGGCAATATCCCAGATGACATCAAAAGATCATCATTTAAAACTTTAGAACAACTAAATGCAGAAGCGTTGTTATTTAACAACAATGAAATCTACGAGGAAGAGTTCGATATTGACCAATTAGAAATCATTGAAATTGAAGAAGAGATTGACTTAGGTTTTGATACTTCACAATATTTACCAGAAGGCTTTAACCCCTTAGAAGGTAAGGATGATATCGATTGGAGTACCATTGAGCTCATTGAAATTGAAGAAGAAATAGACTTAGGCTTTGATACAACAGCGTATTTACCAGAAGGGTTTAATCCTTTAGCAGGAAAAGATGATATTGACTGGAGTACTATTGAGCTTATTGAAATTGAAGAAGAAATAGACTTGGGCTTTGATACAAAAAAGTATTTACCAAAAGGCTTCAATCCTTATAAAGGAATGGAGTGTGATAAAGGAGTAGTAGTGTGTCTTTATTAATTGTCGCCAAAGCATATTAATAGAGATTGTAAAGCCAGCACATTGTGTTGGCTTTTTTTTTTGAACATGTATGATTGACGGTAAATTAGTGTTGTTTTAGTATCAAGAAACTATCATCCATTACATTTCCAGCTAGGATATAATTTTTGAACGGAGCAGCTACAGAGGCAGCAGACATTATTGATCCATCTTCTAAATAAACAGTTTCAACCGTATAATCATTCTTCCCTCTATAAGCAATCTTAATTATTTCTGACGGTGCAATTTCTTTTTTACCCGCTGCATAGGCCGAGAATTGTAATAAGTTTGGATGACATCCTGACCATAGATTTCCATCTTTGTCAAACTCAATATTATCTACGCCAGTGCCACAAGGAATATCTTCAATAAAATCAAGATCACCATTTTGCAAAACTTTATAAACCTTAATTAAAAATTTTCTTGGTGATGCAACAAACAATAACGCTCTGTCTGCGTCATAATTGATGCCATTAGCGTATCCAATGTCGTTGGCCACTTCTCTAAAAGAATTTCCATCAAAATAGATGACGTTACAAAGTGTTCTCCCCAAATAGTCTTCACTAAGCTTGCCCAGACCCTCGGTGTATTTATGATCGTTAGTAAAATAAAACCTTTGTTCATCAATCATAACAACATCATTAAGGCTAATCATTGACGCATCGGAAATAGAATTTGTATGTGTTAAGGTGTTATTTTCCAGTACAAATTTTTCGATGGTTTCTCCAGCTTCAGAATGATTTATTGCTAAGATAATGTGTGTGTTATTTTGTTGAATCATTGAAATTCCGTGTGGGCCGAAATCTAAATCAATATGAGCGGTTAGATTTTTTGTAATAAAGTTGTTCGAGCTTAGGTCCATTATATAAAGGTCACCAATTAGTTTTCCAGTGTCCCTATATTGCGCCCTATTGGTTGATGATATTATGGCAAAATCTTTATCAGAACTAATAGTAATATCTTCAGCGCCAGGGATATTAATTGTGTGAACAATTTCACCTTCAAACCTATTTTCAATATCCCTAAAGAAACCGGTCGAAATAAAGATGTGAGCAACAAATACAAATAGCAGTACTACCACAAATAATAAAACTTTAAGACCTCTTTTCATAAATTATTAATTAGATAGTATTTTTTTTAGTACGTTTTTTCCAGTCATTGCAGCAGTGGTAAGTACTCCTGAAAATAGTGCTGCAGCAACTCCCGCTGTTACAATATCTTGACCAGTAAGGTAGAAATTTTTAATAGGAGTTCTGGGTTGCAAAAAGCGCTGATGATATCTTTTAGGTGTATGATCTAAACCGTAAATTTCTCCTTTATCATAATTAACAAAATGTTGCGTGGTTAATGGTGTAGAAAGTTCGTAGTGATCAATTTTACCTTGTAACTGTGGTTGTTGTTCCAGAAGTACATTTAATAATCTTTGAGCTAGTTTTTCTTTAAAATTATTATACGTTTCACCCCTTTTCATCCATTGACTGTCTTGCCATTCTTTAACTACTTCGTATGGCATCAAAGTAAGTACATCTATGGTGCTTTTTCCAGGATATCTGTTAGACCAGTCGGGGTCTTTTGCCGATGGGAAAGAAATGTAAACCAAAGGGAATGGTGCGTCGAGATCATTTAGATATCTCTCAACACAACTATCATGATCGCCCTCGTCTGGGTAGATCCAAAGGTTAGTTTTAGACATATTTAGTTCTTCAGGAGATCCATTTAAACCAATATAAAGACATACATGTGCTACAGACGGATTTACTTTCTGTAATTTATCCTGTAGGTTATGTTTACTTGCAATTTGCTTTGGTAATAATTTATTGTAGGTATTGATTACGCCCGCTCCGCTTATCACATTATTAGCCTTAAAAACTTGACCATCGGTCATTTTTACGCCTACCGCTTTATTATGCGCTATTATTATCTGGTCAACCTCGGCTTTCACCAATATGGTACCTCCGTTTGCTTCAATTACGGGATCAATTGTAGCTACAATACGTGAAGATCCTCCAATAGGGAAATTACCACCGCTTAAATAATGTCGGGCCACACTGGCATGCATCACAAAACTACTTTGCTTTGGAGGAAGCCCATAATCACCATACTGACCTGTTAGCACTTTTATAAGTTCTTCATTAGTAGTTAATGATCTTAGTACATCATAGGTAGTTTTATTGGAGAATTCTAAGTATGGTTTTCGCATTCTAGCGCCAAAAAAAGTACTCATCCATTTTGGAACTGCTTTTTCCATAAAGTATTTTCTACTGGCTCTGTTAGCATCAAAAACTAGGTCGATATATTGATTTATGGCATGTTCTTCATCGGGGAAATAGTCAATCATTTGTTTTTTAAAATTGGCAACGCCTTTTACAAAATCGTAGGATCTATTACCAATAATTATGCGATCGTATACGTTACCCATATCGGCCCATTTTAGAGTATTATCAGTAATGTAGTCAAAGAGCTTTTTCACTACGCTATTAGGTCGACCAACTTCACCTATATAATGAATCCCAACATCCCATTCATACCCCTTACGTTTAAAAACATGTGTAAATCCTCCTGCGGTATAGTGTCGTTCTAAAACTAAAACTTTTTGGCCTTCTTTTGCCAAAATTGCGGCTGCTGTTAAGCTGCCCATGCCAGAACCAATTATAATTGTCTCATATTGTTCATGGACAACAGGTTTTTGCTTATAGGATTGAATCATTTTTTTCTAGTGGTTAATTGTTATTTTTTGAGGTGTCCATGTCTTGGTGTCCCCTAGAATTCCCCGAGTTTCACTTATTATTTCCATCCATTCAGGAGTAACTTTTATGAGTGAATAACCATCTGGATAATTGGG
>CAZAPO010000110.1:0-5434 GCA_964487005.1 uncultured Flavobacteriaceae bacterium
GACGCCAGCATTATATAACCTAGTTCTATTGTTGCTTACCAAAGAATCTGGGAATTTTGAATCAAATTCATCAGCAAACGCTGTCTTTGCGCGTTCAATAGAATCTATACTCACATTAAAGAAGGGACTATAATTATCTTCAATAGTTTTTCGTTCTGTTTGAAGTTCATCTTCAGATTTTTTAATAGCAAAATCGAAGGGAGCATATAAATTTTCAGATTGCCAAGGCTTTCCTTTTTCAAAGCTGTATTT
The DNA here is from genome assembly GCA_964487005.1 of uncultured Flavobacteriaceae bacterium. GTDB lineage: Bacteria > Bacteroidota > Bacteroidia > Flavobacteriales > Flavobacteriaceae > CAZAPO01. The sequence goes on from CAZAPO010000110.1 coordinate 253, forward strand.
AAACTTTCCACTTTTTGGGAATAGATATACTATTAAAAAAGTTGTAGCAACAAACAGCAATACCTTATAAATAAGGGAATGATTCCTATAAATCTTGTTTATGAAGTCTTTCATTTAAGGCGATATCGTAAAATCAAAAGTAATAAAATAAAGTGAGCATTAGTTGATTAATGATAATGAAGTAATAGTGCGAGATTCTTCTAAATTTTAATTAATTTCGCAGCGTATTTAAACCACAATTTTCACTATGAGTAAAGAGGTCGTTATTGTTTCTGCAGTAAGAACGCCAATTGGCAGTTTTATGGGTTCCTTATCTACGGTTCCAGCCCCGCGATTGGGTGCTGCTGCTATTAAGGGTGCCTTAGAGAAAATAGAACTAAACCCATCGATGGTAGAAGAAGTATTGATGGGAAATGTTGTCCAAGCTGGTACTGGTCAGGCTCCAGCAAGACAAGCTGCTATTCATGCTGGAATTCCAGATAGTGTTCCATGTACTACCATTAACAAAGTATGTGCATCCGGTATGAAAGCGGTGATGCAGGCGGCACAATCTATTGCATTGGGTGATGCCCATATAATAGTGGCCGGTGGAATGGAAAATATGAGTTTAATACCCCATTATTATCATGCGCGCTCGGCTACAAAATTTGGCCCTATTAAGATGGAAGATGGAATGCAAAAAGATGGACTTGTAGATGCCTATGATCAAAATGCTATGGGTGTATGCGCCGATGCTTGTGCTACCGAATATGACTTTTCAAGAGAAGACCAAGACGCATTTGCTATTCAATCCTATAAACGCTCTGCTGATGCTTGGAACGAGGGTAAGTTTAACGACGAAGTTATTCCTGTTGAAGTACCTCAAAGACGTGGTGAACCAGTGCTTGTAGCTAAAGATGAAGAATACGCCAACGTAAAAATAGATAAAATACCTGCGCTAAGACCTGCATTTACGAAAGACGGAACCGTAACTGCTGCCAATGCGTCAACTATTAATGATGGGGCTGCTGCGCTCGTACTTATGAGTAAAGAAAAAGCAGATGAACTAGGTTTAACTCCTATTGCTACGATAAGAAGTTATGCAGATGCGGCGCAAGAACCAAAATGGTTTACTACTGCACCAGCCAAAGCGCTACCTAAGGCCTTGGCAAAAGCGAATTTAACCTTAGATGCTATTGACTTTTTTGAATTTAATGAAGCCTTCTCTGTGGTGGGTCTCGCTAATATGAAGATTCTTGGTTTACAAGATGCCAATGTAAATGTTAATGGTGGTGCTGTTTCATTAGGTCATCCATTAGGTTGTTCTGGAGCCAGAATTATTGTAACACTAATCAATGTCTTGAACCAAAATAATGGGAAACTCGGTGCTGCGGCTATATGTAATGGCGGTGGTGGTGCTTCTGCAATAGTTCTAGAACGCAATTAAACAACATTAATGCGATACGGTATTTGTCATTTAAGTATTGTTTCACTAAGATCTGAATCAAGTGTAAAAAGTGAGCTTGTTTCTCAAGTCTTGTATGGAGAGCATTTTAAGGTCCTTGAACAGCGAAAAAAATGGAGCAAAATACGATTAGCATTTGACAAGTATGAAGGATGGATAGATAATGAGCAATATCTAGAAATATCTGAATTACAATATAAAGATCTCGAAAAGGCTACATTATGTTACGCAGCTGATTTGGTCGAATTCATTGAAAATAAAAAGGGGCAATTATCTCCTATTGTACTTGGTTCTTCATTAAGTGCAATTGATCTTTTGGGTCATAAACATGATGGCACGTCAGTAACTGGAAAACAACCTAAAAAGAATTTATTAAATACGGCTTATTTATACTTAAATGCTCCTCATCAATGGGGAGGTAAATCACCCTTTGGTATTGACTGTTCAGGATTTACACAAATGGTTTATAAACTTAATGGCTACAAGCTTTTAAGGGATGCTTCTCAACAAGCAACTCAAGGCGATGCACTAAGTTTTATTGAAGAAAGTGAACCTGGTGATCTTGCCTTTTTTGATAATGCCGAGGGTGAAATTATTCATGTTGGGATTATCATGAAAGACAATTATATTATTCATGCACATGGCGAGGTTAGAATTGATCGACTTGATCATTCAGGTATCTATAACGTCGACAAAAACATACACACCCACAAGCTTAGAGTGATAAAAAAGATTATATAAAAATAAAAGCCGCAAAAAGCGGCTTTTATAGGTTTAATAATCTATAGTAAGGTTAATTTCTTCCTTCTAAAGCATCTACTTTTGCTTTCATTGCTTTAAAGTTAGGAGTATCATCCAGAGCGCTATATATATTCATTAAAGTTCTTGCTGCACTAAGATCTTCAGGATCTAATTCTAACACAGAATTTAAATAAGGAACGGCATCTTTATAGAGTTGAGTTCTTTGTTCTTTTAACTCATCATAACGCTTATTATCAGCCGACGAAGTTCCAAGATTATTCATTTCATCTATAATCCCTTGTTCTTGATCTAAAACAAGTGCTGCCATGTTCATGTAAGCATTTTTATAATTAGGATCCATAGAGATTGCCCTATCATAATATGTCTTGGCTTCATCAAAATTATCTTCTTGAGCCGCAAATACACCAAGGTTGAATACAAGGTCTACATTGTTAGGATCAAGTTCTAAAGCCTTTGTAATTAATTGTTTGTACTTGTCTGTATTCCCCATTTTATAATAAACATTGGCTTCAGACAAAATAAGATTTAAGTCGTCAGGACTCGATGCTTTTGCCTTTTCAATAGCTGCTAGGGCTTCATCTGTCTTTCCTTGTTCGATATAGATTAAAGCAATATTTTTTGCTATCTCTGGAACCTTTGAATCTGCTTGTACATTTCTTGAACCTTCATGTGTTCCTGCCTTCACTGAAAGATCTCTCATTGTAGCGTTTGGAAACGTTTGTTCCTCTCCCGTTTCAATGTCTGTAGCTTTGAATTCAGTGGTAATTCCAGTGTAGCCCATATCCATTAGCTCTCCGTAGATGCTTAATGCACGATCATAATCTTTACCCATTACAGATACAGCCGCCGCATTATAAAGATATAGGGTATCTCCGGTTGACGTTCTATACGCTCTTTCAAAATTTAATGAAGCTCCAGGGTAATTTTTTTGCTCATAGGCATCACTAGCGCCTTTAATAAATCCATTAGTCATCTCAATCTTCATGGCATCTGCTTGTGGTGAATAGGTCTTCTTACCAATTCTGTTTTCAAGATTTGCTAGATCACTAAAGCTTTTAAGTGCATTACTTACATCTTCATCATTTCCAGCTCCATTGGCATAAAGCGCCTTGGCTTTTAAAAAGTAAAATTTGGCTTTTGTTTTATCGTCCATTGCAGACATTAAAGATTCTGCCGCTGCAATGGCAGTTTTTGCACTAGCAAAGTTGTTAGCTTTTATAGCTTTTTCGGCTTCCTTGATTTCTTTCTTCTGACCGAAAGTAAAAACCCCCATCATTAAAGCTAGTCCTAATACAACATGTTTTTTCATTTCCGTATTTTTAAGTGTTAATTGTTATTTTCATTTTGAGTGTTATCAAGAGTTGTGCCATCTTCAGAAGATACGTCTACATCTGCCGCTCCTTCTGCGTTTTCAACATCATCTTCATCATGCATAACTTTGGCAACTGCCGCAATAGAATCGCTTGACTTCAAATTAATTAGTTTCACACCCTGAGTAGCTCTACCCATTACTCGTAAGTCTTGAACAGCCATTCTAATGGCAATACCTGATTTATTAATAATCATCAGGTCATCATTATCGGTTACGTTCTTAATTGATACTAAATTACCAGTTTTTTCGGTAATAGAAATAGTTTTAACACCTTTTCCTCCTCTATTGGTAATCCTATAGTCTTCAAGGCTAGATCGTTTCCCATAACCATTCTCTGATACTACAAGAATGTTACTTTCCATGTCATTCACAGAAATCATTCCTATAACTTCATCTTGCTCACTGGCTAAGGTGATTCCACGTACACCAGATGCATTTCTACCCATCGGTCTTGTCTTAGCTTCTTCAAACCTAATAGCCTTACCAGATTTAAGCGCCAACATTACCTGACTTTCGCCTGTAGTTAATTTTGCTTCTAACAACTCATCTCCCTCTCTAATTGTAATCGCATTGATCCCATTTGTACGAGGTCTTGAATATTGCTCTAATGACGTTTTCTTTACCTGACCCTTTTTAGTGGCCATGATCACAAAGTGATTATTAATATAGTCTTCGTCTTTAAGGTCTTGTGTACAAATAAATGCTTTAACCTTATCATCTTGTTCTATATTGATAAGGTTTTGAATAGCCCTACCTTTAGAAGTCTTACTACCTTCTGGTATTTCATAAACACGCATCCAGAAACATTTTCCTTTTTGCGTAAAGAACAGCATGTATTGGTGGTTAGTTCCAACAAATAAGTGCTCTAAGAAATCTTCATTTCTCGTAGTCGATGCTTTTTGACCAACACCTCCTCTATTTTGAGTTTTGTATTCTGTTAATGAAGTACGTTTAATATAACCTGCATGTGAAATAGTAATAACCACTTTCTCATTAGGTATCATATCTTCGATTGAAAGATCTCCACCTGCATACTCTATTGTTGATCTTCGCTCATCGCCATATTTGTCTTTAACTTCCAGAAGTTCTTCCTTAATGATATCCATTCTTCTCGATTTCTTGTCGAGAATATCTTTAAGGTCTTCTATAGTTTTTAATAAGGCATCATATTCTGCTCTTAGTTTGTCTTGCTCTAGACCAGTTAATTGTCTAAGTCGCATTTCAACAATTGCCTTCGCTTGAATTTCTGATAACTCAAAACGATCAATCAATTTTTGTCTTGCCTCATCGGCATTTGCTGATGAACGAATTAAAGCAATTACCTCGTCAATATTATCAGACGCGATTATAAGCCCTTCTAAAATATGTGCTCTTTCCTCTGCCTTGCGAAGTTCGTATTGCGTTCTCCTTACAACTACCTCATGACGATGTTCCACAAAATAATGAATCATATCTTTTAGATTCAACATCTGTGGTCTACCTTTTACCAAGGCAATATTGTTCACACTAAACGACGATTGCAAGGCTGTATACTTGTACAGTTTGTTTAGTACGATGTTTGGAATTGCATCCCGTTTTAAAACATAAACAATACGCATTCCATT
>CAZAPO010000111.1:0-5165 GCA_964487005.1 uncultured Flavobacteriaceae bacterium
ACTTACAATTGAAAGGGTAGACGAGCGTTTCACTTCAAAAATTGCCTTTCAATCAATGATCGATGCTGGATTGAGCAAAAAACAACGTCGAAATAAAGAATTAGTTGATGAAATAAGCGCTACGCTAATTTTGCAAAACTATTTGTATTCAAAATAGCTGAAAAATTCAGTAAAGTTGTGTAGGAAACTATGTATCTCGTAGTTTTTAACTATCTTTATAATGCAATTAATTTATCCCAAATGAAACATAAATACCTCATTCTTGGTTTATTAACCTTTATTGTAAATGTTCAATTATACGCACAATCTTGTCCTGAAATTTCTTTTATAGTTCCACTGCCAACCGAAGAAGTTGTCTTTATTTATGATAATCCGGGTCCCGCTTGCATGGACCGACCCGCAGCAATAGTTATTGATGGTAGCGCCTACTCACTCGGTAACTGTGATACCTATTCGAGCAGATACATTTTATCTTCAGGAACAGGTGTAATAGATCCAGATAACTATACCGTTACGTATGGTGGATTGACATGTGAATACTCAGATGGTACTTTATTAGGACTTGAAGACTATGAAAGAATTTTTGAGAAAGCAATTCTACTTTATCCTAATCCTATAGTCAACACTAATGAGTTACATCTTAATTTAAAAATCCCCATTGCTGGTAAGATTTCTATTTATGATCTAACAGGAAAGAAGTTATTGAATGGTAGTATAAATAATGATAGGGATGAAGCTATAGATATCTCACCTTTAACAAATGGTCTTTATTTGATGCAATTGCAGGCGGGAAGATTTAGAATTACAAAGAAATTTATAATCGCAAAATAATAACTTGAAAAAAACTCCTTTTTAAAAAGGAGTTTTTTATTATAAATCAAGAAGTATTGTATTTTTGCACCACAATAAAATTAATTCATGATATTACCTATAGTTGCATACGGGGATCCAGTATTGAGGAAAGTTGGTAAAGACATTGATAAAGATTACCCTAATTTAAAGGAGCTAATTACAAACATGTACGAAACAATGTATAATGCCTATGGGGTGGGTTTGGCCGCTCCTCAAATTGGCATTCCTATTAGATTGTTTTTAGTAGATACATCTCCTTTTGCTGAAGATGAGGCTTTGACCGAAGAAGAACAAGCACAACTTAAAGGATTTAAAAGAACATTTATTAATGCCAAGATTGTTGAAGAAGAGGGAGATGAATGGGCATTTAATGAAGGGTGCTTGAGTATCCCCAACATTAGGGAAGATGTGTTTAGAAAACCAGTGGTAAAGATTCGTTATCAAGATGAAGATTTTAATTCGCATGAAGAGGAGTTTGACGGACTGCTGGCACGAGTGATCCAACATGAATATGATCACATTGAAGGCGTTTTATTCACCGATAAGATTTCAAGCTTCAAAAAAAGATTGATCAAAGGAAAACTTTCCAATATATCAAAAGGTAAAATTAATATTGACTATAGGATGCGCTTTCCAGACGCAAAAAAGAAAAGATAAATTAATATACAATTGAAAAAGAATTATGGCATTAGACACAATCTTAGCTATTTCTCAAAAACCAGGACTTTATAAGCTAGTGACTCAAACCCGAGGAGGTTTAATAGCACAATCGTTACAAGATGGCAAACGTATTTCTGTAAGCCTAAGAAACAATATAAGTTTACTTAGTGAGATTGCGGTATTTACCTTGACAGAAGAAAAACCTCTAAGTGAAGTTTTTAAAAATATAAAAGAAAAGGAAAACGGTGGAAAAACGAGTGTGAGCCATAAAGATAGTAAAGATGCTTTAGAAGAATATTTCTTTGAAGTGCTACCAGATTATGATGAAGATAGGGTGTATGTAAGCGATATAAAGAAGGTGATACGTTGGTACAATCAATTACAAGAAAGTAATTTGCTCGACGAATTAGATAATTTAGAAAATTCAGACGAAGAAGAATAAGAGAAAAGGGAAGTAATCACTTCCCTTTTTTATTCGAAACCTTTAACGAAATGTATTCTTAAATCCCTCTAAAATATTATAGCTAAAGTCTTCGAACCATTCCGAAAATGACTATGTTCATTTTAACGAAATAGCTAATAGCAGCTCAAATTTAAAATAATTAGCAACTTAGTATTCAAGTAGTTAAATTAATTTATTAACAATCTCTATAAGCTGCTTATTTTTTCTGTGAAAGGTATGCCATTATAAATTCTAAGTTTACCTTTGCCTCACTTTTATTGATATTTTATGTTATCGGCATATACAAAAGAGTTTAACTATAATTTGAAACTAGCTACACCAGTTATGCTAGGAATGCTTGGGCATACTTTTGTTAGTTTAATAGATAATATAATGGTCGGACAACTTGGTGCGGCCGAGCTCGCTGCGGTGTCTTTAGGCAACAGTTTTATTTTTATCGCTATGTCTTTAGGTATTGGATTTTCTACAGCTATAACTCCGTTGATTGCCGAGGCAGATTCAGAAGGAAATTTTGAAAAAGGAAAGTCGTCTTTTAAGCACGGATTGTTTTTATGTACAATTTTAAGCCTTGTACTATTCACGATGATCTTAGTGGCTAAGCCATTAATGCATTATATGAAACAACCTGAAGAGGTAGTGGTTTTGGCCATTCCTTATTTAGATCTTGTTGCCTTTTCATTAATACCATTGATTGTTTTTCAAGGGTTTAAACAATTTAGTGATGGTTTGTCTATGACTAGATATCCAATGTACGCTACAATATTGGCAAATATTATTAACGTGATACTCAATTATGTATTGATATTTGGGAAACTAGGGTTTCCACAACTTGGCATTGTTGGAGCTGCAATTGGAACCTTAGTCTCTAGGTTTATTATGCTTTTCTTTCTTTGGTATCTCCTTAGAAAAAAGGAAAAATCGAGAGATTATGTTTCTAACATCAAGTTCTTTGTTTTAGAAAATAGTATGATTAAGAAAATTTTAAACCTTGGTTTTCCAAGTGCGATGCAGATGTTTTTTGAGGTGGCCATTTTTACCGGTGCTATTTGGCTAAGTGGGCTTTTAGGAAAGAATCCACAAGCGGCTAATCAAATTGCTTTAAACTTGTCTTCTATGACCTTTATGGTTGCAATGGGATTGAGTGTTGCTGCCATGGTAAGAGTAGGAAATCAAAAAGGGTTACAAAATTTTAGAGAGTTAAGAAGAATCGCAATTTCAATCTTTATTCTTGGTCTTGGATTGGCCTTTGTTTTTGCATTATTGTTCTTGGCGTTTCATAAAATATTACCAACAATTTATGTCGATTTAAACGATCCAACCAATTTCATTGATAATAGTGAGGTTGTTGCTATTGCAGCAAAATTATTGATTGCTGCCGCAATATTTCAACTAAGTGATAGTGCTCAAGTTATTGTACTAGGGGCTTTAAGAGGATTGCAAGATGTTAAAATTCCAACACTTATTACTTTTGTTTCTTACTGGGTTATTGGTTTTCCAATAAGTTATTTTCTTGGAAAAGAAGAAGCATATGCAAGTTTTGGCATTTGGTTAGGACTATTAGTAGGGCTGACTTCAGCTGCAATTTTATTGTATATTAGATTTAATTATTTAACGAAGCGATTAATTTCGCAATCAGATAATTCATAAAGATGGAACTTCCAAAATATATTCTAGGAGATAATACCGATTTACCCGATGCAATTTTTGTCATCCATACAGAGTTTCCAAGGTTTATAATAAATCTTGAAAACGACGAGATTGAATGGTTTGAACATTTTGATCAGCACGATGAAAAAGAACTGCTTAATGAGACCGAAAGGTTAGTTGAAGAGGCATCAAAGTTTTATGATAGAGAAGTTTCAAGGTACGAAGATTAATTATGCTTGACCAATTACTACAGTATGATACTGAACTTTTCCTTTTTCTAAATAATTTAGGAAGTTCTAAATGGGATCAGCTCTGGTTAATTATTACCAACAAACTTACCTTTATACCTCTTTATGCAATTTTATTGTTTCTTATTTACCGACATTTAGGTTGGAAGGCTTTACTGTTGCTTGTATTTGTAATTGCTGGTATGATTACTTTTACAGATCAGGTAACCAATCTATTCAAAGATGGTTTTCAAAGGGCAAGACCTTGTCGCGCTTCAGATATTGAAGAAATGGTGCGTTTTGTTGCTCCCAGATGTGGTAAGTATGGATTCTTTTCTGGGCATTCGTCAAATTCAATGGCGGCCGCCGTTTTTGCTGGACTTTTATTAAGACCATATTACAGAAACTTAATTTTTATTTTACTTTTTTGGAGTGCCGTTGTTGCCTATAGTAGAATTTATGTTGGGGTTCATTATCCGCTAGATATTATTTGTGGATTGGCTTTTGGTGCCTTAGCAGGGTTTGGCTTTTATAAGCTACAAATATATTTAAGAGAACGATTTATTTCTTCGTAAGTAGATAAAATTGACTAGCAAGTCTTTTTCTGTAACCCTTTTCACCAATTGGTTTTGTGTTAAGATCAAAGGTTTCTTGGTACTCCACTTTATAAAGAGTTTCCAGATGCGCTTGTTCATCTTTTTTAAGTTCTTGAACCAGCATGCCAAATTGTTTAGCAATTGGAAAATTATAGGTGCTATCGTTAGGTTTTATTTGAGGTATTTTATCACCATATTGCCATATCATTTCAGGTGCTACATAGCCAAAACTGTATAACTCTATCTCATTTGGCAACATGTCAATAGTTTGATCATGTCTGGTTTGAAAAGCCGCTGCCAATGGTGGTAGCGTGATCATGGCAATTATCAAAAAACCAATAGACGCATACAGAACATTTAAGATATTTTTCTTTCTCAGAGAATTTAATAGAAGCGTTCCAATAATAAATAAACCAATGGAAGCTAGTACAAACCAAAAAAGGTAACCATGTAAATTGTCCTTTATAAAAAAGAAAGATATTGGGAATAAAACTCCAATTAGGCCAACTAATCCAAAATTGAAGTAAACAGGAATGCTTTCTTTTTTGTTTGAAATATTTTTGAAATGAGTAACTAAATAATGCACATAAAAACCAGTATTTATGGCCAATGGTATAAGCACAGGCATTAAGTATCTACTCTTTTTTTCTGGTATAACAGATAATAAAACAACCGAGAGAATCGTCCACCAAAAGCTAAGCCTGTAAGCTTTCAAGTTAC
>CAZAPO010000112.1:0-7769 GCA_964487005.1 uncultured Flavobacteriaceae bacterium
AAGTGTAATAACTTTCCATGTAGAACCTCGTTTTCCGCTAAAAATAGTGGCATCGGCACCTTTTTCTATTAAAGCTAGTCTTTCTCTATTCCTACTTGATATGTACAAATAAAAAATCCCGAAAAGTGCTGCAAAAAATGCTATAGGTATTAATATTTCTCCTTCCATAATTGTTTGTTTTTAATTGATTAATTTTAATTCGTTACATAGCTTATGACGACAAGTTTGTAAATGAGGTTACACTTTTTTTTTAAAAATATTTTTTTGGCAATTTATGTAACCTAAAGAGTAATTATATAGTCTTACCTATAAATGACCACCAACAACGACCAATATATAATAGAAAAAATTATAAATGGTGATACTAATGCTTATTCGGTTTTAGTTGATCGCTATAAGGATTTGGTATATACTTTGGCATTGCGAATGGTTAAAAATAGAGAAGAGGCAGAAGAGGTATCTCAAGATACGTTTATTAAGGTTTATAAGTCATTGAATAAGTTTAAGGGTGATTCTAAATTTTCAACATGGATTTATAGAGTGGCCTATAATACTTGCTTGGATAGACTTAAAAAGAATAAAAGAGCACAGCGAACGGTGACTATAGATGAGTACACCGAGCATCAGGTAAAAACTATTGATAATGCCCTAGATAAGCTTGAAGAAGCTGAAAAACATGAAACAATTCAGGAATGTATAGAATTGTTACCAAGTGATGATAGTTTTTTATTGACCTTATATTATTTTGAAGAGCTATCTTTGGAAGAAATAGGAAAAATTGTAGGTTTAAAACCTAATAATGTAAAAGTGAAGTTGTTTAGAAGTCGAAAAAAGTTAGCAACGATTTTAAAACAACGATTAGATAACGAAATAATTGAAAGTTATGCAGGATCATTTAGAACAGCGTTTAGATAAACTAGCAAAGAAAGTTGTAAAATCTTCTAAGCTAGAAAGTCCATCATTAGACTTCACCGCTAATGTGATGCAGCAAATTGAAGCATCTCAAATTAGTCATATTACTGTTTATAAACCATTGATATCTAAAAGAGCATGGCTGGTTATTGCTATTTTAATCATTAGTGGATTGACGTATACAATTTTTGGAGGCTTGCAAAGTTCACCTTTGTTAGAAAGTGTAGATCTTAGCATTATATCAAATAATCAAGTAACTGAGGCCATTTCTAGTATTACAATCTCTAAAATGCTTAGTTATGTAATTGGCTTTGGTGGATTAGCTTGGTTTGTACAAATTACGTTAACCAAACATTTAATAGATAAAAGACTTCAATTTTAATCTGGAAAATACCAAAACGGAATAGATACAATAGACACCTGTACAATGGTGTCTTTTTGTTTACTGTCTCTAACTATTTTTAAAGTATGCTTACCTGCGGTCAGGTCTTTAATTCCGATATAGGTTTCAAATCCTATTTGATTTTTATCGTTTTTCGAAATTAAAAAGTCACCGTCAAACATTAACGAATCTATTTTAATGTCATAAATAGTATTAAACGTCTTAATGTATTCTGATGTGAGGCTATCCTTTGTGCTTCTGTTGATCCAGAAATTTCCGTTACTCGAGGTAATATTTATGTCTGACCCTAAGCCCCTTAAATCTTTATCTGGTTTCAATCCTTCATTATTTGCAAATATTCTATTCTCTATGCTTTCTGTATATACCATGAATACTTTTAAAAAAGGCTCAGTAATTACTTTTGATTGAACTGTTGCAATTCTCATAAAGTCATTGCTTTCAGACAGTTGATCTTCATAATGTCTCATGTTAATATGATTAGGGGAGGTCACATTGTCATTTTCTATATAGTTTGATTGTCTGTAATCAATCGATGATAGTACCAAAATCCCTAAATATATTGGTATGAGCAAAAAACTTAGGCGTTTGCCGAACTTATTATCTAGAAAATTATACACCAATGGCCGGTACAAAAAAGACAAAGTGATATAGCTAAATACCCAGTAAACTGGAAAATAAATGCGCGAAATCCATTTTTTCTTTTTTAACCATCCTTGAGTAATGAAGTCTATCATGGTGAAGAACATGCCAAAGACTATAAATAGCATGATCGATATACCAACTCCTTGTGACAACCATCCGGGAAGATTATCATTGTCCAGCAAATAGGTGGCAATTACTGCCATTGCAATAATGGTAAAGGTAATGGCAATTACATAAAAAATTAGTAAGAAAGAAATAGCAAAAATAACACTACAATAATTCTCAAGGCGCGCAATATACCTATCAAATGAGCCCACCTTCTTTTTTAGATATCGTGTGAATTTTTCACTATAATTAAGGCTTTCAAAATCAATATCTCCTGAAACATAGCGCAATCCAAGCGCACCAATCCATAGTCCTCTTAATAATACATGTAATAGTAAATTAAACAACAAAATATAATTGGAAGCATAGCCAACCAGAAACACTACAAACTTATAAATCTGCTGGTTGTTTTGTGATTCTTGCAAACCTAGCTCAATAGGTTCAAGGGCAGAGTAAAGACCAAATATGGCAAATCCAGAAATAATTAGTTCTAATTGCCAGCTTTCTTCCTGAAGTTTTGAAAGTAATTTTTTGAATGCTGGATTATTGTAATCGTGACTCATTTAAATAGTGTTTCATTAAAGATATTATTTTTTTAAATATGACTAGCTTAAGCAATTTTTTTAGGCATCCTAATCTTAATTATAAAAGATGAAACTATGGTAATTGCTCCAATAAGTAAAATGGCAATTTCAATTCCAAACAAATCTGCTGTAATTCCAGAGATTATAGCTCCTATGGCATAGCCCAAGTCTCTCCATAATCTAAAGGTTCCAATACTTTCGGCCCGTTGTGTTGGAGTTGTAGCATCAGCAATGGCAGCCAGGAAGGTTGGGTAAACGATTGCTGTTCCTAGACCTAATACTCCTGACAGCAACGCCAACTCATAGAATTGCGTACTATACGGAATTCCAATAATGGCAATACCTTGTAATAACATTCCCCAAAAGAGCATCGTTTTCTTTGAATAGATATCTGCCATTTTCCCGGTAAATAACTGGCCTATTCCCCAAACTGTTGGATAAATAGCCGCAATAATACCTATATTTTCTGTACTATAGCTTAATGAAAGCAGCACCATAGGAAGTAGACCCCATATCATCCCATCATTAAGATTATTAACTAACCCCGCTTGAGTGACTGCACTTAAAGTCTTGTCCTTAAAAGATGTTTGAATAAAAACATTATCTAAGGTATTGGTTCGCGTTGACCTATTTTCTTGCTGCATATGCAAACGAGTGTCTCGAACAAAGAATAAAGAAAACAGGAAGCCAGAAAGCACGAGTATAATTCCCAAATAAAACGGATACGGTTTGATACCATATTTATCTGCGATAAATCCGGTAAGGAAGGCAACAATTCCAACCGCAAAATAGCCGGCAAATTCGTTAAGCCCCATGGCTAAGCCTCGATTTTTTTCTCCAACCAAGTCAATTTTCATAACTATGGTGCTGCTCCAGGTAAATCCTTGACTTGCTCCCAATAATATATTAGCAAAAACAATCCAGTTCCAATCATTAGCATATATAAGTATAAATGGAATGGGCAGTGCAATTATCCAACCAAACACGAGCAGCCATTTACGACCAAATTTATTGGCCAATCTCCCCGTAAAATAATTAGCGATAGCCTTTGTAATTCCAAAGGCAATAATAAATGATAGGATGGCAGTTTTTGAAGCAACCCCAAATTCAATTTCAGCAAATTCTGGAAAAATGGAACGTTCTAAACCAACCATTCCCCCAACAAAAGCATTAACAATTATGAGAAGTGTAAACTGTTTCCAGTTTTCTTTTAATCCTAAAGTGACCTTCGTTGTCATTTATTTTAGAAAGGCTTTTAATTTATCTCGCTTCCTTTCTGGTAATGCTGTGTTTGCAATAATTAATTTTAAATGCTCTTGATTTTTATTTTTTGCAAAAATGAGCTCAAAAAATTCCGCCGAGGTAATACTTTTATCTTGACGTTCTACTAATTCTATTTTATCACCTACAGTTACTTCACCTTCTTCGAGAACACGCGTATATGTGCCTGGTCTACCATGGCGAATAAATTTCTTTAATATGCCTTGATCACCAATTTTAGCTCCAAAGGTTGCGCAAGGTTCTCGAGGTTGAGTTATTTGTATCAAAGCACCGCCAATCTTATAAATATCTCCAACAAATAGTTGAGTCTCGTCCAATCCTTTTACGGTAAGGTTTTCGCCAAGCATTCCATAGTTCCAGGACAAATTAGGATACTGTTTTTTCCAGTAGGCATAATTATCTGCCGAGAATAAATAACAAGCCTTGTATATCCCACCATGAACTTTTCTATTACTTATTTCATCATCAACCACATTCTCTTTACCTAAAAATATTGGTTGTTGTGTTGGTTCTTTGAAGATCCCTGTTCTTTGAATCTTACCTTTCCATTCTAGGTAACGCGGACTAGCAATGTTGGTTGAGATAACTTCCATTTAATAGTTATTTAGTCAAAAAATAGATGCCTAATATGGTTGGTACGTAATAAACTACTATCGTCATAGCACCTGCATAATCTTTGGCAATTCTCTGTCCAAACAGCAACATCAAAAGTGTTAAGGCCGCAAGAACTAAACCATAGAGTGCCATGGTTGTTTCACCGTTTGATACTAACTGGTAGCATCCAATAATCATGAAAATAGAAGCTACAATTTCCATTATTAAAACTATCGCTAATAGTATTGGTACACTGCCTTTAAAAATGGTTTTTTTAAAGTGCTCACTTAAAAAAGAAACATTGCCTTTCCAATCTGTAATTTTGTCGATTCCCGATTGTGCGAAGGTGATTATTAGTAAAGCTAATATCAATATTTCGGTGATGTGATCTGGTACTTGCATTGTATTAGTTTTTGATATATAAATGTAGTTCAATTTAACAACATACATTCATGTTAAATAGCAATTTCCTATATAAAAGAGACGTACTCGTCATTGACTTTGTCAATTCTAAGCATTTTATAATCTAAAATATAATTTTGATAAACACGCCATGGCGCTTTATGACCTTGAGTAGGTAATGCTTCAGCTGATCGAAGAATATACCCCGAATTTAAATTTAACAGGGGTTCTGGTTCTAACTCACCATCGTTCACATTAGCTACCAATTGTTGATATTCGTTTTTATCTAAATATTTTAAAATCCTAGAAATATATTCGCTAGTGAGGTCGCTTTTTAGTGTCCAAGAGGCATTGGTATAACCTACAAACACAAAAAGGTTAGGCAAGCTGCTAAGCATAACTCCTTTATAGACAAATGATTTTGAAACATCGAAAGGGACGTTATCAATGGTGATTTTCACCCCACCAAATGGTAATAGATTAAGGCCTGTAGCAGTAATAATTGTATCTGCGTTAAGTATTTTACCTGACTTTAATTGTATTCCGTTTTTAGTAAACTGCTCAATATGTTCAGTTACAACTGATGCTTTCCCTTGTTTTATGACCTCAAAAAAATCACCATCAGGTGCAAGACAAAATCGTTGTGTCCATGGTTTATAATTTGGTGTAAAGTGTGGGTTTACTGGATAATCACCTAGTGCTTTCTTAGCTCCTTTTATAATAAATTTCTTCGCTGCATTTGGGTATCTCCTGCAAAATTGAAAAAATAGCATATCCAATAACACGTTCTTTATTCGAATAAGTTTATGAGCAGTTTTTTTTGGTGTAATCTTTTTTATAAAACCAGCTATTTTGTCTTTGTTCGGTAAAACCCCAATATAGGTTGGAGACCGTTGTAACATAGTTACATGAGCGGTAGTTTCGGCAATCTCTGGTACTATGGTTACTGCCGTAGCACCACTACCAATTACAATAACATTTTTATTTGATAAATCTACGTCTTTAGGCCAATTCTGGGGATGAATAATTTCTCCCTCAAAATCTTCCTGACCTTCAAATATTGGTGTATAACCTTTATCATAATTATAATACCCACTGCAACTAAAGATAAAACTACAGGTGAACATTGATTCCTCACCTGTGAGCGTGTTTTTTGCAGTAATGGACCATTGTTTATGCGTTGAATCAAAATTATATGTGATTGCTCTATGGTTATATATAATTCTATCTCTTACCTTATATTCATCTACGGCTTCATTAAGATATTTAAGTATAGACGGCGCATCAGCAAATGATTTCGCAGCGTCCCATGTTTTAAACGAATATCCGAAGGTATACATGTCTGAATCTGATCGAATACCAGGATATTTAAATAAACTCCAGGTACCACCAAGTTCATTTCTTGATTCTAGCAAGAGGTAGGTTTTGTCTGGATTTTTTCGGGACAAATGGCAAGCAGCTCCAATACCAGAAAGACCTGCTCCAATAATAAGTATATCTACGTGCTTTTTACTCATATTTAATAAAGGGTCTAATTTTTTGGTTCTAGTAAAGTTTTGGTAATGGTTACCTCTTCTACCTTATCTCTAGAGAAGTATACAGGGAAGTATTCATCATTTGCCCAGGGTTCAAACAGATTTCGATACAAGGGGTTGTCAGGGTTACCAGATTGCCCGGGTCCGTTGGTTCCTATGGCTGCGTCCCAGTCACCAGTGTTTACAATCATTCTAAAAGAACCTCCACTACTTTGTCTATTGTTCCCACCTGTTGATCCAGGAGTATAGGCATTTCCACCTCGTGGAAGTGGACCTAGATTAAGCTTATTGGCCAGGGTATCATTAACAACATCGCCTAAGGCATGCCTAATATAGGTGTGTTTAAATTTTTCCTGACCATACTGCCATGTACTCATATCATCACCTAAAGTGGTTTCTAAATACTTAATAGCCTTATTAAACGAATCACTTAAAAACTGATTTCGACCTAAAATTGGGTTACTACCAAATTTTGAATCTGGATGTTCTATCCAGTCAATAATTCGTTTTAACTGAAGACTTGTAATATATTTTTTTGCTTCTACTGGAACAAATTTCTCCGTTGCGGCTTGCTTTATTTCATTTTCCCAGGCTACGTATATTGCAGCTTCTACAGCGTTAGGGCTCAACACAAAATCCCAGTTTTTAAGTCTTGATTTTGCTTCTTGAACATTACCTGCAAATTCAATAGTTTCTAGATATGGGACTAAGGTTCTCGCAGGTATGGAAAGATAATCTACTTGTAAGGCTTTCATAGTTTCCATATCCATTAATTTTCCTGAGCTTAAAACCTCATTAACCCGATCTCCGCGATAAGGATCTGACCATGAAAACCCAATTGCATTCCAATGCTCATAACTATCTGGTGTAACATTTTGATTGGCAGTGGCAATAAATCCAGACTCAGGGTTGAAGCTGTTTGGTTTATCTATAATTGGTAGATATCCATCCCACTCGTAACGACCATCTCCGGGTACTGGAACCAGACCGCTAAAATTATTTCGTATTGGAGCAATACCTACGGCTTGCCAACCAATGTTGCCTGCTTTGTCTGCCCAGATCATATTTTCACCAGGGATATGACTATAAGTACATGCCTCCCTAAATTCTTCCCAATTTGTTGCCTGATCCATTCTTAAGGAAGCCAAATATGGCGACCCTCCTGGCTCTAACCAAGCGCATCTAACGGCATAGGCCTTGTTATTTTTTGTGTCAATATGAGCTACTGGTCCATGATGTGTGTATTGCAAATCTACAGTTACAGGAGCGGCGTTTTTTATATGAACTGTTTCTGATATGGTAGTCATATCA
>CAZAPO010000113.1:0-2756 GCA_964487005.1 uncultured Flavobacteriaceae bacterium
GGATGCTTTGAGCACAGAAGAAGCACAGGACAAACTCATGATGGCCTCCTGGCATGGGGGTATGAGTATTGCCTACTCGCAAGTAGGCGTAGCCCACGCTTTAAGCTATGGCTTGTCGTACCTCTTAGGGACCAAGCATGGAATTGGCAACTGCATTGTATTTAATCAGTTAGAGGCATTTTACCCTAAAGGTTATAAGCTCTTTAAACGTATGCTTAAAAAACATGAAATTAGTATCCCTACCAATGTATGTTCGCACTTAGATGACCATCATTTTGACACCATGATTGATGTGGCCATGAGTTTAGAGCCCCTTTGGGAAAATGCGCTAGGCAAAGAGTGGAAAAAAACAATTACCAGAGACACACTTAAATCTATTTACCAAAAAATGTAGTATGCGCTGGTTGGCAAAACTTATATACCATAAGATTTGGGGCTGGAAGGTCACAGGTTTCACCGACTTTGACAGTGTGCCTAAAGCGGTGATTATAGCGGTACCGCATACCCACTGGCTTGATTTTCCGTTAGGGGTATTGCTACGATCGGTATTAGGTATAAAAACCAATTTTGTTGGGAAAAGCGCCTTGTTCAAGTTTCCGTATGGGTGGTTTTTTAGAGCTTTAGGTGGCGCTCCCGTAGTGCGTACTTCAAATATGAATCAGGTAGAGGCCATTGCACAACTTTTTAAAGAGCGCAAGCAGTTTAGAATGGGAATGGCCCCAGAAGGTACTCGTAAAAAAGTAGCCAATTGGCGTACGGGCTTCTACTATATTGCCAAAGCTGCTGAGGTACCTATTATTATGATTACGTTGGACTTTGAAAACAAAACGAACAAGATATCTGAACCTTTTTACCCTACAGATGATAAGGATGCCGATTTTAAATTTATGCACGCGTACTTTAAAGGCGTGAAGGGGAAGATCCCTGAGTACTCTTAAGCATTGATGTTTAGCTGCCTATTGATGATCCCAGGCGTTTTCATCGTCTTTATTACTAGGCGATAGCCCCAATACTTCACCTGCTGTAGTTACTCCCAATCCCATGACCGTTCTGTTGGCATAGTTAAAATAGGCCACCACCTGATTCACTTCTAAGATCTCTCCATCATCATATCCCAGACTGCGCAAATAACTTATGGAGGCTTTAGTAAGGGTATCGGCGGCAAGGGTAAGCTTATGGGCATAATCTATAAGCGCATATTCTTTTTCAGGAAGGTAATTGGCCAGGGTGTTGTTTTCTATATGCTCTCGTAGTGCTGTAGCTTTGGTATCATTTTGTAAAAAGCGTTTCATTCCAGCAAAGTGGTGCTCGTAACAATAGTCGCACTTATTGATATAGCTGGTATAGGTGCCTAGTAACTCCAATTGCCAGTTTGGGAAGCTATTGTTGCTATGGTGCAGGGTATTCTTATACAGGCTCATATGCCCTGTTAGTGTTTGCGGACGTAAACTATGGATGCTAAGCACATTATCTATTTGATTGTTAGGTCCTTTTATCTTTTTATAGATCTGTTTTAATTTTCCGGTGGCTTCCTCAAAACCTATGACGTGTATCCAGCTCATAATTTTAAGCGTTTGTTAGGCTCTAAAATAGGGATTTGGCATGAGATTTGTATGCTGTTTACTAGGTTTAGTTTAGTAGTAAGTGAAACATAAAGTAAGCATGAAGCCATGCCTCTAAAAAGAAACATTTACACAGTATTGTTTACTGAGAACCTTGCAACCTACAACGTTTAAAACCACTCTTTTCCCAAAAGGGTGGTTTTTGGTTGATTTATTGCTTTCTTACCAACTCAGGATACTCGGTTTCCATATCCAGCAATAATTGCTCAGCAGCGTCCAGCGACATATTAAAAAACTCGATATTGTACCTACAGGTTTTGTAAATAGAAAGCAAGGTCTCATACACCTCTTGATTGGATAGATATTCTTCTATAAAGTCAGCGGTAAGTTTATCCTTAAAAAATTCTTGCTGTGCATCGGCCACAGTACCCATAGGGAAGGTGAGGTCTCTAAGACGCATGCGTACTTGTAAGGGATACTCCTCAAAGTTTGTGATGCGCACATCCAAATCTTTATAAAATTGCTCCAGTCCTTGTGAGAGGGTTTCATTTTTTAACAGGCCCATTTGTCCAGACCCACTCAACTCATCATAGGTGTTCTTGTTGCGCTGGATGATAAATATTTTTGACGGCGCCCAATGGTTTTTTGTAAACCATAGGGTATCGATGATCGCTTTCTCTGTCGATTCAAAAAAGGATAGTATGTATTCGGTGCCTTTGTACTGCTCGTTGAGTCCTGCAAGGATGTCGTTTAGGTTGGCGACCTCGTTTTCTAGATCGGTATATATTTCACCAAGATACACCTTGCCCATATTTTCTAGTTTGCGGGCTTCGTTCCAATTATTAATCTGTAAGGCAATTAAAATCCCAATCACTACAAGAATAATTTCACCAACCGCATATTTTAGGTATTTCCCTGTTTTACCCTCAGCGAGTAAACTTTTTCTAATGGTTCTAAAGAATTTTATCATGGGATAGTGGTTGGTTTTATGCTGAAAGATTGAATTGCCATGAAACACCATATTTGTCTTCACACCAACCAAACTTTTCACCAAACCCGTAATCGCCTTCACCATTGTAATTGGCCAGTGGAACCATGATTTGACCACCATTAGTAGCGAGTGCATCAAATAAAGTTTGCAGCTCGGTTTCAGACTGGCTTGCAACAAACATGGAGACTCCCGGAGAAAAAGAC
>CAZAPO010000114.1:0-5298 GCA_964487005.1 uncultured Flavobacteriaceae bacterium
AGTGTTTTTATTTGAAAGCTGGAATAATAAGGCAATAATTCAAACAGGGAAGAGTACGTTTAGCGTTCCAAACATCAATTATAACATAGATAAAAAATTATTCATGACCAAGCTAGAAGATGGGAGTGTTTTGGTCTATGATTTTAATAGAATTGAAAGTATATTAATTAATAATAAGATTTACTCAAAGATTAAGGGCATGGGTGATGATGATCAAATTTATGAGGTGTTGCATCGAGATAAAAATTTGACATTTGCCAAAACATATGATATAAAAGTAATTGAGGCGGCTGCAGACCCTAAACTTAATAGGTTAAGACCAAAAATAAAACAAAAGGCAACATACTATGCCTATACCAATGGAGATTTGAATAAAGTCAAATTAAGAAAAAAGGAACTAATTGCATTGGTTAACAATAAACAGAAACTTCAAGAATACGTGGCGAAGTATAAGCCTTCATTTAATGATGAAATAGACTTTACCAAGGCATTGGCCTATAGTCATAAATAGAACAAACAATATTGTGAAAAAGGAGTTAATAATTTAACTCCTTTTTTTATTTAAAAAATTCAGTATTTAAACAGGAACATTTATTTTTGCGAAACTTTATTCTTTTGACACAAAGAATTACAACACAACACTTATGAAATACCAATCGCGTAAAAAAGCAATTATTTTACTGGCAGACGGAACAATCTTTCACGGTAAGGCCGTAGGCAAAGAAGGGAGTGCATTTGGTGAAGTTTGTTTTAATACAGGGATGACGGGATACCAGGAGGTTTTTACAGATCCTTCGTATTTTGGACAGCTCATGGTAACAACAAATGCACATATTGGAAACTATGGAGTTAATAACGAAGAGGTAGAATCAGATTCAATTAAAATAGCAGGTTTAATTTGTAAAAATTTTAGTTATGAGTTTTCTAGAGTGGCTGCCGATGGATCTTTAGAAGATTTCTTTGAGACTAATGACCTTTTCGCAATCTCAGATGTAGATACAAGAGCACTTGTGAGTTATATACGTGATCATGGTGCCATGAATGCGGTAATCTCTACCGAGGTCGATAATATAGAAGGACTTAAGAAACAACTTGCCGAAATACCAAGCATGAAGGGACTTGAATTAGCTTCTAAAGTATCAACATCAAAACCTTATTATTTTGGCGATGAAAATGCATCGTATAAAATTGCGGCCCTAGATATTGGAATAAAGAAAAACATCTTAAGAAATCTTGCGAAGCGCGATGCATACATAAAGGTATTTCCATATAATGCCTCATTTGAGGAAATGAGTGCATTTAAACCAGATGGATATTTCTTATCAAATGGACCTGGAGATCCAGAACCATTGCATGAAGCACAAGAAGTAGCTAAAGAGATTATTAAAAGAGATTTACCGTTATTTGGAATTTGTTTAGGGCATCAGGTAATAGCCTTAGCTAATGGCGTTTCTACGTATAAAATGCACAATGGTCACAGAGGTATTAATCATCCTGTAAAAAACCTGAAAACAGGAAAAGGTGAAATTACTTCGCAAAATCATGGATTTGCGGTAAACAGAGAAGAAGCAGAGGCAAATCCAGAATTAGAAATAACGCATTTACATCTTAACGATAATACCGTAGCTGGTTTGGCAATGAAAAACAAAAATTGTTTTTCTGTACAATATCATCCAGAGGCAAGCCCTGGGCCACATGATTCATCATATTTGTTCGATCAGTTTATAGACAATATAAAATCAAACTAAACATAAGGCAATGATTATTTCATTGCCTTTTATTTTACTAAAACGTTATAGGAGCTAATTCATGTAATAGTAACCCTATTCATCATTTATAGAGGTGCAATTTTGTACCTTTGATGAGCAAAAAAACAGACAAAAAATATTTAAGAAATGAGTATAATAGTTGATATTCACGCAAGACAAATTTTTGATTCAAGAGGAAATCCAACCGTGGAGGTTGATGTAACAACAGAAAATGGTATTGTTGGTAGAGCTGCAGTTCCTTCAGGGGCCTCAACTGGTGAGCACGAAGCTGTAGAATTACGAGATGGTGGGAACTCATATATGGGGAAAGGTGTATTAAATGCTGTTGACAATGTAAATAATATAATTGCAGAAGAATTAGTTGGAGCATCAGTTTTTGAACAAAACCTAATTGATCAAACCATGATCGAGCTTGACGGTACTCATAACAAATCAAAATTAGGAGCTAACGCAATACTTGGGGTTTCATTAGCAACGGCCAAGGCCGCTGCAAACGAATTAGGAATGCCATTGTATCGCTACGTTGGAGGCGTGTCTGCTAACACACTTCCGGTGCCAATGATGAATATTATTAATGGTGGTTCACATAGTGATGCACCAATAGCCTTTCAAGAATTTATGGTGATGCCTGTAAAAGCTAAAAGCTTTACACATGCTATGCAAATGGGAAGCGAAATTTTTCATCATTTAAAGAAAGTATTGCACGATAGAAATTTAAGCACGGCTGTAGGTGATGAAGGTGGTTTTGCACCAAACCTTGCGGGAGGAACAGAAGATGCATTAGATACCATTGCAAAAGCAGTTGAAAATGCAGGATATAAATTTGGCGATGAGGTAATGATTGCCCTTGATTGTGCGGCGGCCGAGTTTTATGTAGATGGAAAATATGACTACACGAAGTTTGAAGGAGATAAAGGTGAGGTAAGAACATCACAGGAACAAGCAGAATATTTAGAAGCACTATGTGCTAAATATCCAATTATATCTATAGAAGATGGAATGGATGAAAATGACTGGGACGGTTGGAAAGTACTAACCGAAAAAGTTGGGGATAAAGTGCAGTTAGTTGGAGATGATTTATTTGTAACTAACGTTGAGCGCCTATCAAGAGGAATTGAAAATGATATCGCAAACTCTATTCTAATTAAAGTAAACCAAATAGGAAGTTTAACCGAGACTATTGCAGCAGTTAATATGGCTAAAAATGCAGGCTATACATCAGTAATGTCACACCGCTCTGGAGAAACAGAAGATAATACAATTGCCGATCTAGCTGTAGCTTTAAATACTGGCCAGATTAAAACAGGATCTGCATCTAGAAGTGATCGTATGGCAAAATACAATCAACTTTTACGCATTGAAGAAGAGCTAGGTCAAATAGGGTATTACCCTCAAGAAAAAGCTTTTAAAATAAACTAGTCTAAAAATTAAAACTTAGACCATTAGTTAGACTGTATTGTGTTTTTGGAATAGAAACCACAGGAAACGCATCATAATTATAACTAAAATTCACATTAAAGGAGAGCTTATCCCAAAAGCTCTCCTTTTTTTCGTCAGCTACATTGCTTGATCCTAAACCAATTTCTAGTCCAAGAACACTTGAGATTCTATAATCTTTAAACATATTAAGCTTAGGTTGGTAATAGGTGGTGCTAATAATAGTTACTTTATCGCTTGGATATAGCGAAAAACTAAGGTAATTGCTTCCTCTTAGGTCTTTACGCCTAACATCCATATCTAGCTCTGAAGATTTTTCATATTCGTACATGACTAAAGTGCCAATAAAAATTCTACTTTTTGGCGAGAATTTTTTACCATCATTATCTTTCTTTTTTGAGAGATCAAATCTTGGTCCTACACCAATAAGACCTCTAAAATCAATTCTTGAAATGGCATCGTATTGGCCTTGCAGAAAAGCTTCAAATGTTACAGTTTCACTAATCTGCCTATTATACCTGAAATGTTGAACACCTGAATTCTGAAACTCGCTATCGCCCGATTTATCAAAATAGATATTACTAATAATCATCCAAAGATTTTCACCTCCGTTATAACCAAAGGCGAGATTTGTAGATACATTATAATTATCGGTTGTGTTCTTAACAAAGCCAAAACTTAATCCGGCAAAACCAGACCAACTTTCACTTCCTTTAAGCATATCTACTCTTAAAGACTCAGCATTAAGAATTGTTTGAGAATAACTTGTAACAGAAATAAATAAAATGGAGCATAGAAAAATTTTAATGGATTTCATTTTAAGGTTGGTTAGAATAGTTAACAGTAAGATAGCAATAAAAACATAAATAAAAATTGGAAGTTTCACCTAAATGTTTTTAGGGCAATCGACGTATTTATTTTTCTTATAATATCATTGCAAAATCCTTTGGTTATTCACTTTATAAATCCCTATATATTTCGTAATTTCGTACAGCTGTTTCGCAGCAAGAAATTCACTTAAAATCCGCTTAAAAAATGTCAAAAATTGCTACGTTAGAAGTTAACGGTCAAAAACACGAATTCCCTTTAGTCACAGGTACAGAAAATGAAGTTGCTATAGATATTAAAACACTTCGTGGTGTTACGGGAGGAGTAACTACAATAGATCCAGGATTTAAAAATACAGGTTCGTGTGAAAGTGGGATAACTTTTTTAGATGGTGAAAAAGGTATATTAAGATATCGCGGTTATTCAATTGAAGAATTAGCAGAAAAAGCAGACTTTCTAGAAGTAGCGTTTTTATTAATTTTTGGGGAGCTTCCAAATGCTGAGGAGTTAGAAAAATTTCATAACGATATTAAAGATCAGTCTATCGTCGATGATGATATAAAAAAGATATTAGATGCTTTTCCAAGAACTGCGCATCCAATGGGAGTGTTGTCCTCATTAACCAGTGCCTTAACTGCCTTTTATCCGTCGTCAGTTGATGTGAATTCCCCAGAGGCAATGTACAAGTCTATCACCAAGATCATGGGTAAGTTTCCCATACTTGTTGCTTGGGCACATAGAAAGCTAAACGGACTCCCATTAGATTATGGAGATAAGAGTTTAGGATACGTTGAGAACATCCTTCATATGATGTTTAAACAACCAAATGAACCTTATGTACAAAATGAAATTATAGTTAACGCCTTAGATCAATTATTGATTCTACATGCAGACCATGAGCAGAACTGTTCAACATCAACAGTAAGAATTGTTGGTTCATCACATGCAGGTTTATTTGCTTCACTATCATCTGGAATATCTGCGCTTTGGGGGCCTTTACACGGTGGTGCAAATCAAGCGGTTTTAGAAATGCTTGAAGCCATTAAAGAAGATGGTGGAGACACCAAAAAATATATGGCCAAGGCAAAGGATAAGAGTGATCCATTTAGATTAATGGGTTTTGGACATAGAGTGTATAAAAATTTCGATCCAAGAGCACGTATTATTAAGAAAGCAGCAGATGAGGTTTTAGGAGATCTCGGTGTAGAAGATACAATTTTAGATATAGCCAACGGATTAGAGCAGGAAGCTTTCATTGCCGATT
>CAZAPO010000115.1:0-2912 GCA_964487005.1 uncultured Flavobacteriaceae bacterium
TCTTTTATTTTTCTATCCTTGAACTCATAAACCTTGTTCGTAAGTCCGCGAAGAAAATCTCGGTCGTGTGATACCAAGATTAATGTTCCTTCAAACTTTTTTAACGCCTCTTTTAATACATTCTTAGACTTAATATCTAAATGATTGGTTGGCTCATCCATAATGAGCACATTGAGTGGTTGTAATAATAGTTTTGCTAGTGCCAATCTATTTCGTTCACCACCTGATAAGACCTTTACATATTTTTCTACATCATCCCCTCTAAAGAGAAAGGCTCCCAATATATCTCTAACCTTACTTCTATTTGTTTCATTGGCAGCATCAATCATTGTATCCAATACAGTTTTATTCCCATCTAAATAATCAGCCTGATTCTGGGCAAAATATCCAATTTGCACATTGTGCCCTAATTTTAGTTCACCACCAAAATCAATTTCCTGAACAATTATCTTCGCTAAGGTTGATTTACCTTGACCATTCTGTCCAACAAATGCAATCTTATTATCTCGTGCAACCATTAAATTAACCGCATTTAGTACCTGAAGTTCTCCATAATGTTTTTCAATATTTGACAGTTCCAAAACTACTTTTCCTGGTGTGATAGAAATAGGAAAATTAACTGTCATTACACTATGGTCATCTTCATCAACCTCTATGCGATCTATTTTATCTAATTTCTTAATTAACGATTGTGCCATCGACGCTTTACTCGCTTTAGCTCGAAATTTGTTTATGAGTTTTTCTGTATGTTCAATTTGCTTCTGCTGGTTTTTTTGAGATGCCAATTGCTGTGTTCTTAGTTCGTCCCGAAAAATCAAATATTTTGAATAAGGTTTCGGGTGATCATAAATTCTACCTAAAGATATTTCAATAGTTCGGTTGGTAACATTATCTAAAAACATCTTGTCGTGCGAAACTATCACTACGGCACCTGGATAATTCTTTAAAAAGGCCTCTAACCATATAATTGATTCAATATCTAAGTGATTTGTTGGCTCATCTAAAAGTAACACATCATTGTTTTGCAGTAACAATTTTGCCAACTCAATTCTCATGCGCCATCCTCCAGAAAAAGTATCCGTAAGTTTTCCAAAATCTTCCCTTTTAAATCCAAGCCCTTGAAGCACTTTTTCTGTTTCTCCCTGGTAATTATATCCACCAGCTATTTCATATTGGTGCTGTTTGTCATTTAGGTCTATCATTAACTGGTTATATCCTTCACTTTCATAATCGGTGCGTTCTGCTAGCTGTTCACTTATCTTTGCTATGCCTTGTTCCAGTTCTTTAATCTCAACAAAAGCTTGATAGGCTTCCTCGAGAATTGTTTTGCCATATTCAAAATCGATATCCTGTTTTAGGAAACCAATTTTCAGTTCTTTTTCAGTTGCTACTTGACCTCCATCGTACTCTTGCTCATCTGCCAAAATTTTTAACAAGGTTGATTTACCAGCGCCATTTTTTCCAATAAGACCAACGCGATCACCTCCCTTTAATCTAAATGAGATATCTTCAAATAAAAACTCACCCTGAAATGAAATAGAAAGCTTGTGTATATTTAGCATTTTGTTACAAAAGTTACAGGAGTTAAGTAATGTAAAGCTTAACTTTGTCTCGTTAATTTTTGGCTAAAATAAGATAATTAACTATGCTAGGAAAAGGAAAAAAGATCTACAGTATTTTTACTGGTACATGCCCTAAATGTCACAATGAAAGTATGTATATTAATAAGAACCCTTATGTTCTTACCGAAATGTTGAAAATGCAAACTAACTGCTCACATTGTAATACTAAATATAAGATGGAGCCTTCATTTTTTTATGGTGCCATGTACGTTAGTTATGCCGTTGGTATTGCTTTTGCCGTAGCAGCCTTCATGATATCGTATCTCATTATTGGTGCTGGTTTAAAAACAACATTCTTTGCTATTGTTGGAACTTTGGTTGCATTTTACCCTATTATTGTGAGATTGTCAAGAAATATTTGGATCAACTTTTTTATTCACTACGATAAAGGCTTAAATAAAGAGGCCTCTTAGTCGTCAAATCTAGAAATGCTAACTTCTTGATCTATTCGTGTTCCATTTTCGATATACTTGTAAAGTTGATTGGCTACATATGGAGCTATCATTACACCCCTTGTACCTAAACCGTTAAGTACATAAAGATTTTTATATTTTGGATGTTGCCCTACTAATGGACGCCTATCAGTTACTGTTGGACGCATTCCAGCAACTTGTTCTATGATTTTATAGTTGCAATTAATGAAATTGTTTAGTTTATTTTCAAGCTCAACTTTTGCAGCCAATGTTGGGGTGTTTGATTTGTCTTCCCACTCGTATGTTGCACCCACTATGTAATGATGATCTCTTAATGGAATAATAAATGCCCCTGATTTAAGCACAAAATCTATCTTAAGTTCTGGTGCTTTTATAATTAGTAACTCTCCTTTGGTCCCTGTTAAAGGCAAGTGCTTGAAATATGGATTCTTTTTTAAGCCAAAACCTTCGGCATAAACAAGCTGTTTTGCATTGTAATCACCATAACTAACTTTTGCATTAGCCATGTGTAATCTAGTATGATCAAAAGATTCTTCTATTAAACAGTTTTTTGCACTTAAATACTCCTTAAAATTATCTATTAGTGCATTGGTATCAATTCTTCCAGTATCCAGCACTTCACCAAAACCAAACTCACTCTTAATTGCAGGATTATGAAGCTCAAGTATTTCTGGTTTTAAAAATTCTGAAAGCGTTGGCTTATCTGATGCGGTAAACCAATTGTTTTGTTCTTCTACTGACGAAAATAACCGTAGCACAGGTATTTTATAATCAAGTTTAACATTTAGCAGTGCTTCTAATGTTTTGTACCGTGGAAGCGCAAGAGCTAACTGCTCCTTACTTTTCCAAACAGGTG
>CAZAPO010000116.1:0-13353 GCA_964487005.1 uncultured Flavobacteriaceae bacterium
CAGCATAAGCTGAAATTAGACTTTAAGGAAACCGATGGCGAGCACATCTTTGTAAAGAGTAATTTAAAGAAACGAAAAGTTTATATCAAGGATATAAAATGGATAGAGGCTCTTGGTGATTATGTGAAAGTAGTTACTGAAGAAAATAGCCTTGTAGTTTTATCTACCATGAAAGCTTTTGAAGCGGAGTTACCCGAAGGTAAATTCTTAAGAATTCATAAGTCTTATATTGTTAACTTAGATAAGATCGATCGATTCAACAGTAAAAATGTTGAAGTGGGTGCTTACGAAATTCCTTTAAGTAGGAATAAAAAGACCCAATTGGTTGATGCTTTAAATAACATTTAATAATTATCGACATTTAAAATTACCCTTATAGGACGAAAGTCATTTATACTGAGGAAGCTATTTTTAACTTTATGAATAGCTTCTTTAGTTTTATGAAGGGATTGTCCTTGTGGTATTTTTAAAAGTATATTCTTATTGTACTTATTTCTAATCCTTGATATAGGAGGAAACTCTGGACCCAAAACATTCTGCTTAAAAATTTGTCGCATCGATTTTGCCAGCCAATCGGCACCTTCGTTTACTTTATTGTAATCGCGATGTCTTAAGGTTATTTTTATTAAACGGTATGTAGGTGGATATTTATAGTTGTATCGTTCATCTAACTGCTCATTGAACATAGACTCATAATCATTTGTTGAAACTTGTTGAAGGATCTTATGATATGGATTGTAGGTTTGAATAAGTACCTTGCCCCTTTCTTCTGTTCTTCCAGCTCGACCTGCAACTTGCTGCATTAACTGAAAACTACGTTCATGAGCTCTAAAATCTGGAAAATTCAGCAAATTATCAGCATTCATAATACCTACAAGCTTCACATTTCTAAAATCCAACCCTTTAGTTACCATTTGCGTGCCTACAAGTACATCTATTTCCTGCTGTTCAAACTTTGAAATTATTTTTTCATAACTATACTTTCCTCTGGTAGTATCTAAATCCATTCTTGCTACTTTCACTTCAGGGAATAAGTCTTTCACCTCCTGCTCAATTTGCTCTGTTCCAAACCCTTTGCTATCTAACTCTACACTCCCGCAGGCCTGGCAGTTTTGCAACATAGCCATTGTGTAACCACAATAATGGCAGCGCAATTGGTGCTTGTACTGATGAAAAGTCAAACTAACATCACAATTAGGGCATTGTGGTGAATGCCCACAAGTTTTACACTCAACTATGGGTGAAAAACCACGACGGTTTTGAAACAAAATTATCTGATAATTATTAGCCAATGCTTCCGTCATTTCTTCAATCAATCGATCACTAAAATGACCCTTCATACGCTTGCGTTTGTACTTATCTTTAAGATCTACAAGTTCTATTTCAGGGAGCAAAACATCATTAAAACGTCTGGTTAATTGGGTAAAGCCATATTTCTTCTCCTTGGTGGCATTAAAATAGCTTTCAATACTAGGTGTAGCCGACCCTAAGACAACCTTGGCCTTAAAAATGTTTGCCAATACAATTGCCGTATCTCTAGCGTGATATCTTGGTGCTGGGTCAAACTGTTTGTACGATTGTTCATGCTCTTCATCAACAATTATTAGTCCTAAATCCTGAAATGGCAATAGCACTGATGATCTTGCACCAAGTACAACCTTAGTTTTAGGTGAACGCGCCAAAACGTTATTCCAAACCTCAACGCGTTCATTTAAGGAATACCTTGAATGGTAGACCGAAATTTGATCACCAAAATACCTCCTTAGCCGAACTACCAATTGTGATGTAAGGGCAATTTCTGGAACCAGATACAGCGCTCGCTTACCGTTAGATATAACCTCTTGAATTAGCTTAACATATAATTCGGTTTTACCCGAAGATGTAACACCATGCAATAAAGCAACGCTTTGATTTTCAAATATTTGACCTATATTACTTAAAGTCTTTTCTTGATACTCATTCAATGTGATTTCTGGAACCTCATCTGTGGAATCAAAAGAAACTCTGTCTTCTTGAAGGTAAAACTCTTCAAATATCTGCTTGTTAATTAACGTCTTGACTTGAGTTGAAGTGGCCCTGGCCGCTTTTGTTAATTCAGAAACTTTAATTGGTTCGTTTTTTGCGCCTGATATCGAAAAATATGAAAGTACAATTGCTCTTTGTTTTGGTGCTTTACTTAATTGATCCACTAAATCTTCTAGTGCTTTTTCTTCCCTAAATTGTTTATGTAATTTAACATACCTTACTAGCTTTGGTCTGTACTTTTCATACAACTCTTCATTCACCTTAATAAGCTGCTTATCTAACAATCGCTTAATAATAGGGAGCACATTTTTTTTATTCAGTATACTAACAACTTCTTGAATTTTTAAGCTTGATTGATAGGTCAATGCCTCATACACTAAAAATTCATCATCTTTTAAAGTTGTTTCATCAATCTTGGTCTCGTTATCAAGGGAGATTATTGTTTCACTCTCCAATAGAAAAGCACTAGGTAAAGACGCTCTTAAAACCTCTCCAAGTGTGCACATGTAGTATTGAGCAATCCATTCCCATAGTGTTAACTGAGTTTCAGTAATTATTGGATGTTCGTCTAATATTTGATGTATATCCTTTGCTTCATAAACTTCTGGTGCACTTTGATGAATGCGATAAACTAAGGCTGTATATATTTTACTTTTACCAAACGGAACGGCTACTCGCATTCCTTCTTGTAAAAAGTCGGCTTCGGCCTGACTAATTCTATAGGTAAACTGACGTTCTAAGGGAATTGGTAAAATAACATCTATAAAGTACACCGTATTCATTGCTTAACATTTACGCCTTAACTGCTGCAAGGAAGCATTTAGTTCATAACCCAATAAAATAATGTTTGAGTTCAACCATAAATAGAATAGCAAAATTAAGAGTGCTCCAATTGAACCATACAGTTCATTGTACTGTGAAAAGTTCTCGATATATAATCCAAATAGATATGAGGTTAACAAGATAAGTAAGGTTGTAAAAAATGCTCCTATCGAGAAAAATTTAGATTGGCGGCCTTCCTTGGTACCAAAAAAATATAAAGTAGCTGTGGCGACATATACCATAATTGTTGAAAAAATAAACTTTGCCGTATTCAACCAAAATAACCCTGCTTTAGAGCTTTCTATGTCCTCACCACTTATATTCTCATAAAGCGGTTGTACAATATAAATTTGAGTATATCCAAGAACACCAACGGTTAAAACCACCAAAAAAGCCAATATTAAAGCTACTCCCAATGCATAGAGATATTGGTTAAAAAAGTTTCTGGTTAGTTGATCATGGTACGAATGTTCAAATCCAGAAAACACAGCACTTACGCCATTTGCCATAAGAAACATTGATAATAAAAAAACTGTTGAAAGTAGACTTCCTTGACTGTTAGTACTTATATTTTCAAAAATATTTTGATTAAAAAATTCTGAGGTCTGAGGCGGTAAAAATGTATCAAGAAATGCCAGGAATTGCACCTGAAATCCCTCAAACGGGATGTATGGGATTAATATTATTATGAAAAGTAAAAATGGAAATATAGCAGTAAAAAAACTAAACGCAATTGCACTAGCACGTGTAGTTAGCGCCCCTTGAACAATACCAATGACATACATTTCCAAAAGGTCGTATATTGATAATCCTTCGAATCCTGGTAATTTGATTTTCTTTAAAAATCGAACTATCAGATTAACAATAGGTATTTTATCTAATCTTTCTTCTATTGGTTTGCTCATTCAACTGCTTTAAGGCTCAAATCCATATTATATACTGAATGTGTTAATGCACCAGATGAAATATAATCAACCCCACACTCTGCATACTTTCTAACTGTTTGTTCATTTATGCCTCCAGAAGATTCGGTAAGGCATCTATTGCCTATCATCTTCACGGCTTTTCTTGTGTCTTGGTAATTAAAGTTATCTATTAAAATACGATACACGCCATCACTTTTAAGTATCTCCTTTATTTCTTCAAGATTTCTCGCTTCAACAATAATTTTTAGATCTTTTTTTGTTTGCTTCAGATAATCTTTTGTCATATCAATAGCCTTAGTTATTCCTCCTGCAAAATCAATATGATTGTCCTTTAGCATTATCATGTCATACAAAGCAAATCTATGATTTTCTCCTCCTCCTATCTTAACGGCCCATTTCTCTAATGCTCGAATCCCTGGGGTGGTTTTTCTAGTATCTAAGATTTTAGTTCCTGTCCCTTCCAATAGGTCAACAAACAGTTTTGTTTTCGTTGCAATGGCACTCATACGCTGCATAGCATTTAAAACCAAGCGTTCTGCTTTTAAGATCGATTGAGATGCACCTTCAACATAAAACGCAATATCACCATGAGTAACAGTGGTTCCATCTTCTATTAACGTTTCTACGGTCAACTCTTTATCAACATAATTAAAAACCTGTTTTGCAAAGGCAACGCCAGCAATCACACCTTCATCCTTCACTAGCAATTTAGCCTTACCCCTTGCATTATTGGGGATACACGCTAAGGAGCTATGATCACCGTCTCCTACATCTTCTCGAATGGCGTTGGCAATAATTAAATCAATCTCTTCTTGAAACTGTGCTTCAGTAATCATACTTTTTACTTTAATGCTAAAATATGAATTGCTACCTTTTATACCTACTTGTTACATTAATTAATTCTAATCGTCATTTTATAAATTAGTGCAATGAATTGGCTAGACGCATTACATCAAAAAATATATGCCCAAAAGGTTTTTAAAATACTAACCTGGATGACTAGAATTTTATTGTTTCTAGCATTTTTACCTTCAGGATTAAAAAAACTATTAGGTGAACGTTTTACCATTCTTGGGATTGATACACCCGTTGGATTTTTTTTCGAAGCATTATATCAAACAGGGTTTTATTGGAACTTCATAGGTCTAATGCAATTGATAGCAGGTATTTTATTATTGATTCCAAGAACTAGTTTCTTTGGGGCATTAATTTATCTGCCCATAGTTGTAAACATTCTTGTTATTGTAGTTTCTATGAGCTTTACTGGAACACCTTATATTGTTGCACTTATGTTAATTGGCAATGTGTATTTAATACTTTGGGACTATAAAAAGTTAAAACAAGTTGTATCGGTGCTATTTGAACGCTAATTTAGCGCTATGCAAATCACATTACTTGCCATTGGTAAAACAGATAATAAAGAGCTGCAAGTCCTAATTGCCGAATATCAGAACAGGTTGGGAAGGTATATTAAGTTTTCTTTTGATATTATTCCAGATATCAAGAATGCTAAAAACTTGAGTGAAACTCAGCAAAAACAAAAAGAAGGCGATTTACTGTTAAGCAAAATAGCGACGTCAGATACTGTTGTTCTATTGGATGAGCATGGGAAACAAATGGATTCTGTGTCCTTTTCAAGTTATTTACAAAAGCATATGAATGCTGGCATTAAAAAACTAATATTTGTAATTGGAGGTCCATATGGTTTCTCGCAAGATGTATACGCAAGGGCGCAAGGTAAATTAGCATTGTCAAAAATGACATTCTCACATCAAATGGTAAGGTTGTTTTTTATCGAGCAGCTATACCGAGGTTTTACCATCTTAAGAAATGAGCCCTATCATCACAGATAAATTCAGTTATTTGATATATAACACGTAATCAAGAACTTACAAATATTTTGCTCTATTTTTTAGTACCTTTAAAATCTAACCGAATCTTTTAACTAAGATTCATAAAACTAACTACAATGAAAAATAATGTTCTAGCCGTAATATGCGGAACAATTGCCCTATTTGGACTTGGCTATCTTATCTACATTGTTCTTGGATTTGAATTCCAGGAAGCTACTAAAGAAACTGATATTCCACACATTATTTTGATGGAAGTATTGTATGCCACTTTAGTAACTATAATATTTGCCAAATGGGCAGGTATTAAAACATTTGCAACTGGAGCGAAAGCTGGATTGCTAATTGGTGCATTTATTGGTGGTTGTGCCACTCTGCATTCTTTTGCAACTACCGACCTCACAGACATAATGGGGATAGTTACTGCCATTGTAACCTTTGGTATTAGATTTGCCGTTGCAGGTGGAGTTATAGGATATATGTTAGGAAGAGAATAGATATAAATTTAAAAAGGAGCCTTAAATTGGCTCCTTTTTTTTATTAATGGTTTTGAAACGTTTGCTTACGTTTTTTTAGTTGTTTTTCCAGATCTTTAATAGTATTCTTAACAGCGTCTTCGTAGTTATCTTCATTTGATGAAGCAAATATTCTTGGGCCAGGGGCACTTAATTCCATCTTACAAATTTTCCCTTTTTCTTTGGCATTATGTTCAACGGCAAAATGAACCTCGGCACCAATAATCCAATCATACTTCCTTGCTAACTTCTTTAATTTTCCAGTCACATATTCATTCATAGCCTCACTGGTCGACATATGTACATATTGAATATTTATCGTCATAGTGTTTAATATTATGTTTAACAATAGTATAAATGTAAACTTCTTTTTTAAAACTATGACTGATTTTTATCATATTAACTTTACTTAATATTTTTCATACTTTTTATAGCCAATAAATACCGTTTCATTTCTTTTCGCACCTTAGGAAATAAGAATAATAAACCAATCATATTTGGAAATACGAGTGCTAGTATCATGGCATCAGAAAATTTAATAACCGCGTCTAAGGTAATTGCTGCCCCAAGAATGGTAAACATTAAGAACAAAATCTTATACATTAAATCAGTTCTTTTTCCTCTACCAAATAAATACATCCATGATTGCAATCCGTAATAAGACCACGATAAAATCGTTGAAAATGCGAAAAGACATACGGCAAATACTAGTACATTTGATGACCCTGGAATTGCTGTATCAAAGGCCAGTGAAGTTAAATTTACGCCACCTACCCTACTTCCATCGGCCATCAAGGCTTGTCCATTAACCACATCACCATAAACAAAAGCGCCATCCATATTGAACATTATTATGATAATGGCAGTCATTGTACAAATTACCACGGTATCAATAAAGGGTTCAAGCAACCCTACTAATCCTTCTGATGCAGCATACTCAGTATGAACGGCCGAATGCGCGATGGCAGCAGATCCCGCTCCTGCTTCATTTGAAAATGCAGCTCTTCTAAAACCTTGAATCATAACTCCAATGAAACCACCAGTAATAGTTGCCTTTGGTGAAAATGCTTCATTAACAATTAAGCTTAAAGCGTCGTCAACAAAGCTCCAATTTGATAAAATAATAAATAATGCTGCGGCGACATAGAGTATAGCCATAAACGGAACAACCTTCTCAGTAACCTTGGCAATTCTTTTTATTCCTCCAATGATTACAATTCCAACTAGAATTGCAAAAACAACACCAATAATACTTCCTGTAGAAGAACCCTCTAGCCCAAAATGCCCGATTATTTGTGCCGCTGCCTGATTGGTTTGAAATGCATTCCCACCACCAAATGACGCACCTACACAAAGTACAGCAAAGGTAATTGCTAATATTTTTCCAAACCGTTCCAGGCCACTTTCTTTAAGGCCTCTCGATAAGTAATACATAGGGCCACCAAACACCTTTCCATCTTTATCAATATCTCGGTATTTGACTCCTAGTGTACATTCTACAAACTTTGTAGACATTCCTAAAAGACCCGCTAAAATCATCCAGAAGGTAGCGCCAGGACCTCCAATTGAGATGGCAACAGCCACCATTGAAATATTTCCTAAACCAACGGTACCAGAAACTGCGGTGGCTAAAGCTTGAAAGTGATTTACCTCTCCTTTATGACTTTCGTCTTTAATAGTATCAATAAGATCTCCTTGAACCTCATAAACCTGTGGCGATAAATTTTGAGTTTGTTCTTCAAGGGAATCATATTTACCCCTCACAACGTTAATTGCCGTAGTAAAATGCTTAACGTTTATAAAACCAAAATAAATTGTAAAAAATAGTGCACCGCAAAGCAACAATATGAGTACTATTGGAATGCCGGTACCACCAATATTTAATTCTGATAAAATGAAGCCTTCCCACCAAGTGGCAAATGGCATGAAGGCATCATTTATTTGTTCGTCCAGTCCTGCTGACTGCGCTTGATTGATGAATGGAAGTAATCCTAAAAAAAATGACAGCGAAAATTTTGGGTTCATGAGTTTGATTTTGAGCCCAAATTGAAAAATTGATATGGTTCAATGTTAAAAAATCAGAAAAAATATAAAATTGTCGGAAAGTTTATTACAGACAATAACTTATAAATGTTTGATTTACAATGATATGTTAGCGGCAGGAATTACTAATCTAATTTTACGATCACGTTTTTCTGACATTTCAAAAAGCGCATTTTTTGATGGATTTAAATGATGCTCGGGTGTCCAATTTTGCTTGCCAAACAATCCATCGAGTAAAGCATGTAACAAACGTTTTACTTCATTGTAATCATTGATATCGAAGGTTCGTTTTGAAAGATGAGCACTTTTAGGTTTGATTTCTAACCAGGCATCTTCACTCTCTAACTTGCGCTTCGCAAATTTTATAAAGAGCTCGTACATTGCTGGCGTAAGTTTCACTTTTCGTGTCTCGGTACCTGGAAATCCCTTTAAGTTTACGAGTTGTTCGTACTTGCCATTACTTCCTTTTTTTCGTTTAAAAATGACTTTAAGGTTTTGCGATTCTGGAATTATATTTTCCGACAGTTCTTTAACCCAACTTAGGGCTAAAGCAAAGAAAATCATAATTAGTGAAGTTTTAAAGATGGCTGAAAACAAGGTGAGATTTATAGAATATCCAGACAATTTATATATCTGTGCAACAAGCACAATACCAATACAAACCAAAGAAAGTAGCGCCAGTGTTTTTAAACGTCTTCGAATAAATGACTCCCAAAGTACATAACCTAAAAAAACCAGTGTAAAGATGGCATAATACACGTCTAATTCATTCATCATGGCCATCATATTTCCCGTAATCATTTTACTAATGGTTGGCAATACAGAAAACAAAAAGGGTAGTCCAACAATATATATCCAATATTTTGATTTAATTATGTGTGCAATTGGTAATGGAAGATATCTAAACCAAGGTAAAGATAGTAGAATGAACAAACTGTTTGCCAATGATAGCACACTACGCCAGCCGTCTAGTATTAATGTGTCTTCAACAACTGCTTTGGCGTAATATACTTCAATGGCTCCAGAAATACTCCAACATAATACTGAGAGCGCCAGCCATACCTGTCCAAAATCATTTTGCTTTTTACCTATTTCCCACCAAATGGCAAGTAGGGCAATAAAGGCAAACATGCAAACGGTAAATTGCCACCAACCATAAAATGACAAAATTTCATTATTGATATTTAAAATATAAAGCTGGTCAAAGGGCATAGAATTATCCATTTATTAAACCAATTACTCAAAAATAACTTTGTCTGAACTTTCAAACCATTGCTTGTAATAAGGCATATGTATTTTTTCTATACTATTACGCTTTACTTTGAGTGTTGGTGTGGTTAACCCATTATCAACATTCCAATCTTCTTTCATTACAACGGCCTTCTCAATTTTTTCATGTTTTTCAAAGTTTGGGTTCACATGCTCAATAGTAGTAATTAAACCTTCTACAAGGGTGTCTTTTGCTTTGGCTTTACCCAACTCAGAGAGGGTAACTAATGCAATAGGTTGAGGGATTCCGGTTCCAACAATACAAATTTGTTCGATATCTGTATTTTTTGCCATCATTAACTCAAGTGGTGCTGGCGATATGTACTTTCCTTTATCTGTTTTAAACTGGTCCTTAACACGCCCAGTAATTGTCATATAGCCGTCGTGATCATATTCACCAATATCTCCTGTTTTAAAATAACCATCTTCAGTAAATACCTCGGCAGTAATATCTGGTGCCCTGTAATAACCTTTAAACAAACAGTTGTTCTTTATTTGAATCTCACCGTCTTCTGATAGTTTAATTTTTACCGTTGGCCATGGTTGACCTACCGTTCCAATTTTATTTCTTCCCTTTAAATTTGCATGTGAAAGTATACAATCTTCGGTCATTCCATACACCTGGAAAATTGAGATTCCAATTGTCTCATACCATTCAATTAAACTGCTTGATAATGGAGCTGCACCAGAAAAAAAGTATTTTGAATTACGAAGGCCTAATTTTTGCTTGAGCTTTTTTCTAATAAGTGAGTTAACCACTGGAATACTTAATAATAGGCTCAATTTCTTTTGTGGAATTTTTTCAAGGATTTTTTCCTGAAACTTCGTCCATATCCTCGGAACTGCAAAAAATGCAGCCGGTTGGCATCGTTCTAAATCAGAAGCAAAAGTTTCAAGGCTTTCTGGAAATGAAAATTCGGCACCGCGATAAATCCCATGCGTCCCTATACCCATTCTTTCGGCAACATGCGCTAAAGGTAAATACGAAAATAATCTGGGATGATCCCCAATTTCAACCGCTCCCGAAAAAAGGTTGATACTTTCAGAAAAATTACGAATAGTATGCATTACACCCTTTGGATTTCCAGTCGTACCAGATGTGTAAATGATGGTGTGCAAATCGTCAAGATTCATCGATGAAATTTCAGAAAGTGGCGTAGTTGATGCTACAATTTTCTCCCACGATGCGCCTTCATTTTCACCATATAATTCAATACTTATTTTATGGATATCCGGGATTCCTGATTTCTGTGAATCAAAATTATCAAGTTTTCCAATTATTATGGCCTTTGACTCACTGTGAACTAGTACCTGATTTATTGAAGCATCGTTTAATGTTGGATAAATGGGTATTGAAACATGATCGGACATCATAATCGCAAGATCTGCCATTAACCAATGGGCACAGTTTTTTGATAACAGGGCAATATGACTACGTCGAGGTAACTCTAAAGAGACCAAATACGAAGCAATTTTACGAGCTTCTATTCCTGCTTCTCTAAATGTATAAGTAAGTTGTTTACCGTTTATAGGTTGTTTTAAAAATATCTTATCAGGAGCGTTAGACTCCCAATGCAGGAAGGCTTCTAATGGCGTGGTAAGTTTAGACATTATTCATTAATTAGTATAGTTAGTTACGTCAAAAAAATTAAATACAGGGAGTACTTCATTTCCATTTTCGGCATCAAAAAAAGTAGCATTTTCCCAATGTGACCCTGTTCCCCATCTTGTAGTGCAGTTGGTACTTATCCAGGCTGGCTCCCAGTAAATTACACCCTCTCCTCCTCCTTCAATGGTCTTCTTCGTAAGATCAATCATATAACTAAGCTGTCCTTCTTTGGTAGCAGGATAGTCATCTATGAGCGCATCTTGCATTAAAATATTGTTAGCATCATCACTTGCAATTAGTGAATACGGATAGGCAGTTTCTACAATCATTACACGTTTGGTATATTTTTCTCTTAATTGACCAATAGCCTCAGGTAATTCATTCATATTAGTAGAAGACCATTTCGGATAATAAGAGAGGCCTATCCAGTCAAAATCAATTAATCCATTTTCTAAAGCCGCATCAAACCATGGAAATGTAAATTCTGGCTGTGCGATATGAATCATCGTTTCAACAGCAAGGGAAGAACTACTATTAAAATCGTTTACTGCCTCAATCCCTTTATTTAGTAAAAAAACATTCCGCTCCCAATTAATAGGTACCGTAAGTTCATCAACATGAGCTTGTAATAGTATCTCACTGTTTATTTCATTACCAATTTGCACCATCTCAGGAGTAAGATCTAACTCTTGTAGCCTATCTAAGGTGTTAAGCGTATAATTATATAAAGAATCTCCTAGCGTTGATAACTCATCAATATGTTGCCAGGCCGAAGGAATAATTTGGTCACCAGGGTCTGCCCAGTCATCGGAGTAATGAAAATCAAGCAACACTTCCATTCCTTTTGCCTTTGAAAGCCGAATTGTTTTTATAACATCTTCTAAATTAGAATAATTAGTCCAGGTTGGATTATGCCATAGCCTTACGCGAACAATATTAGTTCCTCGTTCTGCAAAAATGGTATATGG
This sequence comes from uncultured Flavobacteriaceae bacterium, assembly GCA_964487005.1. Lineage (GTDB taxonomy): Bacteria > Bacteroidota > Bacteroidia > Flavobacteriales > Flavobacteriaceae > CAZAPO01. The sequence goes on from CAZAPO010000116.1 coordinate 12,028, forward strand.
ATCCTTTACTATTCCTTGATCCCTATAAATACCACCACAATCAAGCATTTCATTAACATAAGAAAGATCGGCTCCCAAATAAAATTTTGGAGTTTCAACAACTTCTGGTATTCCTTCATTAATCTCTTCCTTTGACTTATTACAAGCGGTTAAGCCGCATAAAAGTATTATTCCAAATGTTTTGAACCAAAACCATTTTGATTTAAATGAATGTCCAATCATTAGCAAACAATAGGTTATTTCAAGTGTTTTTTAAAGAATTCTATGGTTCTGTCCCACGCTAATTTTGCTGCTGCTTCATCGTACCGTGGGGTGGTATTATTGTGAAAACCGTGATTCGCTCCTGGGTAAAAATGCGCTTCGTATGTCACATTATTTGCCTTTAATACCTTTTCGTAGTCTGGCCAACCCTCATTGACACGTTTATCTAATTCACCAAACTGTAGCATCAATGGAGCCGTTACTTTTGCTGCATCCTCATCAGATGGTTGTCCACCGTAAAAAGGAACTGCTGCTTTAAGTTCTGGTACCTTCACGGCCATCATATTGGAGATCCAACCACCAAAACAAAAACCAACTACACCAACATTACCATCACAATTCTCATGGTTTTTCAGGTAATTAAAGGCAGCAATAAAATCTTCCAACATTTCGCCCCGATCTCTTTGACGTTGCATGGTTCTTCCTTCATCATCATTACCTGGATAACCACCAAGTGGTGTTAAAGCATCTGGTGCTAACGAAATAAACCCTGCTAGAGCAGCTCTTCTGCCTACATCTTCAATATATGGATTTAAGCCTCTATTCTCATGTACCACCACAATCCCTGGCAATTTCTTTTTTCCTTTTTTTGGTCTTGATAACAAACCTTTGATCGTTCCTCCTCCTTTTGGAGAATCATAATTAATATAATCTGATATAAGCTTTGGATCATTAGGCTTCACCATTAGCGTATCTACATAATTAGGCATTATAAAACTCATTAATGAAGTCACTGTAATGCCTCCTATAGCATAGAGTGACAACCTTTCAACAAATTGTCGTCTGTTAATTTTATTATGGGCATAGTCATCATAAAGATCAAACACTTCTTGTTTGATATCTTCTTTTCTTAATGGTTTCATGTGTTTATTTATTATTTATTTACTTAATTCCTTCCAAGCTTCTATTACTTTTTGCTCAACATTAATTGATGCATTTGGATTCTCTTCAAAAGATTGGCGTTGCTCATCGGTAAGACCATCAGAATACCACCAAACAAATGTATCTTTTACTGTATCTTTTAGGCTTCTAAATGTCAATCCAGCATCTATAGCTTTTTTGTTA
>CAZAPO010000117.1:0-3012 GCA_964487005.1 uncultured Flavobacteriaceae bacterium
CTTCGCTCCTACTTGTAAGGTTTTTACTCATAAATATCAATTTGGCACAAAAATTGTGTCTATGTTAAATAAAAAAATAGTTCGACAAAACTAACTATTTTTGTTATGTTCAACAATTTAATTTAAAGAGATATGCTATTAAAGAACTACTTGAATTCAGGAATAAAACTTGTTGGCGCAATATGTTTACTAATTGGCTTCACTTCTTGTGGGTCATATCAGTATGCAGGTTATGAAGAAGATGGAATTTATGGCACCTCAGATAGACCAGTTCAATATGTTGAAGTTGCCCCTGTTGAATCACAAAGTAATAACTCTGATTATTATACTAATTATTTTAAGGAAAAGGCTTTAGAGCTTGAAGATAATACTACAGATGATGTTTATTTCACCGATATTGATTCATATTCAAGTGATTACGAAGTGGCAAATGATACGCTAGATTATCAAGGTTATGGTGGTTGGGGCCAAAACACCAACCCCAATGATGTAACTATTGCTATTTATAATAGACCGTTTATGACCGGTTTTTACCCATGGTCTTGGCGAAATAGATTTTTTTCCCCTTTTGCATGGCACGGGAACTGGGGGTTTTATGATTATTGGAACTCACCATTTTATATAGGTTGGAACAGTCCAAACTGGTATCACCCTTATTACGGATTTGGATTTGGGTTTGGGTATTCTAACTTCTGGTTTAATAACTTCAGCGGATATCCTTACTATGGATATGGTAATAATTTCTATAACAGACGAAGTTACGCCTACAACGCTGGCCGTAGAGGATCTATATATTCTAATTCTGGTGTTAGCGGAATCACAAACCGCAGAAATGTAGTTGGAAGAAGTTCATTAAACACTAATAGAAGAAGTAGTATTTCTTCGAGTGCAAATAGAACTAGGTTCTCTTCTGATGCTGTACCTAGAAGAAGAGCCACATTTAGTGGTGATGACGCTAGACCAAGAAGGTCAACTACCACAACACGTCCTAGAACAACAACGACGCGACCAAGAACATCGCGTTCTAACAATACATTTACTAGACCATCAAGAACTACAACAAGATCATCATCTACCAGATCAAATAACTATAATAGAAGTTCATCTTCTCGTAGTAGATCTAGCGGTACATATAGATCATTATCAGGATCAAGTAGCAGATCTTCTGGTGTAAGTAGATCTAGCGGATCTAGAAGCAATTCAAGCGGTAGCAGATCATCTTCAAGAAGAAATAATCTTTAGGAACCCGAAAAGAAAAATTTATAATATGAAAAAGTTAATTTTACTATTCATAGGTGTTATATCTATGTCTTATGTTAACGCCCAAGACATCACCGATGCGGTTAGATATTCTAGTGGTGAACTAATGGGAACAGCCAGATTTAGGGCTATGAGCGGTGCTTTTGGTGCATTAGGTGGTGACATGACCGCAGTAAGTTTAAACCCTGCAGGCTCTGCTATCTTCAATTATAGTAGCACGTCATTATCTGTTTCAAGTATGGATATAGAAAATGAAACCAGTTATTTCAACGGTGTTAACGCAACATCAGATTCAAATTTTGACTTTATACAAGCAGGAGCAGCCTTTGTGTTTAATAACAGAAGTAACTCGCCATGGAACAAATTTGTTCTAGGTTTTGCATATGATCAAACCGCCAATTACAATGATGGATTTTTAGCCTCTGGAATTGGAAACAATTCTATTGGTGATTTTTTCTTGGCAAATGCGCAAGGATTACGATTAGATGAAATTTCGGCCTTCCCAGAAGAAACCATTTCAAACGCGTATAATGATATTGGTGGCATTTACGGATATAGAAATCAGCAGGCATTTTTAGGCTATGAATCTTATATTCTAGAACCAGATACAAATGATGATGCAAATACCTTGTACACCTCTAATATTGCTCCTGGAACTTTTGACCAAGATTATTCATATGTAACTGCTGGATATGCTGGTAAGTTTAGTGTGAACTTGGCTGCGCAATATGAAGATAACTTATATCTAGGCCTAAATCTTAATTCGCATTTTATTAATTATGATCGTTCTACATTTCTTTATGAAACAAATAACAATCCAGGTTCTATTGTGACCGAGGTTGGATTTGAAAACAACCTTTCTACTACAGGTAATGGTTTCTCATTTCAACTTGGTGCCATTTCAAAATTAACCGACGATTTAAGAATTGGTCTTACATATGATTCGCCTACTTGGTATAACATTACAGATGAGACTACACAATATGTTGAAGCTTTAAGAGATGATGGTGGTCCAACTTGGGCAATTATTGATCCACAAGTCGTTAATATTTTTCCAGAATATAAATTACAGACACCAGCAAAAATTACAGGTAGTGTTGCATTAATATTAAATCAGCAAGGATTAATTAGTTTCGATTATTCGAGGAAAGATTTCTCAAAAACAAAATTCACTCCTGAAGGGGATACATATTTTGCGGCTCAAAACAATATAATTGCAAATGATTTAAAAGCAGCTAACACCTATCGTTTAGGTGGTGAAATTAGACAAAATAATTTTAGCTTTAGAGGTGGTTACAAGTTAATTGAAAGTCCGTATAAAGACACTTCTTTTTACGGAGACTTAAAAGGATTTTCATTAGGTATTGGGTATAACTTTGGTGGCTCTAAATTAGATTTGGCTTATGAGAATAGTAAAAGAACCATTAATCATCAACTATACGAAGCTGGACTTACTGATGCGGCAAGAATTGCTGCAGAGAACAACAATTTGACATTAACATTAAGCATGAGCTTATAGAATATTATAACAATTACATCAAAAAAGCCGAAGGATTACCTTCGGCTTTTTTATTATCGTTTGAGTGCAAAATGCGCTTTAAAAGTTCTAAGCTGCCCATCTCTTGGTTCTATATACTGTACTGTAAACCAATAATCTGAAGCAGGGAGATTATAACCATTAAAAGTGCCATCCCAACCATCTCCTAGCGGATGCAGCTGCTTAATAAGTTTACCATATCTATCAAAAATATA
>CAZAPO010000118.1:0-7799 GCA_964487005.1 uncultured Flavobacteriaceae bacterium
ACGACTCCAAATACCTACAGTTTAATAACAGGGCAGCCCTTAAACGATAGTAGTTTGCGATGTGGACTAAAAGCCTATCGTGTTGAGCAAAACGGCAATGATCTTATTATCACCAATTAGAAGACTGTCTAAAAAATAATACCAAAACGTCATTGCGAGAATCTAAATTTCCAAGCATTCTCATAATCAAGTGTCTGATTTTTTACAGATTCCTTCACAAGACTGTTTATTACAGTCATGTGAAGGAATGACGTTTTTACATATAGTCTTTACTAATAATTCTAGAATTTTAATGTCGCCCCAATTAAAAAATTAGTTGTTGCCTGCGGATAATAGCCTTGTTCCTCAAAAGAGGTTGGACCACTCCAAAAGTTTAAATACGTATAGCCGCGATCAACATACTCTTTATTAAAAAGATTATTAACCATACCACTTAAAACAATTGATTTAAAAACATTATTTACTTCTATTTCATAATTAATATTAAAATCACTTACAAAATATGCCTCCAACTTTGAAGCAGCTGTGTCTGTATTACTCATATATTGAGAACTCACATACTTACCTATTAAGGCCAATTGTAAATTCTTTTCTGGAGAATAGATCAACATATTGCTTGAAATAAAATTTGGTGAAAAGGCAATATTGGTGTCGCCAAAGTTTTGAAATGTACCATCTCTTTCAATAGTCAGATCCTTTATCTTGTTCTGGCTTAGTGCAAAATTTGAATTTAATAACCACTTATTTGATAACGAAACGCTAGCATCTAGCTCTAGGCCTAATCGATAACTCTTATCTACATTCTCTCTTAAATACTCTCCAACATTATCAATAGCCCCTGTAAGCACCAACTGATTTTTGTAGTTCATGTAATAAATATTAGCATTTAAGGTAATACGATTACCTAGGTAACGGTATCCAAATTCAAAGTCATTTAAGCTTTCATGCTTTACACCGTCTAAGTTGCTCTCAAAGTCATTTCTATTAGGCTCTTTGTTGGCTCTGGCATAGGATGCATATAAACTGTTTAGTGAATTAATCTTATAGGTAAAACCTAACTTAGGATTAAAAAAACTATAGTTCTCATCAACATCAATTGGTGCTCTGTTAGAGGTAAGACCCACTGTAGCATAATTAACAAATCGCCCTTGCAAATCAACAAATGCCTTTATCTGATCTGATACTCTAAATGTAGCTTTTGAAAAAACACTCCAATCTGTTTTATCGGAAGCACTAAAATAATAACGGTCTCTAATTTCGGTTCCTGGAGCAAGATCACTCCCCCAAATTACCTCACCATAGTGATCATTTGTATATGTATTAAATGAAACTCCCGAAATAATTTCAAGTCCATTTTCTTTATAGGTTACATTTCCATTAATCACATAAAAATGGTTATCTAGCCAACGTCGTACAATGACATCGCTGTCATCAGCAATTAAGTTATCATAGTCTGCAGCGCCTTCTTCATCTTTAAATTGTTCAAAATACCCCTTCCCTCTTGTATAATTAAAACTTAGGTTGGTTGACCAATTTTGGTTTAATTTTTCGTTCCAGTGCAATTGATAGTGATCTTGCCAATAGTTATCGGTTTCATTTTCGTAGGTATATGGGTTTTGCCTTCTGTCTTCTTCTAACTGCTCTGCTGTTAGTCCGAACCAAGCTTGATAAGTTTTTTCTTTTCCTCCAAAAGTTAGTGCTTTAATTAAAGTGTTTTCATCAAAATAACTTGCTTGTAAGAAGTACGATTTCAGATCAGAAAATGCCCTGTCTACATACCCATCTGAATAGATACTTGATAATCTTCCAGCAAACTCAAAATTATCGTTTACCTTACCTGTGGTAAATTTAACGGTATGCTTCCTGGTTCCAAATGAACCAAATGAGTTTGAAATCTCTCCACCAGCATCTTCTTGTACGGCATCTGTTAGTATATTGAGACTAGCACCAAAAGCACCTGATCCATTTGTTGATGTACCAACGCCGCGTTGCAACTGCATGCTCTCTACAGAGGATGCAAAATCACCAATATTTACCCAAAATGTACCTTGACTTTCACTATCGTTGTAAGGAATTCCATTAATAGTGACATTCACTCTTGTAGCATCTGAGCCTCGTACTCTGAGATAAGTGTAACCTATACCTGCTCCTGCATCGGACGAAGAAATCACCGATGGCAAATAATTTAGGAGCACTGGGATATCTTGCCCTAAATTACGCTTTTGAATGTCCTCCTTCTTAATATTAGAATGTGTAATTGGTGAGTTAGATTCTACCCTAACGGCCTTAACAAGGACTTCATCGAGTTTTTCAACCTTAGTTGAGTCTTGAACAGTTTCATTTTCTTGTCCAAAAGTATTGACTGATAACACTAGAAGTGCTAAAAAAAGAAATAAATTTTTCATTCGAAATAAAATTTAATCGAATAAAAAGAGGTGATTATTCTTATTGGTTAATAATTAATATTATGAATATCAATTTTAGTTTTTAGAAAAACATTTGAGTGTTTTTCTGCACTTACTAAAAATGTCCAAAGGACATTTTCTTGACATTCGCTTTCCTAAACAGCATTACCTGTTCTAGGTTCAATGGGTATGATCTCAGCCACTTGTAGGCACCCCTTTTGAGAACGCTGCAAAAATACGTAACAATTATATATTTTCATATACAATTATTGTTTTAATCTAATTTTGGTTTTTGACGACCAAGCTTTTTATCTGAATGCCTTTTTTTATCATCTAACCTTTTTAACTTGACTGATTTTGGGAGTTTTGTAGGAATTCGTTTTTTTTCTTGCTTAAGTCCTGTTAGAATTATCTCCAAAAATTTACGTGTTACAATTTCTTTGTTTTTCAACTGACTTCGAGTTTCTGAAGATTGTAAGATGAGCTTTTGCTCTTTATTGAGCCTATTTTTTAATCTAATCTTAAGTCTGTTTTTTTCATCAACGGTCAACGCCCTAGAATTCTCTAAATCAAAGTGTAATTCGACTTTTGTTGAAACCTTGTTTACATGCTGACCTCCCTTACCAGAACTTCTAACAGCTTTATATTGCAACTCAGATATTAGCGTTTCCCTATCCACATTACTTTATTTGATGCGCTGCTTTTAATAAATCGTTTACTGTTTTTACTGGGTTAAAAGTCAGCAATGGAACCTCAACAAAAACCGTATTCCAATATGCCATACTACCATTCCATAACCCAGGTCTCTCTAACGCTTTTACATTTTTACCTGTTTTTGTTTTCATTGTTATAAAGGCAGTATTATGGTCAATATATCGCTTTAGATCAAATTTTTCTCCCTTTGCATCTTTTACGCTGCAAACCAAGTCAACTGGATTGAAATGTGTAGCATTGCTAAGAATTTGCTTTTGGGCCAAATTCTTCTTGTCTATCTGTGCAGATTCAACTATTTGTAAAGATGTTTCTCCTTTTTGATCAATAATCCAAAATGGTCCACCCCCTGGTTCTCCCTCATTTCTAACCATTCCACAAACCCTTATTGGTCTATGTAATCGATTTTTTAGAATTACAATCTTCTCATGATTAGAAAGTCCTGTAAAACCAGCATCAAAGACAACATTTAATTGATCTTTTAAAAACGCCTCTATTTCTTCTATTTGGTCTGTGGTTACTTTATAATCTAATAAATCTTCATACTCAAATATCTTATCTCTTAATTTAAGTAGCACACCCGCTAAAACTTTTTTGTAGTAGGCAACTTCATTTAAATACTTCGCTACAACTACATTATCTATGTTCTTTATAAAAATAAGGTCGGCATCTATTGCATTTAAGTTTTCTATTAACGCACCATGACCAGATGGCCTAAATACTAGCTTATTTTCTTCGTCCCTCATCGGTTCATTATCTTCTGATACCGCTATTGTATCTGTGGAATCCATTTGAACAGAAAAAGATATATTGAATTTGGTATTGGTTTTTTCTTCTACATCTTCTTCAATATGTTTAAACTCCTCATCAAATTTGTATTGATGCTTCTTTGAAACGGTATAATGAAGATTAGCCACATTATTGGCCGAAGCATATTTGGCTGCTTCATGCAAATGTTCTTCAAATGCAGTGGTTGTATGATCTGAATATCGATGGAAAGGTATTAATCCTTTAGGATAAAATGAATAATTTAATCTGTCTGGCGCTAACATGGTCTTTATAAATTCAAAGCGCTGCTTATCATATGGTAATTCATTGAAGTTTGGAATTATCTTGTGCAATTTTGTAACTACCTCCTCAAAAAAAGGCAGTTTTTCTAATCCTACTAAAAAAACAGTCAACTCCTTTACTTTTTTCTTATTGATGTAGGCATTTATACTCTCATGGTTAGGATTATAGTCATTTAAAAATTGCGTTAACACTTTAAACATTCTGGTTGCCGCTCCTGAAGCTGGAATAAACTTTACAATCTTTAGAGAGTCTTTCCTACTTTCATAAAATTTAACTGCATCATTTCTTTCTTCCTCATTAAAATTGCATATTCCGTCTTTAATTGTAGCAGCTCTAACTAGATTAACAAAGGGAATTCCACTTTTTAAAAGTTCAAATTGTTTTTCAACTTTGTCAACAGTTAAGCCTTTTTCAAGGATTTGTTTTATGTCTTCTTTGGTAAATTTCAAGATCTTTCTGCTAGTAATTTATCTATATATTTTACGGCCTTATCCAAGCGTTCACGCTTACTTCCTTTTAATACGACATAAGGTCGATTGTACTTTTTTAATGCGCCCTCAAATGCCTCAAACATGCGCTCACGTTCGTTAGGTTTATCTCTCAAATCATCTGCCTCCCATGGCACATCGATATAGGTTAAAAAGTACAAGTCATAGGTATTCTCTATAGCATACTTTTCCAATTCGGGATCACAAGTCCCAGCATAATACGCTTCTGAATACACCTTGGTTTCTAACAAATCTGTATCACAAATCAATACGGAGTTGGTTTTTTTTGCAAGTTTGTTTTCGAGCGCTATCTGACCCATACCTATAGGCACCAAATCTTCTGGTTCACAAGTTTTTCGTTCGTTATTCCATTTGTCTTGTAAATATTCACGTGCAAATTCAGGAACCCAAACAGAATTATAATAACGTGCCAAATGCCTTGAAAGCGTAGTTTTTCCTGTTGATTCTGGCCCAAATAAAACTACCTTTATGCAGTTTGAAGGTTCTTGTTTAAGCTTTTTTTCCATTCAATATATCCTTGAATTGCTAATATAGTAAAGACCACGTATTGTAATGATAACATTCCTAGCCCTCTGTATGCATATAAAGGTACAGTAATTAAGTCGGCAATAATCCATAGTGTCCAGTTTTCAAGTTTTTTATTTGCCATATACCACATGGCTGTAAAGAAAATACCGGACGTTACAATATCTATATAATTAGGTACTTGCAAGTCATAATTATACGCCTTATAAACCGAGTACGTTACAATCATGGTCAGCACAAAAAATAATACTCCTATATACTTTTCTTTAGTATTTGTTCTTGAAATAGGAACAACGTACTTATTGTCTTTTTTACGCGACCAGTTCCACCAACCATAAATACTCATGACCGAGTAATAAAAATTCATCATCATATCTCCAAAATACTCGCTTACATACAATAAATAAACAGTAATTACTGTACAAATAATTCCGGTTGGATACACCCATATATTTGCTTTTTTGGCATACCAAACACTTAGTATACCAAATACAAAAGCTATGGCCTCTAAAACTATCAAATAGGTAGGTGTTGCCCGATATGCATCTAAAAAGAAATCAAAAATCTGGCTCATAATTGCTTCTGTCTGTTTTTACAACTTTCATATTTAAGACCACCTGGTCTAAGTTTTCAAAGGTGGTAGCTACTAACTCCGTTATATATGGCATCAACTTATAATAATCTCCATAAATGTGCGTACTCAATGAGTTTTCGAGAACTTTAAATTGCGAAACCCTTAGTTCTTTAATAAACTCTTGAATTGGTGTTTCAAATTCATTTTGCAATGGTAATAACGTAAATTCTATAGATACCTTCATCACTCTTTAGTTAGTTTTTGTAAAAATGATTCATTTTCTTCAATTGCTGTTCCTACAACAACCAAATCTGCTCCAGCATCATAAGCCGTATTTAACTGTTCAATTGTTTTGATTCCTCCGCCGACAATTAGTGGAATTTTTAAACATTTTTTTACTTCTGTAATAATTTCAGAATTAATTGGAAGCACTGCTCCGCTTCCAGCTTCTAAATATGCAAGCTTCATTCCCAACAGTTCACCTGCCTTAGCTGTATCTGATATTAATTGAATATTCCTTCTAGACATGGGTTCAGTATTCGACACACGCTCAACTGCGGTTTCTTTGCCGTTTTCAATCAATAAATAAGCCGTTGGAATTATTTCAAGATTCATGCCCTTTAATTTCTTCACAGCTTCAACCTGCTTTGAAATAAGATACTCAGGATTACGGCCAGAGATTAAAGACAAAAATAAGAGGGCATCTGAGTTTTCGGTTATCTGTGTAACATCTCCAGGAAATATGAGTAATGGCAAGCTCGTAAGTGTTTTAATTTTTGAAACATAACCATCCATAATCCCAGCCTTAACAACACTTCCTCCAACAAATACATGGGTTATTCTAGTTGCATTAATTTTTGTAAAAAGCAATGGTAATTTATCTATTGCGAGCTTATCTGGATCAATAAGTATTGCTAATTGTTGCTCTTGATTGTTACTTGCTTTTACTATGTTTTGATATATTCTCCCCATCAAGCAATAACGTAAGCGCAAGTAAAGCCTTCAAACTCAAAAAATTTGGCTTCATATCCATATTTTTTGCCCTGATAATCAATCCAGGCTGTGGTTTTGTCATCATTAATCATAAACGGAATTACCATAAAATGATCTTTAAAAATCATCCCTGGCGTTGCAAAAAGTTTATACAGTGATTCTTTAATCCCCCAAATAATAGTTAGACGTCTTTTATAGCAATTTGAACTTTGGTCTAAATACAGAAATTCGTAGTCAATAAACTTAGGTGCTATTCTCGCAATTTTATCTCGTTGCATTTCTATGTCAATACCTACTTCGTTACTACTTACAATAACAGCAGAAAAATTATGTGAATGTGTTATTGAAATGCATTTCCCATCTTTTAAATGTGGCTTTCCATTGGTGTCATAAAAAAGGTCTTGGTCTGTATATCCAAGGTCTCTTAATAAATGTCGTACACTTAAAAATCCGCGTTGGTGCCACTCACTTTTCATCCCTATTACACGCTCCATACTATTTGATTTAAGGTCAAGAGGAGCTATTAACTCATCGAAAGATTCTGTAATCTTCCAAATCTTAACAATAGTTTGTGAGTTAGGAGTTATTGTTTTATACAGTGGCATTGAATATTCTGAAAGTTATTGGTTATCTTTGCGCTGCCTATGGCAGACTAAGCATTTTGGGTAAGCAATTTAGCTATTTTAAGACCAAACCCAAAGATGTTTCTTTTATAAAAATGACATACACAAATATATAAATATGAGTACTAAAACGATTCCATACATTCCTAATAAAGTAAAGGACATGTCGCTTGCGGCTTGGGGAAGAAAAGAGATTGAACTAGCCGAAGCAGAAATGCCTGGGTTAATGAGTTTGAGAGAAGAGTATAAAGACACGCAACCTCTTAAAGGCGCTCGCATTGCTGGTTGTTTACATATGACGATTCAAACAGCTGTACTAATTGAAACACTTGTTGCACTTGGTGCCGAAGTAACGTGGAGCTCATGCAATATTTTTTCAACACAAGAT
>CAZAPO010000119.1:0-10098 GCA_964487005.1 uncultured Flavobacteriaceae bacterium
GAGATAGGCGTGTAATTGAGGTAGGTCTCTGAGAGCACATCCATATTATGGCGCATGTCTGGATTGATGAGGTAATGCGCAATCATGGTATCAAATAGTTTCCCTTTTACTTGTACCCCATATTTTGACAGTACTTTGATATCATATTTAAGATTCTGCCCTATTTTTTCGATGGTTTCTGATTCAAAGAAGGGGCGTAACTGCTCTATAAGGTTTTGGGCTCCTTCCGCGTCTTCTGGAAAAGGGAGGTAAAACCCTTTCCCTTTTTCCCATGAAAAGGCGATACCCACAAGTTTCGCCACGATAGGGTCTAAGCCAGTAGTCTCGGTATCAAAACATACCGACGGTTGTTGCAGTAATCGCTTTAAAAAGAGATCGAATGCGAGTCCTTGCTCCACACTTTGATAGAAATGTGAGGTCGTGCCGGCGGTGTTTCGCGAAAAGCTTGTGGTGGTTTCTGTTTGGGTATCCTCGCCACCAAATAAGGAGAATTGTCCGGCCCCTGCGGTCGATGTGGACTTTGGTTTTGGTGATTTCTCGGCAGTGCTAGGTGCAGCAACAGATGGTTGTGCTGTTTCCTGCGTTGCAAATGTTTTTAGCAGATTTTCTGTAAGTCTTCTAAACTCTAACTCCATAAAAATCTGCTTTACGGCATCTATATCTGGAGTGTTAAGCTCGAAGTCTGTTTCATCAAATGTCACTGGTACATCTAACATTATACGCGCTAATTTTTTTGAGAGGAGCCCTAATTCGGCATTGGCTTCAACTTTTTCCTTCATTTTACCTTTAAGCTCGTGCGTATTTGCTAAGAGGCCTTCCATACTACCATATTGCGCTAAAAACTTCTTTGCTGTTTTATCTCCCACGCCTGGTAATCCCGGAATATTGTCGACGGCATCGCCCTTCATTCCCAGAAAATCAATGACTTGCTCTGGACGTTCTATCTCAAAGTTCTCCTGTACTTCTTTTATACCCCATGTTTCGTAACCACCTCCAAAGCGCGGGCGATACATAAAGATATTTTCACTTACCAATTGGGCAAAGTCTTTATCGGGTGTTACCATAAAGGTTTGGTAGCCTTGTTTTTCGGCTTGCTTGGCCAGGGTGCCAATCACATCATCGGCCTCATAACCTTCTTTCACCATGATGGGGATGTGCATGGCCTTTAAGATTTGCTCAATATAGGGTACCGCAATTTTAATGGCTTCTGGCGTTTCATCTCTATTGGCTTTATACTCGGGAAACATCTCATTTCTTGCAACGCTACCTCCTTTATCAAAGCATACCGCTAGATGGTCTGGACGTTCGCGTTTAATGACATCTAATAATGAATTGGTAAAACCGAGTATTGCTGAGGTGTCTAATCCTTTTGAATTGATTCGAGGGTTTTTAATAAATGCGTAGTATCCGCGAAATATCAATGCATAAGCATCCAATAAGAATAGGCGTTTTTGTCCTGACATATTTGTGTTCAATTGAAGAACATAAAACTACAAAACTTATGGCTTGAAATAAAAAAAGAGCCGCATTATGTGCGGCTCTTTTTAGCTATCTACTATTTCGTTAAAATTGAATTTAACTTATTACAGTTGCTTTACGCTTTAACTGTAAACTTTTTATATATGCCTTAACATCAATAATGTCGTTACTTTTCTTGAAGTTAAGATCTAAATTTTGTTTTCTAGGATCAATTGTGATTGGATCATATTTCTTAATAGTAACCTCCTGCTTAATTGCAGCTTTGATTTCTGTTTTTGAAACTGGAGATTCAATTTTAGTATCGTTTTGCGCAGTCGCGAAGAAAGGAACGATTAAAAATGCTATTACTATTAATACTTTGTTCATAATTTGGGGATTATTTCCACAACAAAGTAAAGGCAGACAGTAAGTTAGCTCTTGAAATTTTTGATAAAGTGCAGAGAAAATTAGTTGTTTTGAACGAGTTTGTCCAAAACATCGATGAAATGCACAATTTTTATAATTTTCTTAAAATTGAATTGTGCATTTCATGGAGTAAAAGTGCTTTTAGTCCACTGTTTTAAGGGGTTTCAAGGCTTTCGATGAACGGATTTCGTGTAGGAAATAGATGACTTGTAAAATTCCATCGATGAACATCATAGGCTTTATTCGATAAAGTGTTCAGAATATAGGTTTTGGTTAATTCCGTCCTGATATTTGGTCATACTAAATCCTTTATGAATGGCATAGTACCCTGTTTCTCCTTTTTTATTGACAGCAATATAGCCTACTTGAAAGTTCTTATAATTGCTATTGGGCTTGTTAACAATCCGTTTTATTGCCTCTTCACAGGCTTCTTGTGGTGTTTTTCCCTGGCGCATTAATTCTACGATTAAAAAGCTACCTACCGTTTTTACAACTTCTTCTCCTAATCCTGTGGCTACAGCCGCACCTATTTCGTTATCTACAAACAGCCCAGAACCAATGATTGGTGAATCTCCTACGCGACCAGCCATTTTGTAGGCAAGTCCGCTAGTAGTGCACCCACCAGAGATATCACCGTTCTCATCTACGGCCAGCATACCAATGGTATCGTGGTTTTCTATATTGATAATGGGTTTATACTCGCTTTCAACTTTCCATTCTTCATACGCTTTTTTGGCTTTTTCGGTAAGGAGGTCTTCTTTTTCAAAACCAATTTCGTAGGCAAACTGCTCAGCACCCTTACCAGCAAGCATAACATGGGGTGTGTCTTCCATAACCTTGCGCGCCACCGAAATTGCATGTGGGATGTTTTGTAGATACACCACCGACCCACAATCACCTTCTTTATTCATAATACAGGCATCTAAGGTCACATGACCATCTCTATCTGGTAATCCGCCTTTACCAACCGACAGCCCTTCGGCGTTGTCTTCTTCTACATTGCAGCCTTTTTCTATGGCATCTAAAATGTCACCACCTTCTTTAAGGGTTTCATACGCTTTTGCTGTGGCATTTTTTACATCCCATGTAGCTATTACCAGGGGTAAGGACGCTTTTGTAGTAGTTATTGCAGTGTTTGATTCCTCACTCTTAGATTCGTTACAAGCAATAAGACTGCCTCCAATAGAGAGTCCAACACCTGTCAAGGATGCATTTTTAATAAAGTTTCTTCGTTTCATGTATGGTATTTTATAGCCTAGTTTATGGTAATTTCTTGTCCAAATTGTAAGCGATAACCGTTAATGTCGTATATGGCAAATTCACGCATTCCGTAATCAAAATTCTCAATGGGATAGCAAATATCGACTTTGTCTTTAAGAATCTGCCAGAGCACATCAACGTCATCGGTATTGATAAATAGGCTTCCTGTCATGTAGGTTTGGGGATGCTTTTCTTTGTAGAAACGCGCTGAAAACATCAAGGTAACATCGTCTTTGACAACCACGGCCCATTCGTCTTCTTTTCTGTCAACACACGTAAAATCAAGAATTCTTTCGTAGAATTCAATGGTTTTACCCATGTGTTCTACTTCGAGTAAAGGAATAAGATTATTGAATGGCATTTTTAGAGAATAAGATTGACGTTAATAGCATAAGAAAATATTTAAGAAAGATAGTAAATCTTAAGGTATAGTTAAATAAGTTTTAACAATCGATTTAACATGTTAAAATGCTTTATATTTGATAAAATTGCACTATGATCCGCTGGATAATCTTCATTGTAATATTCGGAATTATAGACCTTTATGCTTTTCAGGCAGTACGCACAACATTTAGAAATAAATGGGTTAATATTGCGTATTTAACCGTGTCTATAATTGTACTAGGAAATTTTATTTATCAACTGTATACCTTAGACCGAAGCTCAGGTTTAAGTACACGGGTAAATTTGGCAATAGGGTTGTTTCTTACCTTATACGTTCCAAAAATGGCCATACTTATCTTTATGTTTGGGGAAGACATTATTAGGGTTCCGCAGGCATTGTACCGATATTTTTCAACAGGCGGTATGGCTGAAACTTCGGGGTATTTACCATCACGACGTAAGTTTGTAAGTCAGTTAGCGCTGGGTATTGCGGCTATTCCATTTGCCTCGTTCTTATACGGTATGGTAAAAGGGAAGTATAATTTTAAGGTGTTAAAATATACCCTACACTTTGAAGATCTACCCGATGCCTTTGATGGCTACAGAATTACGCAGATTAGTGATATTCATAGTGGGAGTTTTGATAATAGAGAAAAGATAGCATACGCCGTAGATTTAATTAACGAGCAGGCTTCTGATGCCATTTTATTTACTGGTGATATGGTGAACAATATGGCGGCAGAAATGATCCCTTGGAAAGATACCTTTGCCAAACTGAAGGCGAAAGATGGGATGTATTCTGTTTTGGGGAATCATGATTATGGTGACTATGTGAGTTGGGCCTCGGCCGAACAAAAAGCAGCCAATTTAGAAGAACTAAAGACCATTCAACATGAAATAGGTTTTGACCTCATGTTAAATGAAAGTCGTTTTATTGAACGAGATGGACAAAGAATTGCCATTGTTGGTGTTGAGAATTGGGGAAAAGGGTTCAAGCAAAAGGGAGATTTAAAGAAAGCCTCTGAACAGCTTGTTAAAGACGATTTTAAGATTTTGCTAAGTCATGACCCTACCCATTGGCAAGAACAGGTAATACATGATGATTATCACTATCATTTAACCCTGAGCGGACACACCCACGGGATGCAATTTGGTATAGAAATTCCGGGCCTGATAAAATGGAGCCCGGTAAAATGGCGTTATAAATATTGGGCGGGCGTCTATGAAGAGAAAGGACAATTTATAAATGTTAATAGGGGATTCGGATTTTTAGCATTTCCTGGCCGCGTAGGAATTTGGCCAGAGATTACCGTTATAGAACTTAAAAAAGGTTTGAAAGACGCCTAATTACAAGGAAATGTTATATTTGTAATAGCAGATTTGATCTAATACTTTAAAATATGTCAAAGTTTGGAGAATTAATAGATGTAAATATTCCAGTGCTGTTAGACTTTTTTACAGAATGGAATGAGCAATCTGTTGCCATGCATGCAGTATTGCGTGATGTTGCCGCAGCTTTAGGAGATAAAGCTAAGGTGATCAAAATTGATGTTGAAAAAAACAAAGAATTAGCTGAAGCTCTTAGAATTAAAGGGCTACCAACATTAATCATCTACAAGAACGGAGAAATGAAATGGCGTCATAGTGGAGAACAAGACGCAAATACCCTTATTGGGCTAATTCAGGAATACGTTTAAACTTATACCCTTCATTAGTAAACTGTTGTAATACTCGTGGGAGTGCATATTGCATATTCCTCGCTGCCTTTTCACTATCGTGAAACACAACAATACTTCCGGGTTTTGTATAATAAACCGCATTTTGTAAGCATTGGGTAACTGATACCTTCTTATCCCAATCAACAGGAAGTACGTTCCACATAACTATTTTATAGCCCAGCTTCTGTACTTTTTTGATTTGTTTTCTTTTAATCTTGCCATAAGGAGGGCGAAAGAGTGTAGTTTTTGCAGCCGTGTGCTTAGTTATTTGCTTTTCACACTTTTTAATATCACTAATATAGGTAGAGGTCTTCGTGTTCCAACCCTTTAAATGATTATTGGTATGGTTGCCAATACCATGGCCTTCTTCGAGTATACGATTAAAAATTTGTGGGTTTCGCTTAATATTTTTCCCTATACAAAAGAAAGTAGCTTTGGCTCCATATTCATTTAGCGTATCTAGCACCCAATCTGTGATCACAGGAGTGGGCCCATCATCAAAGGTGAGGTAAATGCTTTTTTCATTAGAGGGCACCTCCCAAACTAATGACGGGAAAAGAAGTTTAGCAACCTTAGGCGTTTTATTAGGAACAATTCCCATTAATTAGAGGTATCGGCTGGTATGGTCGTATCTTTTGGAATATCAGGATCGTCAATCTCTGGTACATCTTCAGTTTCACCCGTAAACATTCGAATGAAATTATTGTATTTTTCCATTTCTGCCTGTACAAATTCACGTTCCTCATACGTAAATAACAAGTCTATTAAACTACGATATCGCGCAATATCTGTTGATATTTCTTCAATTAAAAGCTCCTGCTTTTCTTCAGGTAGTGAAATATAGTAGGTCAAACTTTCCTGATATTTTTTTGAAACATCAATATATAGCTGCCTTCCCTTATCTTCAGAGCCCACTTCGTAATAGGCACTAATATATGGTTCTAATAAGGTATAGTACCCAAACACATCCAGTGGCATTTTTTCCATGGCCAAATCTGCTACTTCCTCTGCCTTTTCTAGATCATCTTCGTTGATAAGTGTTTCTATAAGTCTGGCAAGGTTTCCACGATAAGAGATTCCATTTTTTCTGGTCTCAACATCGTGATAAATATCTGTGCCGCTATTACCCCAGTCCCAATCTTTAATTTTATCATACATTAATTCACTATCAATGCGTCCCATATCAAACGGATTTGCCTGGTCAACAGGAGTTCTAATTGGCACCAGTTTATAGCACAAACCATCTAATTGCAGGTAATCTTTCATCCAGATGTAGTCGTCGTCACCAAAGGCACCACCCGTAAAATAAATTGGACGTTCCCAGTTATTATTGGCCACAATGTCTAACATCAACAACCTGTTTTTGTATAAGTTATTTGAGGTTATTCTAAGATCAATAAAAGGTTCAATGAGGTCAGCATCCTTTTCTTTTACAATACCATTTTCTAAGACCGTGGCTTTATTTACTGGAATTCTTAAGTTTTTAGTTGGTAAATAATTACTGTTTAAATCCTGTCGTCGCACTTGATTTATATCATAACCGTTTTGCTGAAGTATGTATTTATACTTGGCTCTAGGATTATCACTGGTAATAAAATTAAGTGCTTCCTTGATATCTAATGCAATAGAGTCTGGCAGTACTTCTTCAACCGGAATTACATCTCGCGTTCCGTACTTGTATTGATCGTGCGTAAGCTGCGAAGGAATTGGATCACTTTCATAGGCTTGTCGCTTCATTTGATCAATGTACCAATCGGTTTGAAATAAACTTGTGTTAACTACCCGTACATCTGTGCGTACACCTTCTATTTCTTGTAAATACCAAAGCGGGAAGGAATCGTTATCTCCAATACTAAATAAAATGGCATTTGGAGCGCAGGATTCTAAGTACTTTCGTGCCATAGAATTTGCTGTTTTCTTTCCAGAACGGTCATGGTCATCCCAGTTATTTGCTGCCAAAATTCCAGGGACTAGTACCAAACAAACAAGGGTAATCACTGGAGCCAAAAGCTTTTGCTTGGTATAGGCACTTAGTAGATGATAAATGGCGTATACACCAAAACCAATCCAAATGGCAAACACATAAAACGACCCTACCACCGAATAGTCTCGTTCTCTAGGTTCAAAAGGACGAACATTGGTATAAACTTGAATGGCGAGCCCTGTAAACAAAAAGAAAACCAACATTACCCAAAAGAGCTTTTTGTCGCTATTTAGCACAAAGAAAAAGCCAATTAATCCTAAAATTAGTGGTAAGAAATAATAGGTGTTTCTTCCTTTATTATTTAAAACATCACTCGGTAAATTCTCTTGTGGATACCCTAAAAATATTTCGTCAATAAATTTAATACCACTTATCCAGTTACCATGCATGTCATATTTACCCTGAATATCATCTTGTCTACCCGTAAAATTCCACATAAAATAACGCCAATACATGTACCCTAACTGGTATTCTAGCATATAGGCAATATTGTTTCCTAGCGATGGTTTTTCAACATCAAGGTAACGTGGGCCATAGGTTCTTAGAAACGTAGAATATTGTTCGTAATCAATTTCACCATTACCAACTCTAGCCATAAAATCTGAAACCAAACCTCTAACCTCATTACTCATTTGGTATTCTGGTTTGATTTTAAAATTTAAGAAGCCAGTGTATAACATATAATTCTCTGCATGCTCAGGACTCCACATGCGTGGTAAAACCGAAGCATGATCTGAGTTGAAATTGTAATTGGCATTTTTATAATCGTTTACAATCACATATTTGCCTTTTTCTAAATCTTTTTCATATTTAGGTTTATCGTCGCGATACGGATCGTTTGCATCAGCTCCAGAGTACTGCTCTGTAAATTGTGGACCGAAGAATAAATATGTTTTTGGATATTGTTCTAGGTTGTAATAAGCCAATAACTCTCTTGCACTCGAAGGGTTATTTTCATTAATAATTACATTGGCATTCGCTCTTATTGGTAGCATTAACCACGAAGAGAATCCTAAGATGACAAAAGTCAAACATAGTATAGCCGTGTTTAAATGTTTGTACTGCTTTTTACGCGTGTACTTGAGACCCATATAAATCACACCCACCAAAATAAACAGGGCAATGATAGAACCCGAATTAAACGGAAGCCCTATGCTATTCACAAAAAAGATCTCTAATGCACTAAAGAACCTCATAATATTAGGAGCCAATAATTTAAAAATGAATAGCAGTATGGCAATCACCACCGCATTGGCGATAATAAAATTCTTTACGGTAATATCTTTATAATGTTTAAAGAAATAAATAAGTCCAATTGCTGGAATTGTAAGTAGTCCCATAAAATGAACTCCAAAAGAAAGACCTACAATAAATGCAATAAGGATGAGCCATTTATTACCCCTTGGTTTATCCATGTCTTGTTCCCATCGCAGCCCCAGGTAAAACATAACGGCCATGATTAATGTTGCCATCGCATAAACTTCGGTTTCAACAGCATTAAACCAAAACGAATCGGTAAAAGTAAAAGCGACACTACCAACAAAAGCAGACCCTAAAATTGCTTGCCCTTGAGAACCAGTCATTTCTTTACCTTTTACAACTACCTTTCTTAGTAACATGGATATAGACCAGAACATAAAGGCAATAGTAAATGCACTAGCGGCGGCGCTCATCATATTCATGACCAGACCAACTTGAGACATATCACCAAAGGTAAATAGGGAAAACACAGCACCTAACATTTGAAATAATGGAGCTCCTGGTGGATGCCCAACTTGTAGCTTAGAAGATGTTAAAATATATTCTCCGGCATCCCAAAAACTAACGGTAGGTTCTACAGTTAAACTGTATGTAATTAGGGCTATTAAAAATGCTAACCAACCTAAAATGGTATTCCATTTATTAAAGTTGAACTGTGTCATAAATCATCGATTGTTACTGTTGGCGAATTTAGCAATAAATAAATTACACTTGAAGGTTTTTAAGTAAACGTTAAGTATTGAGAGTTATTTTCTTAAAAAAATGCTTGTGCAAATAAAACTTTGTTATAAATTTGCACCCGCCTGAACGGTAAAATTGGATTTTGTCGCGCAGGACCTCATTTAAGGTGATGGCCCATGGTGTAACTGGCAACACGTCTGGTTTTGGTCCAGAAGAGTCTAGGTTCGAGCCCTAGTGGGCCAACAAAAAGATCCAACTTTTTTTGAGTTGGATTTTTTATTTACAATCGCCTTATAAGGGTTTAAATGCAATTATAATTGCGCTTTAAACCTTTGCAGAAATCGATAATAATGTCGTATATTTGCAGCGTTGTAAGAAAAAAGATAAATGAGGGGACGAGAAGTCCCCTCTTTTTATACTTAAAATGTTTAGAGAAAAGGTACATAACTTATTAGCTGATGCGCTTGAAGAACGCCAAGATCTGTTCTTGTTAAGTTGCGATATTTCAGAGGGCAATGCTATCAATATTGTCATTGACGGAGACAACGGGGTTTTGGTTGAAGACTGTATGTTTATTAGTCGTGCAATAGAGCATAATTTAGATAGAGAGGAAGAAGATTTTTCCTTGCAAGTGGGATCGGCAGGAGCGACCTCACCTTTTGTACATAAAAGACAGTATAAAAAGAATTTAGGAAGAACACTTGCCGTTAAGGCAGTTGATAATCAAAAATATGAAGGTACACTTTTGGAAGCCGGTGATACAGAAATTGTATTAACCTGGAAAACAAGAGAACCAAAGCCAGTTGGCAAAGGAAAGATTACCGTAGAAAAGGAAGCAAAACTTTCCTACGAACAAATAATAGAAGCAAAAGTTAAGATAAAATTTTAATCCAAAATCAGTATGGAAAATCTTGCGTTAATTGAATC
>CAZAPO010000120.1:0-3608 GCA_964487005.1 uncultured Flavobacteriaceae bacterium
GATTAGAAGCGGTGGCTTATAATATTAACCGCAAGCAAACTGATATCAAATTTTTTGAGTTTGGGAAGACCTACCATGCGTATGGAGAAGACAATCGTGAAGAGTACAAACACTTGTCGCTCCTGGTTTCTGGAAATCGTCATCCTGAAAGCTGGAATACGGGCAGTAGCCCTAGTGATTTCTTTTTCCTGAAAGGTTGTATTGATGCAATTTTTGACAGATTAGGGATATCTAGATATAGAACCACGCCCGTATCAAACGATATGCTTAGTGAAGGACTAAGTTTAAAACTGGGTAAAACCACGCTCGTAGATTTTGGGATCGTGAAAAAGCAAGTACTAAAGGCTTTTGGTATTTCTCAGCAAGTGTTGTTTGCAGATTTTAATTGGGATAATATTTTAGAAATCGCCAAGCGCAATACTATTAAATTTAAAGACATCCCTAAGTACCCAAAAGTGCGACGTGATTTTGCTTTGTTGCTTGATGAAAGTGTGACTTTTGAGGCGATTTATGATATCGCTAAGCGCAGTGAGAAGCAGTTATTAAAAGAGGTGAACCTCTTTGATGTGTATCAAGGTAAAAACCTTCCAGAGGGTAAAAAGAGCTATGCCGTAAGCTTTACGCTTCAGGATGAAAACAAAACCTTGACCGATAAGCAAATTGATAAGATTATGAACAAATTGCAAGCTAGTTTTGAGAAGCAACTTGGTGCCGAACTACGATAATTAACTTCATGATTAGAGCTACCTTTATAATCACTTTTTTCTTGATCTGTACCCTAGGGTTTGGTCAGCAACAAGTGAAGGTTAAAGACTCTGCAAGCATCGGATCTTTATTTAAACACGATGCCAAGGCCACAATTAAAAGTGTAGGACATGCCTTTACAAGACCTATTTATTGGAAAGGTGATGACTATTTAAAAATGGCTGGTATGTTTGGTGGTACCATACTTTTATCGGCTGCAGACGATGAGATCAATCGTTTCTTTTTGCGTCAACAAGATGATTTCCCTGAACTTATACGTGATATTGGTTGGTATTTTGGGAGTCCTCAAAATTTCTTTATGGCCAATGCTGGTTTATACGGATACGGACTTTTTACTAAAAATGAACAAGTAAGAAGAACTAGTGTTTTAATTATTTCATCATCTATTACGACTGGGTTTATTACTTCCATGCTTAAAAGTGTTGTGGGGAGAGCCAGACCAGATTCTGGATTAGGCAATTGGTATTTTAAATCGTTTTCACCCGAAGGTAAGTTTCATTCGTTTCCATCGGGGCATTCGTCCTTATCAATTACTATGGCGCACGCCATCGCCAAGCAGTTTGAAAACACCTGGGTGAAGATTGGTATCTACTCTATTGGTGCAATTCCACCTATTAGCAGATTGGTAGACAATGCACATTGGATTACTGATATTGCTTTTAGTACGGCATTAAGTATTATAGTAGTTGATAGCATCGATAAATACCTGTTTGAATCTAAAACCTATAATTATCCAAAAAAGAAAAAACTGGTAAGCTGGAATTTAAAATTCACAGGAAACCAAATTGGAGTCATTGGTACCTTTTAATTTCGGCTATACTTCTTTATATGAGGCTGCTCGATAGTTAAAAAATAGCCAGGTAGCAGCTCCCAAAAATTTAAAACCTTCCTCAAATATTTGTGTATTACTGTACTCAAAAGGTAAGTACCGTTGAATAACGTCTGTACCTATTGACGACATTAAAAAAATTCCCATTAAAAGAAATCCTAACGGCTCTATTTTAAGAATTGTTTTATAGTGCTTTAAGACCAGTAACCCTGCAAACAGGATATACGCAAAATAACATATATACTGATTCACATAGCGATCGTGGATCATAAAAAAGTCGTCTACAGCTAAGAGCAACGATAGTAATCCAGACAGTATAAGCAGTTGTCTATGTTGTTTATCAAGTTGATCTTTTCTAGAGGTTGCCGCAAAAAAGCAAATAGCTACTGAGCAAATCCACAACCATATACCAATGTTTGATAAGAACCCTAAAAAGCTCGAATGTTCGGTAATTTGTGCGGTGTCCCTAATTATTTCCATGGTCTCATAACCTGAAGACCTCAAGATATATAAGGAAATTGCATAAAATAGCAATGCTGGTATAATAGCTTGTTTTAGAATGGTTACAAGCCCTTTAACCGACAAGGCATTAAGTGTTTCTTTTATTTCTTTTACAAAAATCATATTAGTCTTTTGTTTTAATTTTACCATACTTCTTTAGAAGCGCCAATACTTTAGCTTTTGGTAATTCCTCTATGGTATGATTGTCTCTACCAGTCATTGTTTGGGCTGCAAATAGGGAGTTGAGTATCGCCTCTTCGGTGGCTTCAATAGTGGCCAGAAATAAGGGTGAAATATCGTTGTTGCGCATTTCTATTTTTGTGTGATGCATACGGTCACTTTTATAGGGCACCAAGTTCTCCTTGGCGGTAGACATGGCTATCACATAATCACCACTACCATTTGAAGCAATCCCTCCTGTTTTTGCCAATCCAAGCATAGCTCGTTTAGCAAGACGCTCTAGGTTACGTGAACTTAATGGAGCATCTGTGATAACCACAATCATGCAAGACCCGTCAGCATCATTTAATATTTTGTCTTTGTACGGATAATTGTTTAATTCTTTTGCTATTGGCGCGCCATTGATCTCTAAAACACCTCCAAAATTTGTCTGTACCAAAACACCTACCGTATAGCCACCCATAGAAGTTGGCAGCACGCGTGACGAGGTTCCAATTCCGCCTTTATATCCAAAACAAATTGTCCCTGTTCCAGCTCCAACATTACCTTCTGATACTTTACCGCCCTTAGCATTGTTGATAGCCTTAAGTACGTGTGCCTCTGTTACATGACGTCCTCTAATATCGTTTAACCAACCATCATTGGTCTCTCCTACTACCGAGTTTACCGAACGTACATCTTTATTTTCTTCTTGTGATAAGGTATAGCTGATCAAGGCATTTGACGCTGCAGGTACACTTAGTGTATTAGTTAAAATTATTGGTGTTTCTATATTTCCTAGCTCTTTCACCTGGCTGTATCCTGCTAGTTTACCAAATCCATTACCAAGATAAATGGCTGCTGGTACCTTTTGCTGAAATACATTCGCTTGATGCGGAATTATTGCCGTTACCCCAGTTCTAATATGAGTGCCTTCTACAATGGTTTCGTGTCCTACTGTTACACCTTCTACATCAGTAATGGCATTGAGTTTGCCGGTTTTTAATACGCCTATTTCAATTCCGTGATCTCTTACTCTTTTTTCTTGTGCATGTAAACTGCTAGTTGCCATTAGTACTAATATTATTGAAACTGTGATTCGCATAAATTATTGATTAAATTCTTTTTCTACCGCTTTTCTCAATCTATCTATCATTGCAACGGCCCGATCTATATGATCTAATCTAGTTCTAAATGATAACAAGGCCATCCTAATGACAAATTTCCCATTGATTAAGGTTGAACTTAAAAAAATCTCTCCATCTTCATGGATGGCTTGCATAAGTCGTTCATTAAAAATGTTTTGATCTACATTTTCTGCTGGATACCAAAAATAACTAACCGACAAGTCTGG
>CAZAPO010000121.1:0-2649 GCA_964487005.1 uncultured Flavobacteriaceae bacterium
CCTTCCTTCAACTGTTTGCGTTATTTCCATACCTCCAACCGCTACTTTTAGAACGTCTTGCACATCTTGTATTGAAATACCATAGCGAGCTATTTTGTCTCTATCAATGTCAATTAATAGATAGGGTTTTCCAACAATTCTATCAGCAAATACTGCTTCGGTTTTAACACCTTCAACTTGTTTTAAGATACCCTCTAACGCAACACCAAAGGCTTCAATTTGTTTTAAATCTTGACCCTTAACTTTAATTCCCATTGGCGCACGCATTCCTGTTTGAAGCATTACCAATCTGGTTTCAATAGGCTGTAATTTAGGTGCCGAAGTGACTCCTGGCAATTTTGTTACTCGCACAATCTCTTGCCATATATCATCGGCCGAATATATTTCTGGTCGCCAGTTTCTGTAGAACTCACCATCATCATCCTCTATTAACTCTTCCCGAGTAATTTCAGGCATTGTAACAACATCTTTTGAATAGTTTGGATTAGTGATAGTTGAACCATCTTTAAGTTCAAAGAAACCATCCTTATTCACCTTATATCGCTGACGTTCTCCTTCATCATTCAACATATATTCAGGCTTATATTGAATTAAATTCTCATACATAGACAAAGGGGCAGGATCTAACGAAGATTCTACACGACCCGCCTTTCCCACAACGGTCTCAATTTCTGGAATACTGGCTACTGCCATATCCAACTGTTGCAACACACGTTTGTTTTCATCGACCCCTGAATGTGGTAATGATGTTGGCATTAACAGAAATGAGCCTTCATCTAAAGAAGGCATAAATTCCTTCCCCGTATTTTTCATGATTAAGAAACCACATATAACAATGGTTGTTGGAATAGATAAGAATAACAGCTTATTAGCTAAAGCCCAATTTAAAATACGCGTATAATACCTTCTGAATACCGTAAATACACCTAATAATCCAAAACAAATAATACCAACAAATATGAGGTTCCAGAAAATACTCTTATCGACACCTAATGGTCTCCAATATTCAGCTAATAGAAACACGATGGCTATCCCTGAAATACTAATATTAATTAGATTGGTTTGATGTTCTTCTATTCTATTTTGAAGCTTTAAGATTGCTGTAACTCCAAAGGCAATTAAAATAATACCCAGCCCATAGCCAAAAATGATTGCTGTTATTCCAGAAAGTACTAAAAGTCCGTTGATGGCATAATGAAAACTTTGCTTGATATTTTTCTTTTTAAAGAGATAGGCTGCAAAGGGCGGAATTAAAAACAATGCCACCATAATAGAGGCAACAAGCGCAAAGGTTTTTGTAAACGCCAATGGTCTAAACAGCTTTCCTTCGGCGCCAATCATGGTAAACACCGGAATAAAACTTATGATGGTAGTCAAAACTGCCGTTATTATTGCTCCTGAGACCTCGGTTGTGGCATTGTAAACCACGGTGTTGATAGGCAATTTATCCTTGTTATCATCTAAATGCCTAATAATATTTTCAGACAAGATTACCCCAACATCAACCATGGTACCAATGGCAATAGCAATTCCCGAAAGTGCCACAATGTTTGCATCTACACCAAAGAGCTTCATAGCAATAAACACCATTAACACGGCTACTGGAAGTAAGCCTGAGATTAATACAGACGCGCGCAGATTAAATACCATTATAATAATGACTAAAATGGTAATCAATATTTCTAAAGTCAGCGCTTCATTAAGCGTGCCTAAGGTTTCTTTGATTAGTTCTGTCCTGTCATAAAATGGGACTATTGTAAGTTGCGAGGTGCGACCATCTTTTAATTCTTTTGAAGGTAAGCCTGCACTTATCTCATTAATTTTTGCTTTTACATTATTAATAACTTCCAAAGGATTGGCACCAAACCTAGATACTACTACACCTCCAACAACTTCAGCTCCTTCTTTATCTAATATACCACGTCTTGCCTTAGGTGCAAGTGAAACATTGGCAATGTCTTTTATTCTAATAGAAGTATATTCTTCAGACACTACTACAGCATTTTCTATATCTGTAATCGACTTGATATAGCCTAAACCTCTTACTAAATATTCGGCTTGATTAATTTCAATGGTCTGTGCTCCAATATCCTTATTGCTTTCTTTAACAGCCTTTACAATATGATGCAGCCCAATATTGTATTGGCGCATTAATTCTGGGTTCACATCTACTTGGTATTCCTGAACATAACCTCCTATAGACGCCACTTCTGAAACGCCATTTGCAGAAGACAAAGCATACTTAACGTAATAGTCTTGAATGCTTCTCAATTCGTGTAAATCCCAACCACCAGTCACCTTACCTTGTTCATCTCTACCTTCAAGAGTATACCAGAATATTTGTCCTAATCCTGTAGCATCTGGGCCTAAAGATGGATTGACATTATCGGGTAATAAATTGCTAGGTAGTGAATTTAATTTTTCAAGAATCCGGCTTCTACTCCAATAGAACTCGACATCTTCTTCAAAAATGATATAGATGCTGGAAAACCCAAACATAGAAGAACTACGAATGGTTTTAACACCCGAAATACCTAATAAGGACGTTGTTAACGGGTAGGTAATTTGATCTTCAATATCTTGTGGTGAACGACCTTCCCACTTAGTGAATACTATTTGCTGATTCTCCCCAATATCAGGGATCGCATC
>CAZAPO010000122.1:0-3777 GCA_964487005.1 uncultured Flavobacteriaceae bacterium
CTTCCAATTACAAGAATGTTTTTATACATGCCTGTTTTTATAAATTGGTCCGCCACAGAAAGTGCATACACGAAGCCAGAGCACTGGTTTCTTACATCTAAGGCCCCAACAGTAGGCATATCTAATAAGTCTTGTACTCTCACACCGCCTCCAGGAAAATACATATCAGGGCTTAGCGTAGCAAAAATGATAAAGTCAATATCGTCTTTGGTTACACCGGCTCTTTCCATAGCAATTTTGGCAGCTTCCGCTCCCATGGTTGAAGTTGTATCGTTGCTAGTTTCAGGATCAATCCATCTTCTTTCTTTGATTCCAGTTCGTTCTTGAATCCATTCATCGCTGGTATCCATCCACTGAGTGAGATCGTTATTAGTAACAACGTTCTCTGGTAAATATTTCCCTAATCCTGTAATTCTCGAAGTGTACATAGGCGATTTCTTTAGCTTTTATTAATCCGAATTTTAAATGTAAGGAATTATTACAATTTTGTTTGAACTTTAACTTAAAAACATAAAAAAAGCTTTTAAAAAAATGTACCTTTAAACTCCTCATTATTGTAGTGATCTTACCTTTTTTAATTTAAACTTAAGTAAAATGAAAAAACTAATTGTTTGTTTTCTTTTTTGTTTTGTATGTACCATACAAGCACAAGTTAATGTAGATTATCAACAACCTCATGACAATATCTTAGAACTTGCAGACGCCCCTTTGGCGCCATCTCTTAGAATGGACAGCGAAGGTGAAAAAATGATCTTTCTTTACAGAAGTAATTTTAAAACAATAGCAGAGTTGTCTGAAACAGAACTTCGCTTAGGCGGGTTGCGCATTAATCCCAAAACTAATATAGGCAGTAGAATTACCTATTATATTGATATAGAAGTTAGAAATGGACGCAACAATAGTAATGTAGCAGTTAGCGGACTTCCCGAAAACGGACGGTACGCATATGTAAGTTTTTCACCAGATGAAACTAAGGCAGCATTTACAAATATTAAGGAGGGTGGTGTTGAATTATGGGTCATAGATATCGCATCGGCTTCTGCCAAGAAAATTACAGAAGCAAGCTTAAACGCCAATATGGGAAGACCTTATACCTGGTTTAAAGATGGTAATTCACTATTAGTAAAGATGCTATCCAACAATAGACAAGCGCTTATTGATACAAAAAGTGCAATACCAAGTGGGCCTACTATTTCAGTAAGTGAAGAAGGTAAAAAAGCACAAAACAGAACCTATCAGGACTTGTTAAAAAACAAAAACGATGAGCATAATTTTGAGCAATTGGCGCTTTCTCAACTATACAGAGTATCCCTAGATGGGTCGAAAGAAAAATGGAAAGATGATGCAATGTATGCTGGAATGTCATTCTCACCAGACGGTAACTATGTAATGGTGAACACCATTCAAAAACCATTTTCATATTTGGTTACCTTTAGACGTTTTCCTTCTAAAACTAATATATATGATACCAACGGTAATTTGGTAAGTGCTTTTTTAGAGGTACCGTTAATCGAAGATCTTCCCAAAGGGTTTATGGCAACTCGCACGGGTAAAAGAAATGTTTCTTGGCGAGCAGACAGGCCTTCAACACTTTATTGGTGTGAAGCATTAGATAATGGTGATCCAGCAATTGATGTAGCCTATAGAGATGAGGTTTTTGAGGTTGACGCTCCGTTTAGCAGTGAACCTAGGTCGTTGTTAAAAGTTAAACAACGTTATGCTGGTATTACTTGGGGTGACAATAATACGGCTATTGCCTATGATCGTTGGTGGAATACTAGAAACTCTAAAACTTATTTGTTTAACCCTTCAAATGGAAACGCAGAAGTAAAAATTATTTGGGATAGAAACTATCAAGATCGGTATAGCGATCCTGGATATTTTGCAACTAAAAGAAATGAATATGGCAGATATTCTTTAGAACTTGATGGTAGCAATGCATATTTAATTGGTGATGGTTATAATAAGGAAGGTAAGTTCCCTTTTATTGATATGATCGATTTAAAATCTCAAAAAACGAAACGCTTATATCAGTCTACTGCCACTAATAAATTAGAAGCAATAAGTGACATTCTAGACGCCAAAAAGGGAGATATTTTAGTAAGAGTAGAGTCCAAGAACGAGTTTCCAAATTACTATGTTAAAAACATCAAACGCAAAAAAGCGGCGGTACCATTGACACAGTTTGAAAATCCGTTTAAGAGTATCCAAAATGTACATAAAGAAGTTATCAATTATAAGCGTGATGACGGATTAGATCTTTCGGGCACCTTATATTTACCAACCAACTACGAGGAAGGAAAAAAATACCCAATGATTTTATGGGCATATCCAAGAGAGTATAAAGATAGAAGTAGTGCATCTCAAAGCACCTCTAATTCTAACCAATTTACATATCCATCTTACGGATCACCAATTTTTTGGGTTACAAGAGGTTATGTAGTACTCAATAATGCGTCTTTCCCAATAATTGGAGAAGGTAATGATGAGCCTAACGACAGTTTTAGATCACAACTAGTTGCAAATGGACGTGCGGCAATAGACGCAGTAGATAAGTTAGGTTACATTGATCGAGATCGTGTTGCCGTTGGTGGTCATTCTTACGGAGCATTTATGGTAGCTAATTTACTATCACACTCCAAAGACTATGCAGCAGGAATTGCTAGAAGTGGAGCCTATAACCGTACGCTTACTCCATTTGGCTTCCAGAGTGAAGAACGTAGTTATTGGGAAGCGCCAGAGGTATATTATACAATGTCTCCATTTATGCATGCCGATAAGATGAAAACTCCATTATTATTAATACATGGTGAAGCAGACAATAACTCAGGAACCTATCCATTACAGAGTGAACGTTATTTTAACGCCTTAAAAGGATTAGGAGCGCCAGTTAGATTGGTAATGTTGCCAAAAGAAAGTCATGGTTATAGAGCAAAAGAATCG
Source organism: uncultured Flavobacteriaceae bacterium (assembly GCA_964487005.1). Lineage (GTDB taxonomy): Bacteria > Bacteroidota > Bacteroidia > Flavobacteriales > Flavobacteriaceae > CAZAPO01. The sequence continues at coordinate 2,944 of CAZAPO010000122.1, forward strand.
GTGTTACATTTGCTGTGGGAACAAGATCAATGGTTAGAAAAATATGTAAAGAACAAACCAACGGTTAATAAGCCAGAAAAAGAATTAAAAGACTAACCTAACTACCATATAGATAAGGCCACTCAAGTTGAGTGGCTTTTTTTATGTCATCTTGTCATAATTTGGTAATTGGTATTTTTTTTGTCTTAGCGTCGATGTTAAACAGAACAAAATAAAAACACAATACTATGTCAAAAGGAAATATTAATGTATCGGTTGAAAATATCTTTCCATTAATTAAGAAGTTTCTATATAGCGATCATGAGATCTTTTTACGTGAGCTTATTAGTAATGCCACAGATGCAACATTAAAATTAAAGCATCTTACAAATATTGGTGAAGCAAAGGTTGCTTATGGAAATCCGCAGATCGAGGTTAAGATTGATAAAGACAATAAAAAACTGCACATCATAGACCAAGGTCTAGGAATGACTGCAGAAGAGGTTAAAAAGTATATTAACGAAGTAGCATTCTCAGGTGCAGAAGAATTCTTAGATCAATACAAAGATAAGGTAGAAGATGCCGGAATTATTGGACACTTTGGTCTTGGGTTTTATTCTTCGTTTATGGTAGCCCATAAAGTGGAGATCATCACTAAATCATATAAGGATGAACCTGCTGCACACTGGGTATGTGATGGAAGTCCAGAATATACTATAGAAGAAGCTGATAAAACAGAACGAGGAACAGAGATCATCTTACATATTGCTGAAGGTGAAGAGGCATTTTTAGAGGATGCAAGAATTAGTGAACTGCTCACAAAGTATAATAAGTTCATGCCTATTCCAATTAAAT
>CAZAPO010000123.1:0-6277 GCA_964487005.1 uncultured Flavobacteriaceae bacterium
GTTAATAAGAAACAAAAAAGCCAACTTATCATATATTAATAAGTTAGCTTTTTTTGTTGTGCGGATGAAGGGAGTCGAACCCCCACGCCTCGCGGCACTAGATCCTAAGTCTAGCGTGTCTACCAATTCCACCACATCCGCAGTAAACAATTTAACTACATGATATCTTGGCTAACCCTCTACAAGAACGCTAGACTTTCTAGCGTGCCTGCCTGTCGGCAGACAGGTCTACCAATTCCACCACATCCGCAAAATTGTGCGTGCAAATATAAGTAAACACTCTAATATGCAAAGCAGATTTTTAATATTTTTTTGACTTCATAACTTCTTCGATAACCATTTCTTAAACTCATTTTCACATTAACACAGGTCAAAGCGTAAATAAATAATAAACTAACCAAAAACATTCATAAATATTCCTATTTTTATTAGCCAATCAAAAACCTTGTTTGATACAATTTAAATAACCAACTCAATTACTAATGAAAAGACGTGACGCCTTAAAGAGTATAGGGCTTGTTACTGGAGGTATAGTCTTAATGCCTTCATGCAGTATGTGGGAAGAAAAAGTATCTATTGCTTTAAACAATCTTAATATAACTGCAGCACAAGAAAACTTACTCAAAACCATAGTAGATACCATGATCCCGGAAGAACCAGAAATGCCTGGCGGTGTGAGTTTAGAAGCTCATAATTTTGTTTGGATTATGATGGACGATTGCGAACCTAAAGAAAAACAAGATCAATTTATTAATGGTTTAAACCAGTTTGGTGAACAAACAAAGACATTAAAAGGGAAAAAGTTTGAAAAACTTGATGCCGTTACCAGACTAGAAGTAATTGAGTCCTTAATGGTTGATAGTGATAATGAGTTAATGGTAGACATTCATCCATTTCTTCAAACAACAAAAAATTATGCAACACGGGGTTATATGTCCTCAGAGTATATGTTAACCGAAGTTTTTCCATATAAATTGGTACCAGGCACATATGGCCCATGCGAAACAATAGACCCTAACACTAAAATCAATCCAAATGCCTAATTTAAATATCAAGCACAAACAAAATAACACCTTCGACGCCATAGTTATAGGTTCTGGAATGACTGGTGGGTGGGCCGCTAAAGAGTTTACCGAAAAAGGATTAAAAACATTAGTCTTAGAAAGAGGAAGAGAAGTTAAACATATAGAAAACTATCCTACTACCAATTTACAACCCTGGGAAGTAAAACATCGTGGTAAAATAAATGATGATCTCAGACAAGAAAATCCAATTGTAAGCAAATGTTATAATTTCCTTGAAGACTCACACCACTTCTTTATGAAAGATAAAGAACAACCCTATGTACAAGAAAAACCATTTGACTGGATTAGGGGAAATCAAACGGGTGGAAAATCGTTGTTGTGGGCTAGACAAACCCAGAGAATGGGTGATCTCGATTTTGAAGGGCCTGCAAGAGATGGCTTTGCTGTAGACTGGCCAATACGGTATAAAGATATTGCACCATGGTATAGCTATGTAGAAAAATTTGTGGGCATATCAGGTAATTACGACAATCTTCCAGAATTGCCAGATGGTGAATTTTTACCAGCCATGGGATTGAATTGTGTAGAGCAATATTTTAGTGATGTTGTCGCCGAAAAATACAATAAGAAAAGACATATTATCTATGCACGTTGCGCTCATATTACCGAAGGAAGAGATATCTTCCTGAAACAAGGCCGAGGATCATGTCAGCATCGTGACCTTTGTAGAAGAGGGTGCCCCTATGGTGGCTATTTTAGTGCTAATTCTAGCACCTTGCCTTGGGCCGCAAATACAGGAAACCTCTCCATGGTAAACAATGCGGTAGTGCACTCAATACTATACGATGATGACAAACAAAAGGCTACTGGTGTAAAAGTTATAGATAGCGTAACAAAAGAAGTTACCGAGTATTATGCTTCGGTGATTTTTGTAAACGCAAGTGCCTTTGCCAGTGTACATATATTGTTAAACTCAAAGTCAAAACGTTTTCCAAACGGATTGGGTAACGATAACGGTTTACTTGGTAAATATGTAGCATTTCATAATTATCGCGCGGGCGTAAGTGCAGAGTATGAAGGCCACTTAGATAAGCATACCACTGGTAGAAGACCCACAAGTGCATATATTCCAAGATTTAGAAATTTGTATAAGCAAGAAACCAATTTTCTTAGAGGCTATGCAGCGGGATTTGGAGCTGGCAGAATGATTATTAACGAAGGTACCGATGGTGTTGGTCAAAGTTTAAAAGATGGGCTATTGAATCCAAAATATGGAAATTGGTATGTAGGTTCGCATATGATGGGTGAAACAATACCAAAAGAAGAGAGTCAAATAAAATTGCATGATACCCTGGTGGATCAATACGGAATTCCTCAACTCAATATCTCGTTAGGTTATGATGATAACGACGAAAAAATGATAGCCGACTATATAGAGCAACTTTCGGAAATGTTTGAAGCAGCAGGATTTAAAAATATTAGAACAAGAGATGATCACCGTAACCCAGGGCTTGATATTCATGAGATGGGTGGTGCGAGAATGGGACACGATCCTGAGACTTCAATTCTCAATAAATGGAATCAAATTCATGCTTGTAAGAACGTCTATGTTACAGATGGTGCTTGTATGACCTCAACCAGTACGCAAAATCCGTCACTCACCTATATGGCATTAACAGCTCGAGCGGCAGAACACGCAATAAACGAATCAAAAAAAGGAAATCTTAATTCATGAAAAATATAAATTCTTATGTCGATCAACATCGCGATCGATTTTTAGAAGAGCTTTTAGATTTATTAAAAATCCCTTCAATAAGTGCAGATTCAGCCTTTAAAAATGATGTCCTTAAAACCGCCGAATTTACTGCTGATAGTTTAAAGGCTGCAGGCTGTGATAAGGTTGAGATATGCTCAACCGAAGGATATCCAATAGTTTATGGAGAAAAAATCATAGATTCAAATTTACCAACAGTATTGGTGTATGGGCACTACGATGTACAGCCTCCAGATCCGTTAGATTTATGGGACTCCCCTCCTTTTGAGCCCGTTATTAAAAGTACCGATTTACATCCAGATGGTGCCATTTTTGCCCGTGGAGCATGTGATGATAAAGGGCAATTCTATATGCACGTAAAAGCATTAGAGTTTATGACCAATACCAATCAGCTACCATGTAATGTAAAATTTATGATCGAGGGAGAAGAAGAAGTTGGCAGTAGTAGTCTGGCAGGATTTGTAAAAGAAAACCAGGAAAAATTGGCGAATGATGTCATCTTAATTTCAGATACAGGAATGATTGCTAAAGATATTCCATCAATTACAACCGGATTAAGAGGACTAAGTTATGTAGAAGTAGAAGTAACAGGTCCTAATCGCGATTTGCATTCGGGATTATACGGAGGTGCTGTAGCAAATCCAATTAATGTTCTAACAAAAATGATTGCCTCTTTACATGATGATAATAACCATATTACCATACCAGGTTTTTATGATAAAGTAGAGGAGCTCACGCGAGCAGAACGCGATGAAATGGCCAAAGCACCCTTTAGTTTAGAGGCTTATAAGGCAGCGCTTGATATAGAAGCTGTTTATGGAGAAAAAGGTTATACCACAAATGAACGTAACTCCATAAGACCAACCCTTGATGTCAATGGCATTTGGGGCGGATATACAGGTGAAGGCGCCAAAACCGTTATTGCCAGTAAGGCATTTGCAAAAATTTCTATGCGACTAGTACCCAATCAAGACTGGGTTGAAATAACAGAACTCTTTAAGACACATTTTGAAGCTATTGCACCAAAAGGAGTCACTGTAAAAGTTACACCCCATCATGGTGGACAAGGGTATGTAACACCCATTGATAATATTGGGTATCAAGCGGCTTCAAAGGCTTATCAAGATGCTTTTGGGAAAACACCAATTCCACAACGCAGTGGTGGAAGTATTCCTATAGTTGCACTATTTGAGGAAGAGTTACAAAGTAAAACAATATTAATGGGCTTTGGTTTAGACAGTGATGCTATACATTCACCAAATGAACATTTTGGATTATTTAATTATTACAAAGGAATAGAAACCATCCCGTTGTTTTATAAGTATTTTACAGAATTATTTACACCATAAATTAAAGACTTACCAACGTCATGAAAAACAGCATTTCACAATTTTTAATCACTAATTTTTGTTTGCTTTTAATTATTAGTTGTAGTACTACCGAGGAGCAGAAACAGGTGACCGAAGAAGATTATAAAAAAGCCATTGCACATATGGATCGAGATCTTAATAACAAGGTCTATGATCAAATAACAAGTCGTAATTGGTCAGACAATAATTTTGTGGTGTACTCGAAGCGAACAAAAGAAGGAAAAGAATTTATTCTAGTTGATCCAAATACCCGAGAAAAAGGACCAGCATTTGACCATGCAAAGATGGCCGAAAATTTAACCAGTCAGCTCGATATTGAAGCAAATGCAAATAATCTTCCTATATCAAGTGTTACCTATTCAAATAGTGACCAAAGTGTGTCTTTTGCTACCAAAGGATCTACCTATACCTGCAATTTGAGTACGTATGAGATATCAGAAAATGAGTCGCCATCTTATAAGATAAACAGAAGGCTTGAGCATGTTTCTCCTAATGGAAAATTAGCGGCATATATTGATAATTACAACCTATGGGTACGCGAGCTAGCAACCAATAAAAGAACCCAGCTTACGTTTGACGGACAAAAAGACTACGGCTACGCTACCAATAATGCAGGTTGGATTAAAGGCGATAATGCCGTATTAAAGTGGTCACCAAATTCTGATAAGATTGCAACATTTCAGCAAGACGCTAGAGGGCTTGGTGAGATGTACCTCATTTCAACAAATGTTGGCCATCCAAAATTGGAAGCTTGGAAACATCCATTACCTGGCGATATAAATGTGTTTAAACTAGAAAGAGTGATTATTCATTTAGGAAATACCCCTCGTGTAGTACGGTTAAATATGGAGTCTGACTTTCAACGCGGTACCACCACAGATCACGTGGCAGGATGGACTGGCGAGTTGCTCGATGCTCGATGGAAAGAAGACGGATCGGAATTTGCATTTGTATCATCGTCTAGAGATCATAAAATTGCACACCTTCAAATTGCCAATCCAGAGACTGGTGCAGTGCGTTCGGTACATAAAGAAGAAGTGGCAACCTATTATGAATCTGGGAATGATCAAGAGAATTGGGATGTTCTTTTTAATAGTAATGAGTTTATATGGTTTTCAGAAAAAAGTGATTGGGGTCATTTATACTTGTATGATCTAGGCACTGGTGAATTAAAACAGCAAATAACCTCAGGAGAATGGGCGGTTCAGCAATTATTGCATATAGATGAAGAAAATAGAGAACTGTTTTTTACAGTTGGAGGAAAAGATGAAGGCAACCCTTATCATCTATACTTGTACAAAGTCAACTTCGATGGCTCTAATCTCGTCAATCTAACACCAGATAAAGGGCACCATAGCGTTAATTTCTCAGCAGATCACAGTTATTTTATCGATACGTATTCAACTACAGAAACTCCACCAGTTTCAGTATTACGAGACCGTAATGGAGAAAAAATACTTGATTTAGAAACCGCTAATATTGATGATTTAGTTGCCCAAAATTGGCAACAACCTATTGAGTTTACAGTAAAAGCACGGGATGATAAAACCGACCTTTACGGTCTCCTCTATTTACCTAGTCACTATGACGAAGGAAAATCTTATCCAGTACTAAATTATATCTATCCAGGGCCGCAATCTGGTAGTATTAGAAATTTTGCATTTAGAGCTGTTAGCCGAGATTTTCAAGCGGTGGCAGAGCTAGGTTTTGCTGTGGTAGCCGTGAACGCCATGGGCACACCAGGAAGATCAAAATCGTTCCATGATTTTTATTATGGCAATATGGGAGATAATGGTTTACCAGATAATATTGCTACCATTAAACAACTAGCCCAACAATATAAAGGAATGGATATTGAGCGCGTTGGAATTTGGGGTCATTCAGGAGGTGGTTTTGCATCTACACGAGCCGTTTTTGCATATCCAGATTTTTATGACGTTGCGGTTTCGGGAGCTGGAAATCACGATAACCGAAATTATGAAGCAGATTGGGGTGAGAAATGGCAGGGGCTACTTGAAAGAGGTACAATTGAAGGCAAGCAAGATGAAACTACCAATTATGACAATCAAGCCAATCAATTAATTGCCGAAAACTTAAAGGGCAAATTG
>CAZAPO010000124.1:0-5329 GCA_964487005.1 uncultured Flavobacteriaceae bacterium
TTAATTTTTGGTTCGGTACCACTTGGCCTTAATGCTATTTTAGATCCGTCTGCCGTATAATAAATCAATACATTAGATTTTGGAATGTCGAGGGTGCTTTCAGCATTTGCGAGCATATCTTTTGATATAGAAAGCTCGTAATCTTCTATTTTTATCACCTTACTACCATTTACCTCGGCAAGCGGTGTATTTCTAGCATCTATCATCATTTGCTTAATTTCTTGCGCACCTTCAATTCCTTTTTTGGTGAGCGAAACCAAGTGTTCTTTGTAATAGCCGTGGTTAACATATAGATTTATAAGTTCTTTATAAAAGGAGCTGCCATTTGCTTTGGCATGTGTCGCAATTTCGCATGCTAATAATGTTGAGGTTACTGCATCTTTGTCTCGTACAAAATCACCAACCATAAAACCAAAACTTTCTTCACCACCTCCAATGAAATCAAGCTCTGGAAAGTCTTTTATCATTTTAGCAATCCACTTAAATCCTGTTAATCCTTCTTTATACTCAACATCATAAGCCTTAGCCAAAGCTTCAACCATTGGAGTTGAAACAATCGTAGAAGCTATAAATTGATTATCATTTATTTTACCTTCAGATTTCCATAAATCTAATAAGAAATTGGTCATCATTACCATTGTTTGGTTCCCGTTAAGTAATACCATTTCACCCTTGAGGTCTCGCACAGCTACTCCTAAACGATCACAATCTGGATCTGTTCCAATAACGATATCTGCCTTGACTTTATCGGCCAATTCCAGTGCCATTTGCAAGGCTGCCGGTTCTTCTGGATTAGGAGATGCTACGGTAGGGAAATCACCATCTGGAACTCGCTGTTCTTCAACAATATGCACATTGTTATATCCAGCTCTCTTTAAGGTCTCTGGTATTGCTGTTATTGAGGTACCATGTAAGGATGTGAACACAATGGTCATGTTATCGCGATCAGTATTTGAAAGGTCTAAACTTCCGTTTTTAACTGATGCATTTATAAAGACTTCGTCTACTTCTTCACCAATATAAGATATAAGTGCTTCATTGGCATCAAACTTAATATCAGCGTAATCAAGTGAATTAATTTCGGTAACAATCTCGTTATCGTAAGGTGGTACAATCTGACCTCCATCTTGCCAATATACTTTGTAACCATTGTATTCTGGTGGGTTGTGCGATGCTGTTAGCACGATTCCACAATGACAGCCTAAATGTTTGAGTGCAAAAGACAGTTCTGGTGTTGGTCTTAAATCTTCAAACAGGTACGCTTGAATATTATTAGCCGAAAATACGTCAGCCACCACTTTTGCAAAAGTTTTACTGTTATGACGGCAATCATAAGCTATGGCAACTTTTACCGCTTCATTTGGAAACGACTCATGCAAATAATTGCTTAATCCTTGGGTGTTTTTACCAAGTGTATATTTATTCATACGGTTGGTGCCTACGCCCATTATGCCTCGCATTCCGCCTGTTCCAAATTCAAGATTTTTATAGAAACTTTCTTCCAGTTCTTTAGGGTTAGAAGCTATTAACTCTTTAATTGTTTGTTGTGTTTCATCATCAAATGTTGGTGTTAACCAAGCATTTACTTTCTCTAAAACCTGAGGATTAATATGTGTCATTTATTGTGAATTGAAATGCAAAAATAAGCAATTATAAAAGGCTATGTTGTTCGTAGAACGTTAACAACTTATAAATTTATCTTTTTGTCTATTGTATAACGATCTTTCTCTTCACGCGAACGTAAAATTATTTCACCTAAGAACCCTGCTACAAAGAACTGGGTGCCAATAATCATGGTGACCAGTGAGATATAAAATTGAGGTCGCTCTGTTATAAGTCTACCATCGGGATTAATAAATAGCTTGTCGATCCCAATATATAGGGCAAAGCAAAAGCCAATGAAAAACATTAAGGCTCCTAGCGCACCAAAAAAGTGCATTGGTCGTTTTCCAAACCTAGATAAGAACCAGATGCTAATTAGATCTAAAAACCCGTTTATAAATCGTTCCATGCCAAATTTTGTTTTTCCATATTTACGTGCTTGATGTTGAACTACCTTTTCACCTATGTTTTTAAAGCCTTCGTTTTTGGCTAATACTGGAATATAGCGATGCATTTCGCCATATACATTGATGTTTTTTATTACCTCATTCTTGTAGGCCTTTAGTCCGCAATTAAAATCGTGGAGTTTTAAACCAGACGTTTTTCTAGCTGCCCAATTAAATAGTTTAGAGGGTAAATTTTTAGCGATTACAGAATCGTATCGTTTCTTTTTCCATCCAGAAACCAAATCAAAATCGGCCTTGGTAATCATGTTATATAAATCTGGAATCTCCTCTGGGTTGTCTTGCAGATCGGCATCCATAGTGATTACTACATCGCCTTCCGCTTCTAAAAAACCCGCGTGTAAGGCTTGTGACTTACCATAGTTTTTAAAAAAGCGAATTCCCTTAACAGCGGTATTAGTTTCGCTTAACTTTTCTATGGTTTTCCATGATTCATCGGTGCTACCGTCATCAATAAAAATGAGCTCATAAGAAAAACGATTGGACTGCATAACAGATGCAATCCAATCGTGTAATTCGTTTAAAGACTCTTGTTCGTTAAGTAGTGGTATTACTACTGATATATCCATTCAAAATAATTTCAATCTTATTAGAGTCAAAAATACAGAAATTATTTAAGCGTCAGGGTTAGATTTTTTCATAATTGCTGCAACAATTAATCCAATTACTGCATAGATTAACAATTGCCATGCAATGGACATTAATTGTGTTCCTAATGAAAATTGATTCTGACTTTCCATTTTGTCTACTTGTTCAGCAATAGCATCTGCTGGAGCACCGAAGCCTTCCATCATATTAACTGTATTGTCAATGATTTGCTGTTGTAGCTGCTGAGCCGCTTCTGGATCAATAAAAACAAAAAGTATAATATTGAATACTACACTAATTAAAACTCCTATCGCCACGGTAACGAAATAGGCCGTAAAAGCCTGCTTAAAACTAATAAAACCTTCTAAAATGTCTTTAGCTTTGGCTACAGAAACTATACCCACTATAACGATGACAAGCAGCAATAATATACCTAGCCACCATTTAACAAGTAGTTCCATATTTAAGACGTAACCTAGTACCGTTACTAAGACTAAAAATCCTCCTAAATATAGACCGCGATTAATAGAGTTTGACTTAATTGAGTTTTCCATGAAATGTTATTTTTGGTTAATAAAATATTAGTAGTGTATCTTAAATAAATGTTACAATAAATATACCCTAATAAAAAAATAAATAATATGTTGTGGTTTTATGAAAAATTCATAAATTTGCAGCTCGAAAAATGATAGTGTAAAGTTAAGCGCGATGAAAAAAGGTATACATCCAGAAAATTATAGATTAGTAGCTTTTAAAGATATGTCTAATAACGATGTGTTTTTAGCAAAGTCTACGGCTGATACTAGTGAAACCATTGAAGTTGATGGTGTTGAGTATCCATTAGTAAAAATGGAAATTTCTAGAACTTCACATCCTTATTATACTGGTAAATCTAAATTAGTAGATACAGCTGGACGTATTGATAAGTTCAAGAACAAATACGCGAAATTCAAAAAGTAATTTCTCAAAAAATATATCTAGAAAAGCCTTTCAACTATTGAAAGGCTTTTTTATTTTTACACCAAAGGGTATTTGTCATGAATTACATTTTGTTTGATGGACCGTCAAGAAATAAGCTACTGCCATTCACATATACACGTCCGGTGGCCGATATACGTGTAGGTATTTTAACCATTAGAGAAAAGTGGGAAAAGCATCTAGGATTTACAACTTCTACAGTAACCGAAGATTATCTTACCGAGAAATATCCAATGGTAGAATTAGAAGAAAACATCATGATCAATGCGTCTTATTTGCCAAATAAAGAGTTAGTAGCATCGGTGAAGGGACTTCGAGAAAATCAAGCAATTTTTAAAGATGATGATGTCATTGCCTTTTTTGCAAAGGAAGATCAAGAAGAGATTGATTTTTCAAATTATCATAGCATTGAATTTGAATATGACACCCTAACCATTGAACATACTTGGGATATATTTGAAAAAAATGACAAGGCCATTCAACTTGATTTTGAACTGCTAACTGAAGGAAGAAAATCGCAACCCATTCCAAAAAGTAATAATGTCATTAACCCAGAGAACATTTTTATTGAAGAAGGCGCAACACTAGAATTTACAACCTTAAATGCTGCTACAGGACCTATTTATATTGGAAAAGATAGCGAGATCATGGAAGGTTCTATAATTCGAGGTCCGTTTTCATTAGGTGAAGAGTCTGTAGTAAAAATGGGTGCTAAAATCTACGGTGCAACTACCGTTGGTCCAGGAAGCAAGATAGGTGGAGAAGTAAAAAATGCGGTGTTGTTTCAAAATTCCAATAAAGGACACGAAGGTTATTTAGGAAATTCGGTGATTGGTGAGTGGTGTAATCTTGGGGCCGATACTAACAATTCAAACCTTAAGAACAATTATGCTGAAGTACGTTTGTGGGATTATGAAACCGAAGGTTTTGCGCGTACAGGCTTACAATTTTGTGGCCTTATGATGGGTGATCATAGTAAGTGTGGTATCAATACAATGTTTAATACAGGCACTGTGGTTGGAGTGAGTGCTAATATTTTTGGTAGTGGCTTCCCACGTAATTTTATTCCTAGTTTTAGCTGGGGTGGAAAAGCTGGATTTAAACCATTTCTTACCAAAAAAGCATTTGAAGTAGCACAGGTGGTAATGTCTAGACGGGGAGAAGAATTTACTGATATCGATACAGATATCTTGCAACATGTCTTTGAAGTGACTAAAAAGTATAGAAGGGAATAATTTTTCTTTAATGCTAACTTTTCTAAGCAGTTGATAACCAGTATTTGTTTTAGCAATTAAGTATTTAGTTGTAACTTTGCACGCTCGCTAAGAATTTTAGAATGAACGGTAGAAAAAAAGTAGCATTTTATACACTGGGATGTAAACTCAATTTCTCGGAAACTTCAACCATTGCAAGGTCTTTTAATAACGAAGGTTTTGACCGAGTTGACTTTACCGAGAAAGCAGATATCTATGTGATTAACACTTGCTCCGTTACCGAAAATGCCGATAAACGTTTTAAAACCATTGTAAAGCAGGCTCAGAAAGCAAATAAAGATGCTTTTTTAATTGCCATTGGTTGTTACGCACAATTAAAACCCGAGCAACTTGCAGCAGTTGATGGAGTTGATATGGTTTTGGGTGCAACCGAAAAATTCAAAATTACAAGCTATCTTAATGAGTTGACTAAACTGGAGCAAC
>CAZAPO010000125.1:0-15073 GCA_964487005.1 uncultured Flavobacteriaceae bacterium
CATTATCGAGTTCCATTTCAAATCCTGATTCCTGATCAATTACTGTGTATTTTTTTCTACAGTTTTGTTTGCATGCCCCACGATTTGCAGAGGAATTATGAGAATGCAAGCTTAAATAACATTTCCCTGAAACTGCCATACAGAGCGCACCATGCCCAAATATTTCAATTTCAACCAAACGTCCTGAAGGCCCCTTAATCTGCTCTTTTTCAACTTGATCTGTGATGTGTTTAACCTGTCTTAAGCTAAGCTCACGGCTAAGCACCATCGTATCGGCAAACATGGCATAAAACTTTACTGTTTCAATATTTGTAATGTTGATCTGGGTAGAGATATGAACTTCCATTTTAGCTTCTCTAGCAGCAGCAATTACAGCCTGATCCATTGCTATCACCGCGGTGATATCTGCTTCTTTTGCTCGCTTTATCAACGTTTTTACAATCGATAAATCATGGTCGTAAATTATGGTGTTTAAGGTTAAATACGTTCTCACCTTTTTTTCTTTACAACGTCTTGAAATCTCCTCCAGATCATCTAACGTAAAGTTTATAGATGCTCTGGCTCTCATGTTTAGTTGCTCAACACCAAAATAAACCGAGTCTGCTCCATTATCAAGTGCGGCTTGCAATGATTCAAAATTTCCAGCTGGAGCCATTAATTCTATACGTTGCATACTGCTACTTTTTAGGAGTATTTAAGGTGTCAAAGATGTTGCGTAAATCTTTCTTATAAGGTAAATGATCTGCGCGCCCTTTCTTAAAAATGTCATTGCTATTACCTTGACCTTTTCGTAAGGCCTTTTGCTCTTCATATGGCAATGCATGTACCTCTTTGCAGTTGTTAGAACAGCAATTGTTCATTTCTTTCTTACAGTCATCACATTGAATAAATAAGAGGTGGCATGCATCATTTGCACAGTTAGTATGTACATCGGCTGGTTGACCGCATTGATGACATTGCGCGATAATATCATCTGAAATCCGTTCGGCACGACGCTCATCAAATACAAAATTCTTTCCTATAAATTTATTTTCAAGATCCTGTTCTTTTACCTGTCGTGTATATTCTATAATGCCTCCTTCTAACTGAAATACATTCTTAAATCCTTTGTGCTTAAAATAAGCACTGGCCTTTTCACAACGTATCCCTCCTGTACAGTACATCACCAGATTTTTATCTTCCTTATGTTCTTTTAAATCGTCTTCAATGATGTCTAAAGACTCTCTAAAGGTATCTACATCTGGTGTGATGGCATTTTTAAAGTGCCCTATTTCACTTTCATAATGGTTACGCATATCGACAAGAATGGTATTCTCGTCCTCGATGAGTGTGTTAAACTTCTGGGCGCCAACATGCACCCCTTTATTTGTGACATCGAAGGTATCATCATTTAAACCGTCTGCCACAATTTTATGACGAACCTTAACTTTTAGTTTTAAAAACGACATATTGTTTTGATCGACGGCTATGTTGAGCCTAATCCCTTTTAAAAAATCAATGGTATCAAGGTGTGCTTTAAATTCATTAAAACGATCTGCCGGTAAAGATAATTGGCCGTTAATCCCCTCGGTAGCAACATAAATTCTTCCTAGAACATCAAGCTTGTCCCAGGTTATAAAAAGTTGATCCCTAAATTTTTGTGGATTTTCAATATGCGCATATTGATAAAAAGAAAGTGTTAATCGATCTTTTCCTGCTTTTTCGATTAACGCGGCTCTTTCTTTTGCGCTTAATTTATTGTACAGTTGCATGCTATACTAATTTTTTAAGTTTAAAAGAATCTATTAAAGCTGCAAAGGTACTGCTTTTCGCTTAATGACAACCTTAAAGCATAAAAAAACACTTTGTGTTCTTCAAAGTGTTTTTTTATTAGACTAATTCGTTATACAATATTTTTATAACTCATTTTATTTATTGAATTGTATAACGAGCTAACCACCATCTGCCTTGCAACTTCCGTTCACGCATACAAAAATTGCAAAACCATAATTCGTGGTTTTTAATGTTTTTTTAAAGAATTTCATAGCAAACTTTCCCTGCTTACAATAGATAGATGCAAAAAGTATAAAAAGGTTGCGTGAGGCAATTGGTTTGTCTAAAAGATGTGTTATTTTAGCAGTTACATTGAACTTAAAAATAATACTATGAGCAGCGAGAAAGAAGCGAAGTTAAAAGCACTTAAATTAACACTTGATAAATTAGATAAAGCTTACGGAAAAGGAACAGTAATGAAGATGAGTGATGCTGCTGTAGAGAATATTGAAGCAATATCATCTGGTTCATTAGGTTTAGATATCGCTTTAGGTGTTGGAGGATATCCAAGGGGTAGAGTCATTGAAATTTACGGCCCAGAATCGTCTGGTAAAACCACGTTAACCTTACACGCAATTGCAGAAGCACAAAAGGCGGGAGGAATAGCTGCTTTTATTGATGCCGAACACGCTTTTGATAGATTCTATGCTGAAAAATTAGGTGTTGATATAGACAATTTAATTATTTCACAACCAGATCATGGAGAACAGGCCTTAGAAATTGCTGATAATTTAGTGCGATCGGGGGCAATTGATATTATTGTCGTTGACTCTGTAGCTGCATTAACCCCAAAAAGTGAAATTGAAGGCGAAATGGGAGATTCAAAAATGGGGTTACACGCACGTTTGATGTCGCAAGCATTAAGAAAACTTACTGCTTCTATAAGTAAAACAAACTGCACCATGATCTTTATCAACCAATTACGTGAAAAAATAGGTGTAATGTTTGGAAACCCAGAAACGACCACTGGTGGAAATGCACTTAAATTTTATGCATCTGTAAGGTTAGATATTAGAAGATCTACGCAAATTAAAGATAGCAGTGGTGGTGTTCAAGGAAACAAGACACGTGTCAAAGTTGTAAAGAATAAAGTAGCTCCTCCTTTTAAGACGGCCGAATTTGATATTATGTATGGTGAAGGAATATCAAAAGTTGGAGAGGTTTTAGACATTGCTGTTGATAATGAAATAGTAAAGAAGAGTGGTTCTTGGTTTAGCTATCAAGACTCGAAACTGGGGCAAGGAAGAGATGCTGTTAAGAATATGCTCAAGGACAATCCAGACCTCATGGACGAGTTAGAACAACAAATAAAAGAGATTATTGCAAATGATAACTAAATAGAAAATCCCGAATTATTCGGGATTTTTTTATATCATAACGCAACCTTTTTATACTTTTTGCATCTATTAAATGGTTTAAATTTTAATTTAAATTGCTTGAAAAATGAAAAAACTACTATTATTACCCCTATTTATTTTGTTATTTTCTTCGTGTAGCGACGACGATTTAGACACCAGTGATTTTTACTCTGAGTTTTTACCTGTAACAAGTGTTACGGTACCTGAAGAATTTAGGTATAATGAAGCTTACGATATTTATTATACGTTTAATAAACAAACGAATTGTCATTTTTATGACGATTTATATTATTTAAGACAAGGGGATTACCGACATATTGCAGTAATAGGCTATGTTCTCGATGAAGGTACCGCTTGCACCGAGGTAAATGAAGAAGAAGAACGTTCATTTAAGTTTATTTGCACCAAGAACACTGGAAGTTATGTTTTTGAGTTTTGGGGCGGTAAAGATGAAAATGGTGAGGACATTTACCTGACATACGAAGTACCTGTTAATTAAATTTTAAACCACATAATTAGTTGAGTTTAGAACAACTCATACAAAATTGTAAAAACAATGATACTCAAGCTCAAAGTGATTTATATAAACTCTTTTCGAGTAAATTATTTGCACTAAGCCTGAAGTATTCAAAAAATTATGCAGAAGCCGAAGATGTTCTGCAAGATGCCTTTGTTACTATTTTTAAAAAAATTGAACAGTACAAGGGCAAAGGTTCTTTTGAAGGTTGGTTAAAACGAATTGTCATAAATACGGCATTACAACGCTATAGAGAAAAAGGACTGTTTGACATTGTTAGCGAAGAAAGCCTTAAAGATGATGTCACAGTTGATGTTGAAAATGAAACCATCGACATAGATTTTTTGTTAAATGCCATTCAGGAACTTCCTGATAGGTATCGATTGGTTTTTAACCTGTATGTTTTAGACGGTTACTCGCATAAAGAAATAGGCGAGATGTTAAACATTACCACCGGAACCACAAAATCTAATCTTGCACGAGCAAGAATGATATTGAAAGAAAAAATTGAAGCTTATAAAGCGATGTTAAACTCGCAATCATTATAATGAGTGAAGAAAAGAACATAGATAGATTATTTCAAGAGAAACTCAAAGACTTTGAAGTTACTCCAAGTGATGCTGTATGGACTTCTATTGCTGATCGAATTCAACCTAAAAAGAAAAAAAGAAGGGTTGTCCCACTTTGGATCAGGCTCTCTGGTGTTGCCGCTGGTCTACTTCTATTAATTTCGCTAAGTACAGTTTTGTTTAATAATGATGATAATACGCTGCCCATTGATAATACCCCAATTGTGAATGAGAATGGGACTTCTCAAGACGAAGCTTTGCCAAATAACAACACAGACCTTAATACTACCACTGTATCGAAAGATGATGAAGCCAACAATTTGGTTGAACCGTATAACAACACTTCTAGAGAAGAACAATCTATTGCTAACAAGAATAACAAATCAAAAAATCAATTGGCAAATAAAGAATCTAATAAAGACCAAAGGCTTAAAACTAATGAAGCCAAGGTTGCTTTAAAAGATGAAATTGAGACCACTAAAACAGATGGAATAGCTGCAGTTACTAATACTGTTGATCAACAAAATACAACTGAAGAGATTACCAAAGATGAAGTGCTAAAAGACCTGATTGATGAAACCGATACTAAAAAAGAGTCTATCATTGAGGCAATAACCACTACAGAAGAAGCGCTGGCAGAAAATGATGAGGTAAATAAATCGAGTAGATGGAGCGTATCACCAAATTTAGCGCCTGTATATTTTAATTCGTTAGGAGAAGGTTCATCAATTCATAGTGATTTTAACAACAACCCTAAATCGGGTGATGTTAATATGAGTTACGGTATCACAGCTAGTTATGCCCTAAATGATAAACTTAGTGTTAGAACAGGAGTTAATAAAGTACAATTGGGGTACAGTACTGATGAGATTTTAGTGTTTAATAGTCTTAGTAGTTCTATTCGCAGTTCTAAGTATAGAAATATAGATTTAAATAGGACTGCAAACGACATGTCTTTTGCCAGTGCCAGTACTTTTGAAGCAGATGATACGCCATTCTTTGTTACCGGAAAAAATGCTTCTATTGATCAACAACTAGGGTTTTTAGAAGTCCCTTTAGAACTAGAATACAAGCTATTAGATAAGAAATTGGGGATTCATGTTGTAGGTGGTTTTAGTGCCTTGTTTTTAGAGAGTAATAACCTATACTCTGTTCTTGATGGACAAAGCTCATTAATAGGAAAGGCAACAAATATTAATAAAACAAGTTATAGTGCTAACCTTGGATTAGGTTTAGGCTATAAGATGTCAAATAAATTAAATTTAAATCTTGAACCCGTGTTTAAGTATCAATTAAACACATTTACTAACACTTCTGGTGACTTTAGGCCTTATTTTGTTGGTTTCTATACTGGGTTAAGCTTTAAATTTTAACGATAGTTTTAGTTGGTTAGGTTGGTTATTGTACCTCTTTTACTTGGAGTTGCAATAATTACTAAAAAAGCCGCTCGATTTGAGTGGCTTTTTTTATTTTACTAGTTCGTTTAACATCAATTTTCTTGCTTGATTATTGAGTGATCTTGTATCATCAATGGTCAATCCTTTTGTTTCAAAAAACTCATGTATCTTGACTCTCATTTTTCCAGGACCTCCGCTAAAAAAAGTATATGAAAATCGTTTTTTATTATCGTAAAATGTCATTGGTACCACCGGAATTTGATGGTTAATGGCTAGTCTAAATGCACCATCTTTAAATTCGGCCAATGCTACATCTTCTTCTGGAACTAATCCTTCTGGAAAAATACATATACTCAAGCCCTGCTGCAATCGGCGCTGTGCTCTTAAAAATACTGCCTGCCTGCTCTTGGCATCACTTCTATCAACCAAAATGTTGGTTTTCCTGTAGAAATAACCAAACAATGGAATTTTAGCCAATTCTTTTTTACCAACAAAAACAAACGGATTATTTTTCACCACAACCAACATTAACATAATATCTGTCATAGAAGTGTGGTTTGCAATGAACATATAGCTTTTACCTTTTTCAATTGTTGAGAGCGACTCAATCTTCCAACGAAACCCCATCCCAATTAATATAAACTTTGCCCAAAACCTCGCCAGTTTAAAAAACAATGGATACCAACGTTCTTTAGAAATTGAAATAATTAAAATAGGAAACATAATAAGTATAGGAAGCGCTACCAAAACATAAAACCAGATGCGGTAGATTAACCAAAGAGGGTACTTAATAATGTTCATAAGCGCGAAGCTACTCAATTATTTGTTATCTTTAAGAAGTACTAACTAAATTAAACATCATATTATGGGATTACTTTATTCATTATTAATTGGTGCTGTCGCTGGATGGGGTGCTGGAAAGATTATGAAGGGCGGTGGCTTTGGATTGTTAATCAATATCATTTTAGGTATTATTGGAGGTATTGTAGGTAACTGGCTATTTGGAGTACTTGGTATTTCTGTTGGTGATGGTGTTGTTGGAGATTTAATTACCGGAGGTATTGGTGCTATCGTTATTTTGTTTGTCGCTGGTCTAATAAAAAAATAAACCTCTTATCGAACAATTAAAAAAGTGGTCTAAAACCACTTTTTTTTGTTAATAACATATAATACATTTGCTTCTCTTATAAAATTTATGGCAAGAATACTTACAGGAGTACAAAGTACAGGAACACCACATTTAGGAAATCTCTTAGGTGCGATTTTCCCAGCGATTGAAATGAGTAATGATTCCAACAATGATTCATACCTTTTTATTGCAGACATGCATTCTTTAACACAAATAAAAGACGCCGATACTTTACGTCAAAACACCTATTCTACAGCAGCGACATGGCTCGCTTGTGGACTGGATGTAGAAAAGGCGGTATTTTATAGACAAAGCGATGTTCCACAGGTAACTGAGCTCATGTGGTATTTGAATTGTTTTTTTCCGTTTTCACGTCTAGAGTTAGCACATAGTTTTAAAGATAAAGCAGATAGGCTTGAAGATGTAAATGCAGGGTTATTTACATACCCAATGCTAATGGCCGCAGACATTTTGTTGTACGATGCCGAAATTGTCCCTGTTGGTAAAGATCAACAACAACATTTAGAATTTACGCGTGATGTTGCTTCTAGGTTTCATGCAAAAATGGGTGAAGTTTTTGTAATTCCTGAAATAAAACTTCAAGAAACTACCATGTATGTTCCAGGGACCGACGGTGGTAAAATGAGTAAAAGTCAAAACAATACCATTAATCTATTCCTTCCTGATAAACAATTGCGAAAGCAAATCATGAAAATTCAAACTGATAGCACTCCTTTGGAAGACCCTAAAGATTGGAGTACTTGTAACTGTTTTGCCTTGTACAAACTTGTAGCTAGTGAATCACAAATTGAAGAAATGAAGGCCAATTACGAAAAAGGCGGCTATGGTTACGGACATGCGAAACAGGCATTATTTGAATTGCTCATTACCAAATACGCTACTGTTAGAGAGCGTTATAACTATTTTATGGAGCATCTAGAAGAAGTAGACAAAGCCTTACAAATTGGTGCTACAAAGGCGAAAATAGTTGCTAATGATGTTCTCAAAAGAGTTCGACAGAAAACAGGTTACTAAACAACTTCAAATAGTTTCCCAGGAAGCGGTCGTACAACTCCTTTAAGTTCTAAATTAAGTAATATAGAAACTGTCTTAAAGGTTGGATAATTGCATTTTAATGCAATTATATCTAACGTTTCTTTACCATGCTCATTTAAAAAATTATAGACTATATTTTCATCGTCTTTCAGTTCTATAAATAACTTTTTTTGAACAGGATGATGCGTTGACTCCAATTGCCAATTTAATATATACGCAACATCTTCTGGTACCGACAATAAATGTGCTTTTTGAAATTTTATTAGGTTATTACAACCAATACTTTGCGAATCTGTTGAGCGTCCTGGAACTGCAAAAACCTCACGATTATAGGAGTTGGCTATATCTGCTGTTACTAAACTACCGCCCTTAGCCGCAGATTCAATCACAATTGTGGCCTCACTCAATCCTGCAATAATTCTATTGCGTTTTAAAAAATTCTTTCTATCAAAAGGTGCTTTGCTCCAAAAATCTGTAAAAAACCCACCATTTTTTTCAATGTCTGAACAGTACTTTTTATGAACTTTAGGATACACCTGATCAAAGCCATGAGCCAAACACCCAATTGTTTGTAAATTGCTTTTCATGGCCACTTTATGTGCGGTTATATCTGTACCATAAGCAAATCCCGAAACAATTATTGGGTTATAGGGTGCAAGCTTATTTATAAGTTTCTCACAAAACGCTACTCCATGTGTTGTAATATTTCTTGTTCCCACCACACTTATAATGCGTCTATTCTTTAAATCGATATTCCCTTTTTGAAACAACAACAGCGGGCCATCAATGCAATGTTTGAGCTTTTCGGGATAAGACTTTTCAAGAAAGTAATGGCATACTATGTTGTGTTTCTTAATAAATTGTATTTCATTCTCTGCGATATTAATTAGACTTGCATCATATAATTTTTCTAAGGTATAACTGCCTACACCATCAATTTTTAATAGTGCCGATTTCTTTTCTTTAAAA
Source organism: uncultured Flavobacteriaceae bacterium (assembly GCA_964487005.1). Lineage (GTDB taxonomy): Bacteria > Bacteroidota > Bacteroidia > Flavobacteriales > Flavobacteriaceae > CAZAPO01. Next base: position 8,808 of record CAZAPO010000125.1, read on the forward strand.
ACAGCCTCAGCAGAACCGCAGTGACGTATGAGTTTTTTTGCAGTAATATCACCTATTCTGGGTGCATTTTGCAGTGCCAAAACATATATTAAATTCATTTTTACTTATCGTATGTAGTTGGGTTTCAATACACAAGTAACTAAATTTTGAATTGTTAATAAATAGTTACCACAACTTTTTTACAGGTTGAAAAATTTTTAACTTTGTTTTTATGCAGTTAGAGACTTATATAAGTGATCTTTTATATCGTTATGAGTGTGTTGTAATTCCTGAATTTGGAGCATTTTTAACACAGCCCGTTTCAGCAAAAATTGATGAAACCAATCATACCTTTTACCCTCCTAAAAAAGTTATTTCGTTCAACGAACAATTGAAAAATAACGATGGGTTATTGGCAAAATACATCGCCGATGTTGAAAAAAAACCATACGAAGTTGCGGTTAAAAAGATCGCCAAAAAAACAAAGACTCTAAAATCTTATTTGGCTCAAGGTGAAACCCTTAGTTTTAAAAATATTGGTGATATTGTTTTAAACCACGAGGGCAAGATTGTTTTTGAACCTTCTTATCATCTCAATTATTTGACAGATTCGTTTGGTTTATCGCAATTTGTTTCTCCATTAGTGTCAAGAGAAGTTTATAAAGAACAGGTCGAGGAAATTGAAAAAGTAGTGCCTCTTACAGTTACCCCTGAAAAGCGTAAAAATTATGCGTTTCTAAGGTATGCTTCTATAGCTGTTCTAGCGCTGACCTTAGGCGGGTTTGGAGCGTCAAGCTACTACTTAAACCAAATCAAGACGCATAACGAGATGGCTCAAGAAGAAGCCACTCAACAAATGGAAAACAGAATTCAGGAGGCTACATTTATTATTGACAACCCCTTACCTGCTATTACTTTAAATCTTGATAAGCAGAGTGGTAACTTCCATATTGTTGCTGGTGCATTTAGAGTTGAAGAAAATTGTGACAAACAATTAAAAATGCTTCACGATCTAGGTTATAATGCTCGTAAGATTGGCAAAAACAGATATGGTTTACATCAGGTTGTTTATGCTAGTTATGAATCACGTGCAGAAGCGCAGCGAGAACTCTACAAGATTAGACGTTCGCACAATAAAGACGCTTGGTTACTGGCACAAAAACTAAATTAAGATTTACTTCCCTAATTTTTAAAAGGGGCTTACCTTTGCGCTATAAAATAAATTGTTATGGCGGCTAAAAACCCGAAGGACTCTAAAACCATTATGACCGATTTGGTTTTACCAAGTGAGACGAACCCATTGAACAATCTTTTTGGAGGTGAATTGCTAGCAAGAATGGATCGTGCTGCTAGTATTGCTGCCAGAAGACATTCTAGACGCATTGTAGTTACTGCTTCTGTTAATCATGTTGCCTTTAAACATGCTGTCCCTTTAGGTAGTGTTGTTACCGTTGAAGCTAAGGTTTCAAGAGCCTTTAAATCTTCGATGGAAGTTTATTTAGATGTTTGGATTGACGATCGCGAATCTGGAGAGCGAACCAAAGCTAATGAAGCCATTTACACTTTTGTTGCTGTTGATGAAACCGGTCGACCAGTAAAAATTCCAGCACTTGTCCCTGAAACCGAAGAAGAGCAAGTAAGATTTGATGGTGCCCTACGTCGTAAACAATTGAGTTTAGTGCTTGCGGGAAAAATGCAACCTGGTGAGGCAACAGAGTTAAAGGCCTTATTCCTTGATACCTAATTAAACCTTTCTGTTTTTTGGTGGTCTTATAGTTAAAACCCAAACTATGAGAACTTTATTATTGATTTTAGGATTTGTATTTACGCTTACATTTACTTCTTGTGCATCAAGAGTTGTGGTAAGGCCTCAGGCGACGACTGTGGTAAAAGTAGCACCAAAGCATCACAAAATTGTAGTAGTAAAAGGAAAACGTTACTATTTCTGGAATGGAAAACACTACAGAAAGACCAAAAGAGGCTACGTTTTTGTTAAAGTCTAGGTTACTGCTTTATCCAATAAGATGGATTTAAGTATTCTCCATCTTTAGAAATTACAAAGCTTAAAATAGCCTCTCCTGAGGAGTTATTGGTTCTAACCTCACCTATTTCTTGCCTGGTTTGAATCTTATCTCCCTTTTTCACAAAAATCTTGCTTAGATTCTTGTAGATGGTAATATAACTACCGTGTCTAACCATTACAATATTGTTGCCATTCTTACGCAACATTACGGCTAATACAGAACCTTCAAAAACAGCTCTAACTTTTTCGTCTTTGTTCGTAGCGATATCAATACCGTTTCGCCTTATTTTAATATTTCTGTCTAATGGAGATCGAGAGGTCCCGAAAGATGTTTTCTTCAATCCTTCTTTTACTGGCCATGGTAGTTTTCCTTTATTTGCAGCAAAATTAGAGGCTAAATTTCGTTCTTCGGGAGTCAAGGCAAATGTTCCAGATGAACTTGATCTACCTGCTTGTCGATTAGATGCCGCAATAGCATCTCGAATTATCTTTTCAATTTCTTTATCTATCTTATCTGCTTCGCGCTGTCGTGTTTTAATTTCTGATTGATACTTGCTTAAATCTTTATTAATTGAAGCCATCAAGGTTTGGTGTTGCCTTACCTCCTTATCAAGTTCTTTCTTTGCAGCGCGATTCTCATCAATTAGTTGTTGTTTGTCTTGTTTCTGCTGGACCAGATCCTTATTTAATACTTGTAATTTTTGAGTCTGCAGTTTTATTTCTTCACTTTGTTTTTTCTGATAATTAGCGTATTGCTTAATATATTCTAGACGTTTATAAGCTTGCTGAAAATTATTAGACGATAACAAAAACATCACTTTACTTTCTTCTGATCTGCTCTTGTACGATTTAACAATCATAGCCGCATATTCCTCTTTTAATACTTGTAATCTATTTCTAAGATTAGTGATTTGCTTTTGGTTATTATTAATTTCCCGGGTCAACAAATTTGCCTGCTGATTTGTAATACTAATGAGATTTTGTCTTACCGAGATCTTGTAGTTGATGTTATCAAGACTTGATAATATTGTTCGTTGTTCACTTTTTCCTTGTGAAACTAATCTCGAATATTGATTAATTTGCTTTATTAATTCCTGTCTTTTTTGTTCCAGCTGTTGCCGTCTTGAATTTTGAGCATTAAGAGAAAGACTAAATAAGAAAAATATTAAAATGTATAGGCTATATGTTGGCTGGGGGGATTTTATCATTTAATTACAATTTCTTCAAATCCCGAAGGAATTCTGAACGGGAATCTCAAATCTTCGTCTAAAGACACCGATTTAAACTCCATATTAATAATGGTTTCATAACCAGCTTCTAAGGCTACAACACTTACTTTTTCTGGAAGTATTTGTTTGTCCACTTCTTGATATCCCTTATAATCTACCTGCAAAAATCTATTACTTATTTCTTGGGCAATCTGTTGAGAATCCATTTTAAAATGCGAAGGATTAAGCAACATAAAGATCTCCATTAATGCGCTTTGTCTTTTTGGTTGCAACACATATGATTGTTCGTGAATATCTGATTTATAATTTCCCGATTCTAATTCAAATAAAGCTTCTCCTAATAAAAGGTTTTGCACCTTATCATAATTGACTTCAGTCCCTAGGAGGTTACTAATCAATGAAAAGTCGCCATCAAAAAATGTATTATCTAATTTGTTATAAAAGCTCACTTTTTCAGGAGTAATTTTTGCCCTAACAATGCCTAAGGTAGCACTCAGCCAAATTGTTTTATCTTTTTCCATTCTAAGATTAATACTATGGGTTTGCTCCATTTCACCTTGAATGTACTCCACCTTAACTCGCGATTGCAATGTTTTAAAATCAGCTGCGCTTTTGGTGTGTTCTTTAATTAATTCTTTTGATGACATTTTTTTGTCTAACCCACCATTTGATGAAGCCACTCTTTTGGCCGATTTACATCCCAAAAAAATGAAAAGAACTGCTAATAATGCTATTTTAATTACCTTTTTCATTGCTGTTTGGCTAATTCTTCCGCCTTTTTAGCAAACGCTGATGCTTTACTATTATTATTAATCATTCTATATGCAGTGGTTAATTGCTTATAGAAATCAATCTGCATTTGGTTATTATCAATTACGTAATCAACTCCTTCCTCGAGTGTTGCTATTGCATCTTTAGGACGATTTAAATGGTTAAATGCTACACCATTCGCTAAATAAAGTATGGGTTGAGCAGGAAAAATATCCAGACCTTGATTGGTTACATCAACCACCTTTTGGTATTGTTTACTATCTATATAAAGCAATACTGTATTCTTTATTACATCAAAGTCTTCTATATTGTTTTGCAATGCCATTTCAAGATGTTTTAAGGCCATTACCTTGTCTCCTTTTTGCAAATAAAACAAGCCTAGTTCTTTATTAGACTTTCCTCCGTCATCTGAAACTAAAGATGTTACCTCTACCAAATCTGTTTCAAATTGTTGATTATCTCTCACAAATAAAACAAAGTCATTTAACACCTTAGCCTTTGCATCTGCTTTTATTTTAGGGCTTGTAAGTACTATTTTCATTGAATTAATGGCATCTTGGTGCTTATTATCATCTAGATAGAACTTGTACAGCGCTAAATGTACTAAATGAGAATCGGGAATATTGCTTAATAATTCTTGGGCCGTTTCAAATGCCTTTTTGGTATTGCCCTGTTCACTGTAACGATAAATTAAATTAAGGTAATTGGCCTCATTGTTTGGATTGACAGCTAGACGTCCTTCAAGGTTTTCAATTCTGTCTTTATCATTACCTGTTGCATTATATATTTTATTCCTCATGGCATCTCGTGCCTCTGAGACTCCAAAATCTTTATCTAATTCATCTAAAATCTTTAATGCAGGTTTGTACTTCTTATTTCTAATATACAGTGCCGCCAAATCTTCTTTATAATCTGGATGAAACTTAACCAACTGCTTTACTGTTTTTAATGCCTTATCATAATCATTAAGTTCATAATAAACACCATAGAGTTCGTCTAAAAACCACTCGTTTTCTGGTTCTTTAGCAATCGCTTTTTTTAATACATCTTCTGCGGCTCCGAAATTTTTAAGCTTTACATAATTCTTACCTAATTCAAAATAAACAATTGCTTTTGAATCGTCCAGCTCTAAACACGTTAGAAGTGCTTTAATGGATCGGTTGTAGTTCTCAATCCCTTTCTGCTTTAAAGCTTCATAAAAGTTTTCTTGAAACTTATCTTCAACGTTACCAAGATCGTCATCTGGTGTTTTATTGAAATCAACTTGAGCAAAAGAAGATACTGGAATCAATAAAATTCCCAATATTAGAAGTAGTATTTGGGTTTTCTTCTTCATGTTATCATTCAAAATTACTCATTTTGCAAGCTTTTCAAGTGTGTTTAAGTAGCTTTTAACAAAATTACTTAGTTCCGGTGCTACCAAACCCTCCTTCGCCTCTAGAAGTATCTGAGAGCGATTCTACCTCAATCCATTCGGCGCGTTCGTGTTTGGCAATTACTAATTGTGCTATCCGTTCACCATCTTCTACAATAAAATCTTCATTAGAAATATTAGCAAGAATCACACCAATTTCTCCCCTATAATCTGCATCAATTGTACCTGGTGCATTTAATACGGTAATTCCTTTTTTGGCTGCAAGTCCACTTCGTGGTCTAACCTGTGCCTCGTAACCTATTGGTAGTTCTATAAATAGTCCTGTTTTAACTATAGTTCGCTCAAGAGGTTTTAAGGAAATTGAATGTGGAATATTTGCCCTTAAGTCCATTCCTGCCGAAGCAATTGTCTCATAATGTGGTAAAGTGTGATTTGACCTATTTATTACTTTGATCTTCATTAATAGATTATCTTTTAAAAAGTTGCTTTAATTCTTTTTGTTCTAATACGTATATGGTACCCATAAAAATCAATAACATTGGTATTCCTATTAGGTAATTTTCTCTAAATTGATAGAAATAGATAACCGAAAACGTTACTGATAAGCCCAAGTATATGCCTATTTTTTTGAGGTTATACGGAATTGGATAATACTTCCGGCCATAATAATACGATAATACCACCATGCTTCCATAGGCAGCTAATGTAGCGATTGCAGAACCCTTATATCCAATTATTGGTATTAACCAAATATTTAATACCAATGTGATCACCGCACCTACTACAGAAATGTAGGCTCCAAACTTGGTTCGATCGGTAATTTTATACCATACTGATAGATTATGATAAATCCCTAAACAGAAGCTTGCCGTTAATACTATAGGTACTA
>CAZAPO010000126.1:0-2777 GCA_964487005.1 uncultured Flavobacteriaceae bacterium
GTACGTCCATTTCTAGTTTTGTATTTAAAAGGTCGCACTTACACTGATCCTATTGATGGTAAGAGCTTCAGAAAGTTTTTACCCTACGGTTATGGAGTACAGCGACCAAATGTGTTATCCCCATCAACGTTGTCTTTAGAGCGCCATAGGTTACTTTGGCTTTATTTGAAAAATGAAACCAATTTTTTTACTGCCCCTAAAAAAGTACTTCATTTTGCCCCTGAACAAGCCTTTTATAAACGCTTTAGAAAACTATCAAACTTAGACTACACAACAACAGATCTGGAGTCACCATTAGCTGATGTAAAAGCAGACATTTGTAACCTACCGTTCCAATCGAACGAGTTTGATGTAATATTATGCAATCATGTACTTGAACATATACCTGATGATACCAAGGCTATGCAAGAACTCTATCGAATTCTTAAACCAAAGGGCTTAGGAATTTTTCAAATTCCGCAAGATCTTAATCGGGAAACTACATTTGAAGATGACTCCATAACCGACAGAACTGAACGTGCTAGAATTTTTGGGCAATACGATCATGTTCGTATTTATGGTCGCGATTATTTTGAGAAATTAAGACGTATTGGGTTTAAGGTAGAAGAAGTTGACTATACCGCTCAACTAACAAATGATGAGATTAATAAATTTCGTTTAGCAAAAGGTGAAATTATTCCAGTTGTTAGTAAGTAATCTCATTCTTCAAATATGTTTGCTACGCTAAGCTAAAGGACGATTTGCATTGATCTAATTCTGAGGAAAATTATTTAATGACATCGTTTCTAATTCATTCTTGTCATTCTCAAAAATTAGAAACACCTTCAATTCGGGATGGTCTTTCAAAAAACTTGTGACTCCTTCTACTCCCATAGTCTTAAATGCAGTAGCATAAGCATCGGCAGTCATGCAATCTTTAGCAATTACCGAGATACTTAATAAACTTGTCTTACTTGGATACCCCGTTTTAGCATCTATAATATGAGCATATCTGTTCCCGGATTCATCCACTTTAAACTTTCTATAAGTCCCAGAAGTAGCCATCGCTTCATCACCCATGGTAATAGCTTTCATAATTGTTTGAGAACCATCAAAATTTGGGTTTTCTACGCCAATTCTCCACGGTTGCTCACTCGACATATTGATCCCTTTGGTACGTACCTCGCCACCAATCTCCACTAAATAATTTTCAATGGCTTGGGTTTCCAGAAATTCTGCAATTACATCAACAGCATAACCCTTTGCAATAGCATTAAAATCAAGTTGTATTCCAGATAGTTCCTTATTAATTACATTATCTTCTCGAGTAACTTTATCAAGACCAACCAATTGCATCAAGCTATCTACTTTTACTTGATCAAGTTCTATGGTAGCTGCATCTGGGCCAAAATCCCAAGCATTTACCATAACTCCTATGGTTGGATCAAATGAACCATTGGTGAGTTTATAAATTTCTTTCGATGCCTCAAATACCTTTCTAAAGTGTGAATCTATGGTAGTTTCTTCATTACGATTAATCTTTGAAATAATTGAATTAGCTTGATAGGTAGACATTGATTTATTTATGATATAAAACAGTTTATCGAATTGCTCCTGAAAATCTACTTCTGATTCATACCCAGCATATTGAACAGAATACGTAGTACCAAACACATTGCCTACAATACGCTTATTTTGAATTTCTTCTTTACACGAAGATATAATTAGTACGAATGACAGATATACAAAAACTCTTTTCATCTTAATTAAAATTAGTATCAATTATTTGAATACCATTGTATTCACAAAGATAATCTTGATTTAAATAAATTGGCAGTTTTTCTCCATCAGGATTTCCCAGTCCAACTCCAGCGTAAAGTACTATGGCATCTTTTTCTCGCGCATGCTGCTTAAAGGTTTCCATCCATACCACATCATAGTTATTAGGATTTTCTGGAAGTAACACTACCCTAACAATTACAAAGAAATACTGTTTGTTCTTATCAATACAAACAAACTGAGGGTGCTTTTTTAATTTACTGTTTACAGCTACGAACTCAAATCCACGTTTCTCCAAATCCTTACCTACCAGATTCATTGCCAGATTGTGTAATTCTTGTTTACTTAATGCCTTACTCATTTCACAAAAATACAACAAACAATTATGGTGAACTAGTAATAAATGGGTGCATAGAATTGACAAGTAAATAATCATTACTTTTAAAAATATTTGTACCACGTAAAAAAAGGAAAACAATGGGCATATTTTGGGATTTATTACAACAAGACGAACTAGAAAAACAACAGAAGCAAGCTAATAGTTTAGAAGATCGCGTATCACATCTAGAAAACGAATTGAGTCAAACGAGGTCTTTACTTAAAAAAACGTTGGTTGCATTAGAAACACACATCGTTCAAGATATTGATAACGATGGAAAGGTAGGATAACCCATGAATAGATTTTTGATATTATGCTTTGCTTTAATCGCACTTCTTTTTAATAGTTGCAACGATAAAGAAATTGCCCCAACACTCAATTTTGAAACAACTCCAGATTCACTAGAATTGGTATTCCCAGGGGTTATAGCAACACAGCTAACCCAGCGTGATTTTGCACTTTCACCAGATAGAAATGAACTTATTTACACCTTAGGTAACCAAAATGAGAGCCGCCGAATGCTCGTTAGTCTAATAAAAGAGAATGCTGTTTGGAGTAATCAAACAATCTTATCTTTTTCAGGAACTCATCAAGATATTGAGCCGTTCTTTTCTCCAGACGGAAATCAACTATTCTTTTC
>CAZAPO010000127.1:0-19995 GCA_964487005.1 uncultured Flavobacteriaceae bacterium
GGAGGTGCTGCACATTTACCAGGAATGATTGCATCTTTATCACCACTACCCGTGATTGGAGTTCCCGTAAAATCTAGAAATTCAATTGATGGATGGGATTCAGTTCTATCTATTTTGCAAATGCCAGGAGGTGTCCCTGTAGCAACAGTTGCTCTTGATGGTGCAAAAAATGCTGGAATTTTAGCAGCTCAAATTATTGGAAGTTCTGACAAATGTGTCTTAGATAAGGTCATGGCTTACAAAGAAGGTTTAAAATCTAAAGTGATTAATGCAGCAAAGGAAATAAAACAATAAAACCTCGAGAGAGATCGAGGTTTTACAATTGCTATTAATCATTATTCCGAAGAGCATTAATTTGCTCTCTGAAAAAACTTGTGCGAAAGTAATAAAATTTTGAATCCAACCTAATTTTTTACCTGTTAATAAACGTTAAATCAAGATGTTAGAAAGAAAAATATTACTTATTTTTCAAGTTGTAATATTAGTTTTCTTACTAATTTTAATAATATACTTACAAACCCAATGAATGTCTTAAACCATCCTTTTACAACACCTTACAACACCGCACCATTTTCTGCAATTACAAATAAAGATTTCCTTCCAGCTTTTCAAACAGCTATTGCAAACGCAAAGAAAGAAATTGACCAAATTGTATCTAATCAAGAACATCCAACGTTTCAAAATACAATTGAGGCACTAGATTTTTCTGGTCAAGAATTAGGAAGAATTTCAAGTATATTTTTTAATCTTAATGCGGCAGAGACTAATGAAGAAATTCAAAAGATTGCTCAAGAAGTTTCACCATTGCTATCAGAGTTTAAAAATGACATCACTTTAAATGCTGGGCTGTTTAAGCGCGTTCAAGAAGTGTATGATAATAAAAATAGTATAGAACTTACACAAGAACAACAAACACTACTAGACAAACGGTATAAGAGTTTTTCTCGCAATGGTGCGAACTTATCACAAGACAAAAAAGAGAAACTTCGAGAAATTGATAAAGAATTAAGTACCCTAAAACTAAAGTTTGGTGAAAACGTTTTAGCTGAGACCAACAATTTTGAACTGCACTTAATTAAGGAAGAACTATTATCTGGACTGCCTGAAGGAGTTGTAGAAGCGGCAAAGCAATTAGCAGAAGCTAAAGGCAAAGACGGTTGGCTGTTTACTTTAGATTATCCAAGTTATATCCCATTTATGACCTATGCCGACAATAGAGATTTACGTAAAAAATTGTCGCTAGCATTTGGCAGTAAAGCCTTTAAAAATGACGATTTAGACAATCAAAATATAGTGTTGAAGATTGTTAATTTAAGACATCAACGAGCACAAATTCTAGGTTACCAAACCCATGCACATTTTGTTCTTGAAGAACGCATGGCAAAAAGCCCAGCAAAGGTGAATCAATTTTTGCAAGAATTATTAGAAAAAGCAAAACCCGCTGCCAAACGAGAATTTAAAAACCTAGAAAAATTTGCAAAAGAGCTTGATGAAATTGATCAATTACAAAAGTGGGACGCAGCATATTATGGTGAAAAACTAAAACAAAAGCTATTTGACTTAGATGATGAAAAGCTCAAACCTTATTTTAAACTTGAAAATGTAATAGATGGAGTATTTACAATAGCAAATAAGTTGTTTGATCTTCAGTTTGAAGAAATAAATAACATAGACACCTATCATAAAGATGTGTTAACCTACAAAGTAACCAATAGCAAAGACGATTTTATTGCTATTTTCTATGCCGACTTCTTCCCAAGACCAGGGAAACGTAACGGTGCATGGATGACCTCATTTAAGCCACAGTATATCCAAAATGCCATTAATGAAAGACCACATGTATCCATAGTTTGCAACTTTACCAAGCCAACAAAGAGTAAACCTTCGCTGCTTACATTTAATGAAGTAACCACCTTATTTCATGAGTTTGGACATGCGTTGCATGGCATGTTAGCAAATACAACTTACCCTGGCCTCTCTGGTACAAGTGTTTATTGGGATTTTGTTGAATTACCTAGTCAAGTACTTGAAAATTGGTGTTACGAAAAAGAAGCTTTAGAACTATTTGCCAAACATTATGAAACCGGCGAGATAATACCAATGGAACTCATTGAGAAAATTAAAGCGTCAGCAACCTTTCAAGAAGGACTACAGACTTTAAGGCAGTTGAGCTTTGGCTTTTTAGATATGAGTTGGCATGCAAATGAATCACCAGAAAAAATAAATTCAGTAAAATCACATGAGATCAAGGCATTTGGTGATACACAACTTTTTCCTAATGTTGAAGAAAATTGCATGAGTACATCGTTCGCACATATTTTTCAAGGAGGCTACTCCTCAGGATATTACAGTTATAAATGGGCCGAGGTATTAGATGCCGATGCGTTTGAATACTTTAAGGAAGAAGGCATTTTTAACAAGAATATTGCTAAGAAGTTTAGTGAAAACATACTAAGTAAAGGAGGCACAGAAGATCCAATGGTATTATATATGCAATTTCGAGGTCAAGAACCAAAACCAGAAGCGCTCTTGAAAAGGGCAGGATTGGTCAAGTGATAAACTCTCTTTATACGATATAGTTTTAATCTAGTGGAAAATCTTGCACAATTATCAATTTATACTATTTTTGAGTGAGCAAGATTTTAACCATCAATGTCAGGTCATAAAATAAATCCGAATAAGTGGATCGATAGTTATTCAGACTATCTATTTAACTATACCATCACCAGAGTTAAGGACAGGGAAACCGCACAGGATCTTGTTCAAGACACTTTCTTCGCTGGACTTAAATCAATGAAGAATTTTAAGGGAGAGGCAAGTGAACGCACCTGGTTGGTTTCAATTTTAAAAAGGAAAATAATTGATCATTACAGACGTATTAATTCTAAAAAAGGACAAGCCGAAGTAAAGATGAATTTTTCATACGATAAGGAAGAAGAAGGTAGTTGGTTAGAACAACGTGTAGCCGACCCCTTTGATAAAACCGCCGAAGACACCATAGAAAATAAAGAACTTGGTGTTGCAATTCATGCGTGTTTGGCTAAACTGCCCGAAAAACAGGCAGAAGTTTTTAAAATGAAGACCTTATTGGGTTATGAAACAGAGGCAATTTGTAATGAATTAGATATAACACCGTCTAATCTGTGGGTTATTATTCATAGAGCAAGAACTGCGTTAGCTTCTTGTTTAAAAGAAAATTGGTTTTAAATTTGTGCCATGAGTAAAAAGAACAGCATATTTATTGCTTGTGAGGAAGCAGGTCATAACTGTGATAAGAATCAATATAAAGAGGCTACCTTTTGGGAAAAGGTTAAACTTAATATTCATCTTATTTACTGCAGAGCTTGTCGTGAATACTCTAAGAATAATGTTAAGCTCACAAAACTTACAAAAAAACAAGAAGTAGAATGCTTAACGCCAGTTGAAAGGGAAACCATGAAAGCCTCCTTTGCCAAAGAACTAGAGCAACATCACTAATTAAAAAAGGCTTAGAACAAGCCAGAGAATGGGAATTCCTTCAACCCAAAATGAACTGAAATATGCTTTCTGGTTCACATTACTTTGAAAAAGGACAATTATTGTTAGTATTACAATAACAAACAATACCACAAATTGTTGAACAATCAACTCGTCTTTAAACAGTTCTAGCACCAACATTTGAACGGCCAATATAGCTCCAATAGTCTTTGTATTGCGTATCCCTATTCGTTGTGGAATTGTTGCCAGCTTCAAACTGTCATAACGCATGTCTCGTATTTCAAATGGAAGCATTACAACCAGCACGTAAATAAAACGTTGAATGGTCGTGATTAAGACATCATTTGTAATTGGAAAAACAAGCTCAATTAACGGAATTATAACCGTTGTTATAGCCCAAACAAATGCAATAACATAAATTTTCAACCCACCAATTGCTCTTAAATTTTTTCCCTGATCCAGAAAATATTTTTTAGGTAAAAATGGAATTGCATATAACAATGTAATAATGCCAAGTCCACCCAGGACATAAAGCGTATTGATGTTAAGTTTAAATGTAAAATATGCTAACCCAATAAAACAAAAAAAACTAAAAACTTGAATATATTTTAGCCACGTTGCCAAACTTCTATGATGGAACTTGGCGAGACCAAAATACTTCACAAAATTATAGCCGGTTACAGTAGCGAAAAAAATGAATAAAAGGACATTAAAATTTATTTTTTGATCAAATTCTAGCAGGGTAATCCAAGTTAAACAACAAACCGCCAAAGCGACATGAATACTGCTATTTATATAAAAATCAAATACCCTTTTTAAGAATTTCATAAAACAAAGTTAGGTAAACTGTTAATAAGGCAATTATTTAGTGAAAAACTTTCAATTAAAGTGCATATTAAACCTGAATAATTATGTAATTTTGCTGATTAAATTACAACCTTATTTCTATGAATACAGATGCTTTTGCGTTACGACATATTGGTCCAAGAAAATCGGATCATGTGAAAATGCTAAAAACCATTGAGGCAGAGTCAATTGACCAATTAATATTTGAAACAATTCCAGAGAATATTCGCTTAAACAGTCCGCTCAAACTTGATGCAGCAATGAGTGAACAAGAGTACCTGGAACATATTCATGAACTTGCTTCTAAGAATAAGGTTTTTAAGTCTTACATTGGACTTGGATATCATCCTTCAAATCTTCCAGCAGTTATACAAAGAAACATATTAGAGAATCCAGGTTGGTATACGGCATATACACCCTATCAAGCCGAAATTGCTCAGGGACGACTTGAAGCCTTGTTAAATTTCCAGACAATGGTAATGGATCTAACGGGTATGGAGTTAGCCAACGCATCGCTGTTAGATGAAGGAACTGCTGCAGCAGAAGCAATGGCCTTGCTGTTTGCTGTTAGAGAGCGAGCACAAAAAAAAGAAAATGTGGTTAAATTCTTTGTTTCAGACGAGGTTCTTCCACAAACATTGTCTGTATTAAAGACCAGAGCTATTCCTTTAGGAATTGAGCTTGTAATTGGAGATCATAAATCATTTGATTTAACTACAGAATTTTTTGGAGCGATTGTTCAATACCCTGGTAAATCTGGACAAATTCATGATATTAAAAGCTTTATTGCCAGTGCCAATGATGCTCAAATTAAGGTAGCAGTTGCTGCAGATATATTGAGCTTGGTGATGTTAGAAGCACCAGGAAGTTTTGGTGCAGATGTGGTTGTTGGAACAACGCAGAGATTTGGAATTCCAATGGGTTATGGTGGTCCACATGCGGCCTATTTTGCTACTAAAGAAGCCTACAAGAGAAATATTCCAGGACGAATAATTGGAGTAACAAAAGATGCTAATGGTGGACGTGCTTTACGCATGGCATTACAGACAAGAGAACAGCATATTAAAAGAGATAGAGCAACTTCAAACATTTGTACAGCACAAGTTCTTTTAGCGGTTATGGCTGGAATGTATGGTGTGTATCATGGCCCTGAGGGGTTAACCTATATTGCGAACAAAGTACATAATAATGCCTCGGCATTGGCCAACGCTTTAGCACAAATGGGTATATCTCAATTAAATACCTCATTTTTTGACACCCTACAAATAAAAGCAGATGCAGCAAAAGTTAAAGAAGTTGCTGAAGCCCACGAATGTAATTTTTATTATCCAGATCCCAATAGTATCACTATTTCTATTAACGAAACAACTTCTGTTAACGACCTAAATACCATTATTTCAATCTTTGCGGAAGTTACGGGTAAAGCTGCCAACAAAATTGATAGCGTTAAAAGCTCAAATAATATACTTGAAGTAGTACAAAGATCTTCTTCATTTATGCAGGAGGATGTATTTAATAGGTACCATTCAGAAACAGATTTAATGCGATATATTAAATCATTAGAGCGCAAAGATCTAGCATTAAATCATTCAATGATATCATTAGGCTCATGTACCATGAAATTAAATGCTGCTGCCGAGATGTTGCCATTAAGTTGGTCTAATTGGGGGAATATTCATCCATTTGCACCAAAAAATCAGGTACAAGGGTATCTAACCGTTTTACATAAATTAGAAGATCAACTAACAGAGATTACTGGGTTTGCAGGCACTTCATTACAACCAAATTCAGGAGCACAGGGTGAATTTGCTGGACTAATGGTAATTAAAGCGTATCACGAAGCGAGAGGAGAAGGGCACCGAAATATTTGTTTGATTCCTTCATCTGCTCATGGTACTAACCCTGCAAGTGCAGTGATGGCAGGTATGAAGGTGGTGGTTACAAAATCAACCGTAGAAGGAAATATAGATGTAGATGACCTTCGCGAAAAAGCAGAATTACATAAAGACAATCTATCGTCATTAATGGTAACCTATCCATCAACACATGGCGTTTATGAATCTGCCATTAAGGAGATTACTCAAATTATACATGACAATGGCGGACAGGTATACATGGATGGTGCCAACATGAATGCGCAGGTTGGATTAACCAATCCAGGAAATATAGGCGCCGATGTATGCCACCTAAACTTACATAAAACATTTGCGATTCCACACGGTGGTGGTGGACCTGGAGTAGGCCCTATTTGTGTGGCTGAGCAATTGGTACCATTCTTACCAGGAAACCCAGTTTATGAAGTTGGAGGTGACCAGGCAATAACCGCAATTTCCGCCGCACCATTTGGATCTGCTTTGGCATGTTTGATCTCGTATGGATACATATGCATGCTAGGAGCTGAGGGGCTTACAGAATCTACTAGAATAGCAATTTTGAATGCCAACTATATAAAACAAAGATTAGAAGGCCATTTCGATACGCTTTACTCTGGTGAACAAGGAAGAGCAGCCCATGAAATGATTGTTGATTGTAGAGCCTTTAAAGAAAATGGTGTGGAAGTGGGTGACATAGCCAAAAGATTAATGGATTACGGTTTCCATGCACCTACGGTGTCTTTCCCTGTTGCTGGAACACTTATGATTGAACCTACCGAAAGTGAAAGCAAAGAAGAATTAGATCGGTTTTGTGATGCGATGATTGCCATTAAAAATGAAATCGACAATTGCACGAAAGACAATCCAGATAATTTACTTAAAAATGCTCCTCACACCTTAGCAATGTTAACTTCAGATAATTGGAGTTTGCCATACAGTAGAGAAAAAGCAGCGTTCCCATTAGATTATTTGAATGACAATAAATTTTGGCCTAGCGTAAGGCGTGTTGATGATGCTTATGGAGACCGAAATCTAATTTGTTCATGTGCTCCAATAGAGGATTTTATTGAAGCTTGAACATCGTAAAAAATTAACCTAATTAATTTGCCTTTAGATTTTTACAAGTATATTCGTTACTTCGTAAATAACTAAAGGCAATTTCTTTTTATGAATATTAGAATTACTGGTACAGGATCTTACATTCCTGACGAAATAGAAAAAAACGAAGACTTTCATCAACATACATTTTTAAATACTGATGGCTCTACAATAGACTATCCTAATGAGGTTATTGTCGAAAAATTTAAAGCTATTACAGGTATTGTTGAACGTCGGTATGCACAAGATCATTTGACCTCATCTGATATTGGAGCCATAGCCGCCGAAAGGGCAATTGCAGATGCCAATATTGATCCTGAAACAATCGATTATATAATTGTAGCTCACAATTTTGGTGATGTAAAAGCTAATACTATTCAAAGTGATATTTTACCGTGCTTGGCTTCAAGAGTTAAGCATAGTTTGCGAATTAAAAACCCTAAATGTGTGGCCTATGATATTTTATTTGGCTGTCCAGGATGGGTTGAAGGAGTCATTCAAGCACAGGCTTTTATTAAAGCCGGAATGGCAAAGAGATGCCTAGTAATTGGGTCTGAAACCTTATCTCGTGTGGTAGACAAATACGACAGAGATTCTATGATCTATTCTGATGGTGCTGGAGCTTCCATTGTTGAGGCTTCTAATGAAGAGGGCGGAATACTTGCACATGAGACAGCATCGTTTACCTATGATGAAGCTTATTATTTATTCTTTGGCAATTCTTATAATCAGGAGGTGTGCAGGGATACGCGATATATAAAAATGCACGGTAGAAAAATATACGAGTTCGCACTAAATAATGTTCCAGGAGCAATGAAAACCTGCTTGGAAAACAGTGGTGTAGATATATCTGAAGTTAAAAAAGTATTGATACACCAGGCAAATGAAAAAATGGATGAAGCCATTATTAAGCGTTTCTATCGTTTATTTAAAACGCAAGCTCCAGAAGATATCATGCCTATGAGCATCCATAAGTTGGGCAATAGTTCTGTAGCGACGGTTCCAACATTGTTTGATCTTATTAGAAATAATAAACTCGATAATCATTCAATAAACAAAGGTGATGTTATTATATTTGCAAGTGTTGGTGCCGGAATGCACATTAACGCTATAGTTTACAAATACTAACCTTGCTTTGACCCTAATTGAATGTATAAGGAACATTTTCCGCATAAGAGATATCGACATACCTTAGATTTTCTTAAAACTCATATACCTGAGTCTTCAACTATTCTTGACCTTGGTGTAGAAAATCCATTCACCAAAATTATGACAGAACATGGGTATACCGTGGAAAATACAAAAGGTGAAGATCTGGATATTGACACCACTACAATAGAAAACTCTTCTGCAGATGTTGTAACCGCCTTTGAAATCTTTGAACATCTTTTGTCACCCTTTACCGTATTGAAAAGTATTAAAGCCAATAAATTAGTTGCAAGTGTCCCAATGCGATTGTGGTTTGCTCCAGCCTATCAAAGCAAAACCGATAAATGGGATAGACATTATCACGAGTTTGAAGATTGGCAATTTGATTGGCTCCTAGAGAAAACTGGGTGGCAAATAAAAGCTAAGGCCAAATGGACCAATCCAACCAATAAAATTGGGATACGTCCTTTTCTAAGGAAATTTACTCCTAGATACTATATTGTATATGCCGAAAGAAGCTAAATGGACTTTTATATTGTCATACCAGCACATAATGAAGAGGACACTATAGGATTAACTCTTGATTCGTTAATAAATCAAACAGTAGCTCCTAAAAAAATTGTTGTTGTTAACGACAATTCTATTGACCGAACCCAACAAATTGTTGAGACCTATGTGAACTCAAATTCGAATGTTCAAATTGTGAACAAGGTTTCGTCGAATGATCATATACCTGGCACAAAAATTATTGAGGCATTTTATGAAGGTTATAAAATCTTAGACAATGCCTATGATATCATTTGTAAGTTTGATGCAGACCTCATTTTTCCTTCAAATTATCTCGAGGTATTATCTCAACATTTTAAGAGTAACGAAATGGTAGGTATGGCAGCAGGCTTTTGTTATATAGAAAAAAATGGCGCGTGGATTATTGAAGGATTAACCAATAAAGATCATATAAGGGGTGCTTTAAAGGCCTATAAAAAAGAGTGCTTTATTGAAATTGGAAAGTTAAAAAAATCGATGGGATGGGACACGATAGACGAGCTTCTTGCCCAATTCTACAATTGGAAAATAATCACAGACGAATCATTGCATGTTAAACATTTAAAGCCTACAGGATTAAACTATGCTCAAGGATCTAAATACCTACAGGGCGAAGCTTTGTATAAACTTCGTTTTGGTTTTGGTTTGGCATTTCTATCTGCACTAAAACTGGCCTATAAAAAAGGTAGTTTCAAATTATTTATTGATTATATCGCTGGATATGTAAAAGCTTTTTTCTCTAAAAAAGAGTTTTTGATAAGCAAAGAGCAAGGAAAATTTATAAGAAAACATCGCTGGAAAAAGATTCAAGAAAAACTCTTTTAAATCTGTTTGCTTTTTAAGTAATCAAAATTATATTTGCCAACGCAATGCCGATATAGCTCAGCTGGCTAGAGCAGCTGATTTGTAATCAGCAGGTCGTGGGTTCGAGTCCCTCTATCGGCTCTTAAAGCTCTTCAAACGAAGGGCTTTTTTTGTTTAAAATGAATTGATTACCATGACACCACGATGCTTAAAATCGTTCATTGTAGGCAGAATGACCGTTGACTCCTCAAGTGTGATCGTTTTTTCAATAAGCAAATTAGGTTGTAATTTTCCATCAACAATCATTTGCAACATTTGAGGATATTTATAAGCCTGCATTCCATGGCTACCAATAATTTCAAGTTCATTGGCAATAACTTTATCCATTGGCACATTTGGATGTACATGATCTTCTGTCATTAAACCTACTTGAATATGCTTACCTCTTTTTCTCAAACTGTTAATAGAATTCATACACGTTTGATAACTCCCTAGAGCATCTAGTGAAACATGCACTCCTCCATGGGTAAGGTCTACTATATGTTTGGCGATATTAGCAGATGTTTTTGCATTGACAAGAAAATCGGCACCAATTGTTTTTGCCAATTGTAGTGCCTCGTCATTAATATCTACAGCAACTACTATTGCTCCCAATGCCTTAGCAATCATAATTGCTGAAAGTCCAACACCACCAGAGCCATGAATGGCAATCTTTTGCCCTTGTAATAGCTTACCTTGCTCAACCACCGCTCTAAAAGAAGTAATAAACCTACACCCTAATAATGCAGCTGTGATATCGTCAATTTCATCTGGTAGCTTTACCAGATTAGTTTGTGCATAATCTATGGCAACATATTCTGCAAAGGAACCAAAATGTGTAAACCCTGGTTGCGATTGATGATTGCAGACTTGGTGATTACCTTCACTACAATACACACATTTACCACAACCACTCACAAATGGAACCGTAACTCTATCTCCAATCTTAAATCCTTTAACGTTGCTCCCTATGGCTGCTATTGTACCCGCAAACTCATGACCAGGTACATGAGGTAAATTAATATCGGTATCATGACCCATCCAACCATGCCAATCGCTCCTACATAATCCACTAGCAGTCACTTTAACCACAACTCCATCCAATTTTGGAATAGGGTCCTCAATTTCTTGAACAGAAATAGGTCCTCTAAAGTTTTGGAATACTGCTGCCCTCATTTAAAATTTTAGTTACATCACGATATCGTTTTTCCAAACAAATGGATCTGGAATATCGGTATCATCAATTAATTGTCTAATATCAATCTCTATTCCTCGCGACAAATCAGTAATCGGAACATCGTTTGGACCTCCTTCAAAAGGATTTTCAGTGTTTTCACCTATCGCTTCCATAGTATGAAATACCCATGAAAGCAATGCACTAAATGGTATTGAAAACCAAACGAAATGCTGGGCAACAAATTCCTGTACTCGATGTCCTAGCGATGTCCTCGACTCATGTTCCATTAGGTCTTCTAAAATATGATCTCCAATAGATTCAAAACCCTCCATAATACCAAACGGCAACATGAGTATAAACAACCATACAAAAATGTAATTAAGCGTGGCAAATTGACGTGGGTAAGGGAAGTTTTTTATGCGCTCACTTTTACCTTGTAATGTGTAAAACTCGACCAACATATTGGTCATTTCCATATGTCTAAAATCTTCAATTAAACCTTCATTTTTAAGTTCTTGTAATCTTCTTGATTGAATCCCGAGTAACTGTGAAGCTTGATTTCCTTTGGCAAAAATTTCTTTAGACTCTTCCTTAGTTAGGTAAGGTGATATTGCCTCTTCAATAGGAATTACATCTTCACAAACCAGGTATTGGGTAGCTCTAAATTCTTTATTCGATTTTGAAGATTTTAAGTGCATTTCCCAAGGTTTATCTTTACGCAGTTGATATCGTAATGCCGTTAGCCAGGCTACATGCCTATGCACCAATTCTTTATGTACCGTTTTAAGTTCTGCCTCTGATCGTTTTGTTATGGCGTGATCATTTACTATGAAGTCTTTAACCATTATGGTCCAGGATCTAGATGCGTTCACAATTCCTCCCCAAATTTTTCGGGCTTCCCAGAGCCTATCGTAAGATGCATTGTTCTTAAAACTAACAATAAATGCAACTGCCGTACCTAAAACCCCTAAGGGTAACCAAGGAACATGAAGCCATTTCAAGCCAACAATATCAAATAATAGTACTGGTATGGTTGCTAATATAAAAAAGAGAATCAAATGCCTTCTTGTCCATCTAATCACTCCTCGAACTGGAAATATGCGTCTTGTATACATAGAGAATTTTGTTTGCCTTAAATTATAAAAAAGTTGGCAATTCATTTGCAGCAATAAAGTGTATTAATTTGTACCTTTATAAGTACCAAAATTTAGCTTGAAATGAACACGCAAGGAATTGAATCTAACGAGATATTAAATCGGCTTCCAGAACACCTTAAGCAATTTATTAAACCCCAGCATTACGAAATGTATTCGGCTATTGACCAAGCAGTTTGGAGATATGTAATGCGCCGTAATGTTGATTATTTAAGTAAGGTTGCACATTCATCATATGTTAATGGATTGGAAGATACTGGTATATCTATTGACAATATTCCTAACATGTACGGAATGAACCGAATTTTAAAAAAAATTGGATGGGCCGCCGTAGCTGTTGATGGCTTTATTCCACCGAGTGCATTTATGGAATTTCAAGCATACAACGTTTTGGTAATTGCGAGTGATATCCGACAATTAGAGCATATTGAATACCCCCCTGCTCCTGATATTATTCATGAGGGTGCTGGCCATGCGCCTATTATCGCCAATCCCGAATATGCTGAATATTTAAGAAGATTTGGAGAAATAGGGTGTAAAGCTATATCATCAGCAAAAGACTATGAGCTCTACGAAGCTGTGAGACATTTGTCAATAATTAAAGAAGCCCCTGGAACCCATCAAGAAGAAATAACAAAAGCCGAAAAACATATTGCATTCCTTCAAGAAAATATGGGTGAGCCGAGTGAAATGGCATTAATTAGAAATCTTCATTGGTGGACCGTAGAATATGGTTTAATTGGAAATTTAGAAGACCCTAAAATTTATGGGGCAGGATTGCTTTCTTCCATTGGTGAGAGTGAATGGTGTATGACAGATAATGTAAAAAAGTTGCCGTATACTATTGATGCAACGTATCAAAACTTTGATATTACTAAACCACAACCACAGCTCTACGTTACTCCAGATTTTGCCCATCTAAGTTTTGTTTTAGAGGAGTTTGCGAATACGATGGCATTAAGGACGGGAGGGTTGTCTGGAATTAATAAACTTATTGAATCTGGTGCGCTAGGTACCGTTGAGTTGAGCACAGGACTTCAAATTTCTGGTAGTTTTAGTAATGTCATCAATCATAAAGATAAGCCTGTTTATCTGCAAACAAATGGCCCAACTGCATTATCATACAGAGATAAAGAAATTATTAACCATGGTACGTCCTATCATAGTCATGGTTTTGGCTCTCCTGTTGGTCAACTAAAAAGTATCAACATCGCCATTGAAGATATGAGCCCTAGAGATCTTAAAGCATACGATATTTATGAGGGTGGAATCGTTGAGTTAGTTTTTGAAGGTAATATAAAAGTTAAAGGCGAAATAATTACAGGTAAGAGAAACTTACAAGGTAAAATTATTCTTATCAGTTTCAAAAACTGTACAGTTACTCATGGCAAAGAGGTGTTGTTTAAACCAGACTGGGGAACCTATGATATGGCCGTTGGAAAAGAAGTGGTATCTGCTTACGCTGGTCCTGCAGATCTTAATAGCTTTAACTTAATAACGCATGTACCATCTACAGAAACCATTCATGTAGATAAATCTGAAAGACGTTTAAAACTCGAAGAACTTTACAAGCAAGTGAGGGATTTTAGGGAAGGTAATAATCTTTCGGTCTCAAGAACCAAAATCTTGGAACAGATAGTAGAACATTTTCCAGAAGACTGGCTGTTAAGTGTAGAACTTTATGAATTAGCTTACAAGGGTAATGAGGTAGAACTATGCAACAAAATTTTAGCACATCTCGAAGACGTTAAACATAATATTCCAGAAAATGGAGGTCTTATTGATAATGGAATTGCCATTATTATTAATGAACTGGTTAGCTAATATGTTTTTTTAAGGCTGCTTTAGCTTCATGACTTAAGATTAATTGACCACTTAATTTTGCACGATCAATTAATAATTCATCCCAATGGTTTGTGTTGGCCCATAAAACAGATTTTAAATTTTGAAGAGCCGAGGAATTATACGTACATAACCTTTTGGCAAGCACATTAACTGCGTCATCTAATTGGCTCGTCTCATCAAAAACATTTTGATATAAGCCTCTTTTTTGAGCCCAGGAGGAATCAAAAAATGTATCGGGGTTCAAAGTTAGCTCTGTAAAACCTGTTAACCCAACTTTTCTTACCACCGCTGGCTCTATTACAAAAGGGCCTATTCCAATATTTAATTCACTCAATTTAATGGCAGCATATTTAGATGCCAAACAGTAATCGGTTGCTGCGGCAAGGCCTACTCCACCTCCAACTGCTTTTCCATGAATTCTTCCAATAATTGGTTTGATGCATTTGCGCATCGCATTAATAACATTGGCAAACCCCGAGAAAAACAGTGTGCCTTCATCTTCTGAACTAATTTGTAAGAGCTCATTAAAATTAGCTCCTGCGCAAAAGGTTCGGTCGCCACCACTTTTAAAAA
Source organism: uncultured Flavobacteriaceae bacterium (assembly GCA_964487005.1). Lineage (GTDB taxonomy): Bacteria > Bacteroidota > Bacteroidia > Flavobacteriales > Flavobacteriaceae > CAZAPO01. The sequence continues at coordinate 14,583 of CAZAPO010000127.1, forward strand.
TAATAACTCTTATTTCATCATTCGCGCTTGCTTGATTGAAAGCTGCTTCTAACTGTTCAAGTAAATTACTAGGTAAGGCATTATGGCTTGGATGAAAGAACTCAATGATTCCAACTTTATTTTCGATTTTTAATGATACGTATGGCTCCATATTACAAAGGTACGTCTAAAACGGAAGATTAGACAAATCTACATTTCCGCCAGAAATTACAACACCAACCTTTTTATTTTTTATAACATCTTTACTTCTTAGCAGCGCCGCAAATGCAACTGCGCTTGATGGCTCAATGATAATTTTCATGCGTTCCCAAACCAACCTCATTGCATCAACAATTTCTTGTTCGGTCACCCTTTCGATGCAGTGAATCCCGTCTTTAATAATTGGAAAATTTCTATCGCCTAAGTAGGTTCTTAAACCGTCGGCAATTGTATTCGTACTATTATTGCCCTCTATTTTACCAGTAATTAATGATCTATAAGCGTCGTCAACTTCAAAGGGTTCTCCACCTATAACTTTACAATTATTTCCAAAGTGTTTTGCTGCTAGAATTGTTCCTGCAATTAATCCTCCTCCTCCAACAGGTGCAAAAATATAGTCGAGATCTGGATAGTCTTCTAGCAATTCGATTGCTGCTGTTCCCTGACCACGTATAACATCATCATCGTTTGAAGGGTGAATAAAGGTGGCCTTTTTCTCTTGTTGTACTCTTGCTGCCATTTCTTCCCTGGCCTTGGGTGTACTTTCAGATTCAATTATCTCACCTCCATATCCCTTTACTGCATTTTTCTTCACTTGGGGTGCATTTTTTGGCATAACTATAAAGGCCTTCACCCCTTGTTGCTTCGCTGCTAATGACAACGCCTGCGCAAAATTACCCGAAGAATGTGTAACAACACCTCTTGCCTTCTGATCGTTGGTAAGATTTAAAATTGCATTCGCAGCTCCTCGCATTTTGAAAGCACCCATTTTTTGAAAGTTCTCACACTTAAAAAATACTTGAGCTCCAGCTATTGCATTTAGCTGCTGAGAACTCAAAACAGGTGTTCGATGAATATAAGGTTGTATTTTTTTATGAAGTTTGGTTAAAAATGCTTTATCCATTTTTACAAAATCTTGATCACAATTAAACAGGTTGAATATAACCAAAAAAAGGTAACTTTTGTTACTTTAAGACTCAACAGAAAATCGCTAATTTGCAGAAAACAAAATTCATGGGTTTATTTGATTTAATATTTGGTTTTAGGAATAAAAAAATAAAAAAATATATAGCTCAAGGAGCAACTATTCTTGATGTACGAACCCAAAGAGAGTTTGATCAAGGAAATATTAGGAATGCAGTTCATATTCCTCTTCAAGATTTGCATAATAGGTATACAGAGCTTGACAAAACAGCATCTTACATTGTAGTTTGTCAAAGTGGTGTTAGGTCATCAAAGGCAGCTAAATTTTTAAGCCTCAACAATTACGATGCTATTAATGGCGGTGGTTGGCAAAGTTTAAATCGCCTTATTGGTTAGTAGCTTATAAATAAGTATCTTAGCTTACAACCTTCAACCAATTCAATATGTCACTTAATAGAAGAGAATGGCTAAGAACCTCGGCTCTTGCTGGTGGATTTGCCTTACTAAACAGTTTTACAAATTTTGAACCACTCACTAAAGAGGAAATCAAGAAATTTAATCCTCGAAATCTAACCAATCCAATTAGGTTAAGTTCAAATGAAAATCCGTATGGTCCATCACAACTAGTGAGAGATACTGTTAAAAATGCATTTAATGATGGTTGTCGGTACCCATATGAATATGCCGATGAATTAGCTGCTATGCTAGCAACTAAACACGGTGTGCCTAAAGAAAGTATTATTATTACTGGTGGCTCTACAGAAGGATTAAAAATTGCTGGTATTACCTTTACCGCCGATGGTGGTGAAATTATTGCTGCCAAGCCTACTTTTCTAGCTATGATGCAATACGCCGAAATGTGGGGCGCAAACATCAATTGGGTTCCTGTTGATAAAAATATGGGATATGATCTTCCTGAAATTGAAAAAAGAATAACCAGTAATACAAAAATGGTATTCTTGTGCAACCCAAATAATCCAACTTCCACGCTTCTTCCTGCCGATACGTTGACTGATTTTTGCGAGTCGGTTAGCAAAAAAACCATTGTATTTAGTGATGAAGCTTATTACGAATACATTGAAGATCCAAACTATCCTTCAATGATTGAGTTGGTGAAAAAAGGAGCAAATGTTGTTGTTTCAAAAACTTTTTCGAAAGTTTATGGAATGGCAGGAATGCGCATAGGCTATTTAATAGCCAAACCAGAACTAGCTGCAACTATAAGACGTAATGTTGTAGCCATGAGTAATGTTTATGCAATTGAAGCCGCTAAAGCTGCATTAAAAGATGAAGCGTTTTTTAAATTTTCATTGCAAAAAAATAAAGAAGCAAAGCAGCTTATCTATCAAACACTTGATCATTTAGAATTGCCTTATGTGAAATCAAGTACGAACTTTATATTTTTTAAATCGGGTAGGCATATAAATACGCTCGGCAAACAAATGTTAGATCAAGGAGTGAAAATTGGGAGGGCTTTTCCACCATTTTATGATTGGTGCAGAATTAGTACTGGTACTATCGAAGAAGTAAAAGCATTTACACAAGGTATGCTTAAAGTATATTCATAAAAAAAAGAAGCATTAGATCCCTCCTTTCGGATTTCACTAATGCTTCAAATATTTGATTAATAGCATTGTAAATGTAAGCGTATTTGCACATGGTTGCGCCATTTTTCGATTAGGGTGTGTTAATAATAGATGAACGGAAATTTGTTGCAGAATTCATCGATTAAATAAACTTTAAGAGGAATTTAATTGCATAATACCAATTAGAAAGACTGTAAATAAAACAAGCTTCTACTACTTTGAAGATAATATCTTTTAAAAAAATTGCTTGGAAAATAAAAAGGAAAAACTGTAGAACTCCTAATGCAAAAAAAGCATCAGTAACCACCTGAACTAACAGAATAATTAAACCTGACGCTTTTTTAAAAATTGATTAATAGCACTTCGAAGATATGTGTTTTTACTGCTCAAAATATTTTTTTTCGACGAGTAGCAGTAAAAAAAGTTTAAGCGCTATACAAGCTGTAGCAGCATAATTATGGCTTAAATCACCAAGGCCACATATATTATTTCTAACTACTTAGAGATGTGTTCTTTAATGGAATTAGTAATAAGAAACAATTAAAAAACTATTGAACTCCATTTAAATAATGAATATTATTAATACGTCTCTATTAAATTACCCTCTTGCCAAATTCCTTTCTTTCCTAATTTATTTTTGTCTACATAATATCCTCTCCCATTGTATGTCCCATTTTTCCATTCTCCTCCATAATATGATCCATCAACAAAGAAAAATCTACCAGGTCCGTTAAATCTGTTGTTCTCATCAAATACTCCAGAATATTTATCACCATTAGTAAACTTGTATGTACCCATATACATATTCCCATTTTTAAAGAATCCCGTGAACTGATCTCCGTTTTCCCATTTATAACGACCATATTTATCTTGACAGTCTCCTGCTACACAACCCAATTCTTTATTATTGGTATAAAATGTATGCGGTGTTTTTAAGGATCCATTCTCAAAAACTCCTTGAGACCATTTTTCTTCCTTATACATTTTTCCAAACCCATTAAGTTCTCCATCGGCAAACATTCCACTAATTTCATCCTTCCCATTTTGGTAAAAATATACTCCATAGCCGTCTCGTACTCCATTCTTCCAGAAACCAATATACTTGCCTTGTTCTGTCCATTGGTACATGCCATATCCATCTCGTTTACCATTCGTAAAAAACCCCGAATAATATCCATTGTCATACTGATACTTACCCCAACCATTCTGACAATCTCCTTCAATACATCCAGTTTTTGGTTTCTGAGGTGTTGATTGGGTAGTTTTTGGTACTTGTACAGGATTTTGAGCATAAATTAATGCACTGGTAACGAAGCAAATAATAAAAATTAGATTTTTCATGAGACAATGGTTAGGTTTATCAAATATACGACAAGAAACCCAAATAAATCTGGTTACAAAAAATGATAGAATGATATTTACTAGAAGCTCATGTGAGGAAATTGGTTACTTATATCCTCAATTTTTTCATTTAATTTCAATAAAAATTCTTTGTGCTTTTTCCCATTCGGATTAAATGGCCTATGCGCTATTCCTTTTTGAATAGCATCGACCGTTTTCATTGTTTCAATTGTATTATTAGACATCCAGGTGTTAACAAATTGTTCCCAAACATAGTTAATGGCTTGCAAACTTGGATGTACCATATCTTCGGTATAAAACCTATAGTCTCTTAACTCATCTATTAATAACTCATACGACGGAAAATAAAAAGTTTGATTTCTAGGTTCAACAATTTGGTGAACAGCTGAGATTAAATGCGCTTTACTTCTGGTATTTTCAATAAAACCGTCTTTAAGATGTCTAACAGGTGAAACCGTAAATATGATTACGGCTTTAGGATTCGCATCTTTAATGAGTGAAACAATGGCTTGCAGTGAATTAGCTATTTCATCTACCGAAAGAAGCTCTTTTAAAAATTGTTTGTTTGGAACCTTATGACAATTTGCAACCATTGTATCAGACGCTATATGTCTATATACCCAGGCTGTACCAAGAGTAATACTTATATGGGATGCATTACTTAGTTGTTGAAAGGTAGTTTGTAGTGCATTGTTTAGGGTATCCAATAATTCTTGTTGATTGACTGAACTTAAACTTGAATGAGCATCAAAACAGTGCCATTGTTCGTTTAACGTAAAAATGTCTTCAAGAACATATGTATCCTTATTTATTGCCTTTGAAACAAGTTTCTCTATTGCCAGAGGGTGAAATAGAATACCCAACGGATTGGCACTATTCTTAAATTGGTAATAAGAAAGTTTATTGGTAATATTTGAAGCAAAACAAGAGCCCAACAAAAACAATTCAGAATTATAATCAATCTGACTGTGCTTTTGTTTTTGTATTGCAACTTTAGTTCTAAAATCCACTTATTGTAACTTTTTAATAATTAATGCGTCTCTTAAGTATAGATTTATTTAATATGCAAGACCAAAAGAAAACGAAATTCACCAAATTTAAAACAAGACTAAAAAAGTTCTATCAATGTGAACTTAAAACTTTCAATAGAATTCTAGGGATAAAATAAATTCTATTTCACATATGCTTTTGAAGCATCAAGCGCGTCTTTAATTCCAGATGGATTTTTACCTCCAGCAGTAGCAAAAAATGGTTGGCCTCCACCTCCACCTTGAATATATTTCCCTAGTTCTCTAACTATTTGCCCTGCATTTAAATTTTTCTCTGCTACTAGGCTTTTTGAA
>CAZAPO010000128.1:0-4944 GCA_964487005.1 uncultured Flavobacteriaceae bacterium
TTTGTGCCTCAAACTTCTTAATATTTTCCCAAAAAAAAAAGACATCTAGGGACTATTTATTGTTAAAGTTTCAGTTATATTGCATATTTCATCGATAAACGGTGATTTTCAAGAATTTAGAATTAATTCTATGTTAAATAAATCCTATTCGACTGTAAATTTTGAGTGCGGAACCGATGAAGCTGGACGGGGATGTTTGGCTGGTCCAGTTACCGCTGCCGCCGTTATTCTACCAAAAAATTTCGAGCATGAAATGCTAAACGACTCTAAGCAATTGTCGCACAAAAAAAGAACGCTTTTAAAACCAATTATTGAGACTGAAGCTCTTAGCTTTGGAGTTACGCATGTTTTTCAAGATGAAATAGATTCAATTAATATTTTAAATGCTTCGATTTTGGCCATGCATCGATCTATTGAACAGTTAAAAATTGCTCCAGAATTTATAGTAGTTGACGGAAACAAGTTTAAACCTTTTAATGACATTCCGTATCAAACAATTGTGAAAGGCGATAGTAAATTCCTGAACATCGCTGCCGCCTCTATTTTAGCCAAAACTTACAGAGACGAGTTTATGCTCAAGATACATCATGAATTTCCAATGTATAATTGGAAACAAAATAAAGGCTATCCTACACAAGAGCATCGCGAGGCCATACAGAAATATGGAATAACCAAATATCATAGAAAGTCGTTTAGACTGCTCCCAGAGCAATTAAGTTTTGAATTTTAAGTTATACATTTGTGAAGTATTATGTGAACTATAGCTCCCAAAATGAAAAAGCTTCTATTACTTATTATAATTGGTCTAATATTATCTTGTAATCAATCAAAAAGAAGCACTACCCAATCTACTGATTTACTTCCTTCCAATACAGAATTTGTTTTAAAGATTAATAACATTACTTCTTTTAGTAGTGACTTAAAAAACAATGCTATTGCCAAACTTTTAACTTCGAGCGAGACGAGTCAATTAAATAGTCTTATTTCAGATCTAGAAGAATTAAATACCTCGAATGAGGTTATTGCTGCCTTTGTACAAAACAACTACTCCCTGGTAACAAAATACCATGACAGCCTATTTCGAAAAGAAATCGACACATTAAAATTCTATCATAAAATTATTGATAGTATAGCAATAATATCAAGAGATAAAGCCCTTGTAGATCAATTTAAATTGAATAGAGAAAATTTATTTAATGAAGTGAACTTGGCCAATTCTAATAGTTCATTCTCTGTTTATTTGAATGCCAAAAAATCGTCTAACGTTGGAAATTCTTTTTTTAACAGTGATGCAAATTACTTTGGAGATTGGACACTCATGGATTTTAACGCGTCGCCAGATCAATTGTCATTTGGAGCTGTTAGTAAAAGTAGCGACACCCTTATTAAGTTTATTGATATTTTTAAAAATACGGTACCTCAAGAAAATAAACTCCTTGAAATCACTCCATTAGATAGTAGAAATTTAATGAGTTTGACCTATGACGACTTCAATATTTTGCGTAAAAACTTGGCAGTCTACAATGAGACATTAGTTGATAGTGTGGTGAATTACGACATATTAGAGACTTTTTCAGAAATCGGTAAAATTACACTTACTACTAATGAAGAAGTATTAATTGCGTACTCCATTGATGCTCTTAATACAAATGAATTGTTACATAGTAATGAGAATATTGTTAATACCTTTAGAAATATTGACATTTATAAATTTGAAAACCCTGCATATTTTCAAACAATATTAGCTCCTTTAATAGCATTTGAAACTATTTCGCATTACACATTTATAGATAACTTTTTTGTTTTTGCCAATAATGAAGAGGCTTTAAAAAATATTATAAGCAATTTTTTAAACGGTACGGTACTCAGTAAAAACCAAAACTACTTAGAGCTAAAAAAATCATTAAGTGATGAATCTTCCTTATTGGTAGTTGCAAATCCTGTTAGATTAAGAAGTGTATTCTTCGAAATATTTGGCGAAAATATTCCCTTGAACCAATTCAGTAAATATCAATATTCGGGATTTCAGTTAGTTCAAGATGATGGATTTGTTCACATTAATGGAAACATTACCAGAGGCAGAACAAATGCACAACGTAATAGTATCACCGAAGAGTTCAGCCTAACCTTGGATGCAGAGGTGTTAAATGATCCACAGTTTGTAATTAATCATCGTACAAAGCAAAAAGAAATAGTTATTCAAGACATTAACAATAATCTCTACCTCATTTCAAACAAGGGTAAAGTACTCTGGAAAAAACAGCTTAATGGACCAGTACTAGGTACCATAAACCAGGTAGATCTCTATAAAAATGGACGTTTGCAATTGGCATTTGCAACGCCTCGTCGTCTTTACATTTTAGATCGTAATGGTAGAGATGTTTCTCCTTTCCCTGTAAAATTTAATAACAATATCACACAGCCATTAAGTGTATTCGATTACGATAATAATAAAAATTATCGCTTTGGAATCACCCAAAATAATGTGCTACTCGTCTACAACTCTAATGGAAGGCGTTTATCTGGATTTAAATACCAAAATACTAATGAAGCTATTGTTACCCAACCTAAACATTTTAGAATAAATGGTCGCGATTATATTGTTTTTGCCACAGCAAATGAAATGAAAATATTAAATAGAAGAGGTGAATCGCGGATAAAGGTTAATGAACGTATTAGTTTCTCAGGCAATCCTATTTTTTATTACAATAATCTATTTACTACTACTTCAAAAACAGGGGCTCTCGTTCAGGTGAATTTAAAAGGTCAGTTGAGTAATCAGTCACTAAACCTTATCAACGATCATCATATTGACGCCACTAGTAAAACGTTGGCCTTAATCTCTGAAAACAAATTAACCATAAAACAACGTACCCAAGAATTAGACTTTGGTAATTATACACAACCAAAGATATTTTATATCAATGATAAAATTTACGTCACTCTCACCGATTTACAAGCTCAAAAAATACATTTATTTGACAGTCAATCTCGAGAGATAAGTAATTTTCCGGTTTATGGAAATTCAATAATTGATCTAGCAAATATTGATGGTGACAATAATCTTGAATTTGTGACTAAGGGTGAAAGTAATTCAATTATACTTTATCAAAAAAATTAAGTTATCATTTACAAAGTTGATAATTTAATTTTGTAAATTTGGTTCACTTCCCTGAGTAAAAACCCACGAAAACCATATTAACCTCGAAGTTAGTTGACCCTTTTTTACCCTGTACCATTGTATTGAAAATTTCCACTAATAGCGATAAACCAAATCGCATCCAAATCAACTATGAGGCGTCAGGATATTAATATTCTGGCGCTTTTTTGTTCGGGTACAACTTGTTACTTGGTATTACTTCACTTTTTGAGTATCCAATATTTGGGTAGCATTTACTTCGGCCTCGAAAAGTGATTTAAAGTGTTTCAACAATTTCTCTTTGACCTCATTTATATCAACCTCTTTTTTGCCTAGCTCTACATTTAAAGAAGTAACGGCTTTACCTCGAATTCCACATGGTATTATGTTGTCAAAGTAACCTAAATTAGCGTTTACATTTAGTGCAAATCCATGCATTGTCACCCATCTACTAGCACGCACTCCCATGGCACAAATCTTCCTAGCAAAAGGGGTTCCTACGTCCAACCAAACTCCAGTTTCGCCTTTGCTCCTTTCTGCTTTTAAACCATATTCTGCCAAAGTCAAAATGATCATTTCTTCCAGTAATCGTAGGTACTTATGTATATCTGTGAAAAAGTTATCCAAATCAAGAATAGGATATCCAACTATTTGACCTGGACCATGATATGTAATATCTCCTCCTCTATTAATTTTATAAAATGTCGCTCCTTTTTGCCTGAGTTGTTCCTCATCTAATAACAAATTTGAAATATCACCACTTTTGCCAAGGGTATAGACATGAGGGTGCTCAACAAATAAAAAATAATTGTCTGTTTCAAGATTAATATTCTCTCTCCTATTTTTAGACTTTACTTCTAAAATCCCCTTAAATAGTTCTTCCTGATAGTCCCAGGTTTCTTTATAATCTTTAAGTCCTAAATCTTGTATTTGTACTAATTTATTCAAGTCTTAATCTTCTAAAACAACCGTAATATTTAACGCTTCTGGATTGGTTATATACTCAGACAAACCAAATTCTAAAACAAAACTTTTACCGTCTTGTGCAAATAAGGCCTTTTCATTTGATACCGATTTTATTTTACGTGGAAAATGATAGTTCAATTTATATTTTGAAGTACCAAACATAGTCATTGCCTGGGTTAAGCTATCTACAGTTTTACTATGCAATTCTTGATCAATAATTTCAGCAGATCTTATAAAAGTTGTACCATCAAAACTATAATTCATTTTGGTATTAGAATTATTCAATGCAGATAATGGATTATCACCTGCATTAGCATTTTGCTCTAATTGTTGAATTTGATTCATGGTATCAAACATATTTTGCAGCTCGCTCACCTGTTCAAACTGAGTAAATAAATCAAACTTCATCTCTTTTGATTCTGGATTCATTACCATGCGCATACTAAAATTTTCCAGTGCTTTAAATGCTTCTTGCTGTTCTGGTGATAATTGGGCGATACTATCTTTTGATTCTTCTAGCAATGTTTTAAAATTCATTACAGAATCTATAGCTTCTTCAGATTCACCCATCATTTCATCACCCATCATGGTCATAAACTCAGATGCATCAAATGCAAATTCCATTTTCCCCGAACCATTTTCATTAATATATAAGTTCTCAGAAAATTGACAACTTGTAAATAGAATTGCAGTAAAGGCAAGTAGTAGCAGTTTTAATTTATTCATTTCAGAAAATTAGTATTATCAAGGCACAAATATACGGCTAATAACTCTAGATATACTTCTAAAACAATAACTAAAACAAAAGAATTTAGCGTTCTGGATTATTTAATATAACC
>CAZAPO010000129.1:0-4043 GCA_964487005.1 uncultured Flavobacteriaceae bacterium
TTTAAATCCATTATATTAAATTTAGCCTTTATTGTTGTATTCTTGTTGCATTACTAGCAACTCTTCATTTTTTCTTGTTGCTTCTTCTAAATATTTTGATTCTTGATACCTGCTTGCAAACGAATTAAAAAGTGTAATCGCATTATTTACACGATCTTCTTTTTTCAATTCGACACTATTAATAGCTAATTCGTAAGCAGAATCAAATCTATAAAACATGGCATCTTCTTTAAAGGAAGTACCTGGAAAATCTAGAATAAAATTATCAAATGCCTTTATTGCAGCTTCAAAATCTCTGTTGTGAGGCCCCAATGTATGATACTGCTTTGCAATTTCATAGGCCTTTTTTTCTAATCTAAAATCTAATTCCTGCACCATTTTATTGGCCTCATCTAAATACTCAGAGTCACCATACAGGTTAATAAACCCTTGCAGCTTTTCAATAGCGTCATAGGTTTCTTTTTGTTCTTTACTATACACTGGTGGCAAATGATAGTAGCTTTTAGCTCCCAAAAAAGCCATTTCCTGTACTTTTTCACTATCTGGATAAGCGTTAACAAAACGCTCCATATGATAATTTGCTGTATAGTAATCTCTTGTATGATAATACGTTAAGGCATGCATATACATTAGCTTTTGAGCCTGTGGTTTCCCTCTATATTGCGGTACAATTTGCTCAAAAACACGTTGTGCTTTTGCATATTTACCTGCATCAAATAATTCGGTTCCCGTATTAAATTTAAGCCCAATGTCTTCAGATTTCAATACCTTCTGGTACTCACTACATGATGTTAAAACAACTACGGCAATTAAAGTGTATATAAGTCTTTTCATAGATTTTAAACAGGAGGCAAAAATAAACATTTATAATGTATTTTAAAAACAAATATTTTAAGCTAAAATAACAGGACATAACCCATTAAAATAGTGTTTAAGTAATATTTAACTTTTAGGGTACCTCAGCGGAATGTGATAACGAATTTCCACCACCACTAATCATTAGTACTCAGCAACATATTTTATAATTTGTTTTTTTAAGACACTGGTGGCTGGTACCAATGGAAGTCTAACTGCATCACTACATAATCCCAGCGCTGCAAGCGTAGCCTTTATTCCTGCTGGGTTATTTTCGGCAAATATGAGATTAGTAATCTCAATAAATTTGCAATGTAAATCGTAGGCATCCTTAGCATTCCCTTCTAGACCTAACCGAATCATCCTTGAAAAATCTTTTGGAAATGCCTGTCCTAGAACAGAGATAACACCGGCACCTCCGGCTAATGTTGTTCCTAAGGCTAGATCATCATCACCGGAAATGACAAGAAAGTTATCTGGTTTATTCTTTATCAATTCTAAATATTGCTGTTGATTATTACCTGCCTCTTTTACTGCAACCACATTATCAAAATCGTTCGCCAATCTTATTGTTGTAGCGGGTTCCATGTTTTTTGAAGTTCTACCAGGAACATTATATACTATTATTGGAATTGGGCAGGCCTCTGATATTGCCTTAAAATGCTGATACAGACCCTCTTGTGTTGGTTTACTATAATAAGGTGCCACAGATAAAATTGCAGTGAAATCTGAAAGATCTGTAGTTTTTATCTCTTCAATTACAGCTGCCGTATTATTTCCTCCTATTCCTAAAACAAGGGGCAAACGTCCAGCATTGGCTTCCTTAACTGTTGAAACAATTGCTGCTTTTTCTTCTTTTGTTATGGTCACACTCTCACCAGTGGTACCGCTTATAACCAGATAATTTGTTCCGTTTTCAACATTATATTTTACAATGTTGGCAAGCGCCTTATGGTCTACGCTCAAATCGTCATTAAATGGAGTTACCAATGCAACTCCTGTTCCTACTAATGAATTCATACAATTTTGTTCAGTACTTTTAAGTATTTAATTAATTCGTATTTAAATAAATCTATCTGGTGTGGTTTTACATCTATAATAAAATCATGTAAACGCGGATCATGGTTTGAAATTCCAATCTTAAAATTAGCCTTCGATAGTGCCGTCATCATATTTAACTCTAAACTATCTTCTTTGTAAAAACTAATTAAGGCATCAAACTCAGTATTAATAAATTCTTGCGCCTCTACATTGTTTATTTTTCCTCTCCATCCAAAATTTTTAGGATTGAAAAATGCATCCCAACTATTTGGTGCCAATTTTTCATCGGTGATAAAGGTGAGGAACTTCACTTTGTTTTCCAGCACGCCTATGCGCTTACAAATTGCTCGCAACGCATCATATTTATTACACTCATCGTAATTAAGGATAATTCCAACGGATGCTATAGGGTGTGAACTAACTCCTGCCCTGCTAGCATTTAATATATTGTTAATATATTTTTGATTCGATTTTTCCTTAAAACGTCTTAAAAACATTTATATTTATGCGTTTCTGCAAATGTAGTAAACACTAAAGATTCTAGCTAGTAGAATTAAGTAGTTTAAATACTTTTGTAAAAGAAATAACATCTTTAAAACGTAATGTAAAAGAATTAACAACTATTTTATGAGGATTAGAAGTTTCTCCTTAATCTTAATTTTATGTTTCCTTTTTTCTTGTAAAAAAGAAGTTCACCTTACTAAAATTGAAGGCCAGCGCCTAGAAATAAACGATTCTCTAGAGGGTGTGCCAGAAATTGAAGACTTTATTAAGCCGTTTAGAGATCATGTAAATAAAGGTCTAGATAGCACACTTGCCTATGCAGTAGATACCTATACAAAAAACGACGGGGAGCTAAATACTGCAATTGGTAACTTCATGGCTGATGCAGTATTAGAGCAGTCAAGTCCTGTGTTTAACTCGAGGACAGGTAATGAAATTGATATTGTGATGTTAAATCATGGTGGTATTCGAGCAATTATCTCTAAAGGAAATGTAAGTGCGAGAACTGCTTTTCAAATTATGCCTTTTGAAAACAGTGTAGTCGTTACCGAACTTAAAGGAACTGCTGTTAAAGATATGGTTAACTATTTAGTGAATGCAAAAAGAGCACATCCAATCTCTGGTTTAAGTATTAAGGTTGATAATGAATTTAATCTTATTGAAAGTCAGGTAAATGGAAATGAAATCGACGATAACAAAATCTATTACGTAGCGACAAATGATTACTTATATAATGGAGGTGATAATATGGCTTTCTTTAAAGAAAGCGACACACTTCACATACTTGATTACAAGGTTAGAAACGCATTAATTGATTTTTTCAAAAAAGTAGATACGTTAGATCTTAAAGCCGATAACAGATTTATTAGAACCAATTAAAATGAAAAGAAGAGAATTTATACAACAAACAGCTGCTGGATCGGCATTAATTGGTTTAGGTGGATTAACCTTATCGTCTTTTTCTAGTTTAAAACAAACTAAAATTACCATCTTACATACAAATGATGTGCACAGTCATATAGACCCATTTGGACCTGAGGACGGTAGAAATGCCAATAAAGGTGGCGTTGCTAGAAGAGCCGCATTGGTTGAAAGTATTAGAAAAGAAAACCCTAATACACTATTATTGGACGCTGGTGATATTTTTCAAGGAACACCCTATTTTAATTTTTATGGTGGTGAACTTGAGTTTAAGTTAATGAGCATGCTTAAATATGACGCTGCAACTATTGGAAATCATGATTTTGATAATGGGATTGATGGTTTGTACGCGCAAATTCCGCATGCAAAGTTCGATTTTGTTTCTGCCAATTACGATTTCACCAATACAGTAATGGACACGCACGTTAATCCTTATAAAATCTTTGTACGAGACGGAATTAAAATTGGCATTTTTGGTTTAGGGATTGAATTAGATGGCTTGGTTACCAAAAAGCATTATAAGGAAACCAAATACCTAGATCCAATTGGTATTGCACAAGATATGAGTAGCATATTAAAAGAAGAAAAACAGTGCGATCTAATTATTTGTCTGTCTCATCTTGGGTATTACTATAGAAATGCTCCAGATAGAGCTTCTGATCTCAACCTGGCTAGGGCAACCAAGGACAGCGACTTAATTATTGGTGGGCACACACATACCT
>CAZAPO010000130.1:0-4711 GCA_964487005.1 uncultured Flavobacteriaceae bacterium
TTGCTATTAGGATCATGATACGAAATAGCCTTATCTAATAATTTTTCACCAGTCATTTTGCTATTACAACCATAAAGAAGTATTGCAAAAAGTATTAAAATAGGAGTTGTTTGTTTCATGAAATAGAAGTTGTTTCAGAGATATGATTTTTATCATACTAATTTAGTAGTTTTTTCATTTATATTTATTGCATCAATTTTGTAGTCGACAAAACTAATAGAGCACATGCAATACGGATTTACTGATGTGCTTCAACTAATTGGAGCTTTAGGGGTTTTCCTGTTTGGAATGAAAGTGATGAGTGATGCACTTTTAAAACTAGCAGGAAACAGAATGCGTTCTATCCTGGCTACCATGACTTCAAACAGAGTGCTAGGTATTACGACTGGATTTCTAATAACTTCGGTAATTCAATCGTCTTCAGCAACCACGCTTATGGTAGTAAGCTTCTCTAATGCTGGATTATTAACGCTAACTGAGGCCATAAGTGTTATTATGGGAGCCAATATTGGAACCACCATAACAGCTTGGTTAATTACTATTTTAGGCTTTAAGGTTAGTATGAGTGCCATAGCCTTACCATTGGTTGGATTTGGTTTTGCCTTTACGTTTGCCAAGAAAGAACAAACTAAAAACATTGGTAGTTTCATCATAGGTTTTGCCTTAATTTTTATTGGATTGCAGTTTTTAAAAGAGGCCATGCCAGACATTAAGAACAATCCTGGGATTCTCGAATTCTTATCAAAATATACAGACTTGGGGTATCTTTCAATTCTGTTGTTCTTGTTAATTGGAACAATATTAACCGTGGTTATTCAGTCTTCAAGTGCAACTATGGCCCTTACCTTGATTATGACCGCCCAGGGTTGGATTCCGTTTGAAATGGCGGCCGCGATGGTATTAGGTGAAAATGTTGGTACCACAATTACAGCAAATTTGGCGGCTATAGTTGCTAATTATAAAGCAAAGCAAACTGCTAGAGCACACTTAATTTTTAACCTTATAGGAGTTCTTTGGATGCTCATATTATTTTATCCATTTTTAAAGTTTGTAAGCTGGTTATCTATTCAATTTGGATCAGATTCTCCATATCTAACAGCCGCAGCAATTCCAGTAGCCATATCTTTATTTCATACTACCTTTAATATTTGTAATACCTTCTTATTGGTTTGGTTTTTAAATCCAATTGCGAATGTTGTAAAGAAAATGGTACCAGAAAGAGCACCGCAAGAAAGAGCAGTTGAAGAGCCAAAATTTATTAGTTCAAGTACCATAAAGTACCCTGAAACTGCTATAGAATCCCTACTAATGGAGTCAAGATTCTTGTATAAAAATCCAATTTTCGAAATTGTAGCACATGCCGTTAACGTACATAGAGAAGATATTAAATCTGACATGAAATTGCGAGAGCTGGTTGAAAAATCTACGGTAGACCTTAAGGCTGATGTTAGAGAATTGTATTATGCTAAAGTAAAGACCATCTATGGCGAGATTATTAGATTTGCCACCACCGCACAAAATAGTTTGAATTTAAGTAAGAAACAGTATAAGGTAGTTTCCGATATTATGGTTGCCAACCGCAAAATGATTGAAATTGTACGCAATTCAAGAGAATTAAATAGAAATGTAACCTTGGTAATGAATAGCGACAATGAAAACCTAAAGAAAGAATATGACAGCTTTAGAAAGAAGGTAGCAAAGGTATTGCGTGTTATCTATAAGTTTAGAAAGGGTAATGAAAGCGACAAACAATATCAGAAACTAGTAAGACTTAAGAAAGTAGCCAAAGAGAATATAAGACATAGTAATGTGTCTATAGACAAACTAATTAGGGAAGATCTAATTACTGCAGAAATGGCATCATCGCTATTTAATGATTATTCGAACGTAAATGACATTATTAGAAAGCTTATTGAAGTTGCCGAATTATTATATGGCAACAAGGACACATTTCTTGATGCAAACGGTGAAGAAAACATTATATAAAAAAAGCGCCTCATTTGAGGCGCTTTTTTTTGACAACTAAAAATGTGTTATTCCGATTTTTCTTTTCCGTTTGAATCGTTAGATTTTTCTTCTTTTTCGTCCTGCTCATTTCTTGCTTCTTCCACTTCTGGAGGAAGAGTCGCAGGCTCCACAGAACTATCATGTGATTGATGATATTCTTCCAACAAGCTCATTGTGGCGTCAAGAAGATCTTCGGTTTCTAATAAAACACTAAAATATAAGGTAGTGTTTTTAGGACTCGACTCTTCCGTTCTTGTACGCTTAACTTGTTGTTTAATTTTATCTTTTACTAAATCGTATACCTCTTTCTTTTCATTGATTATGGCACCAATTTCATCAAAGGATCCAGATTTAAATGCCTGCTCTGTATCGCGCAGTAAATTTTCTAGTTTATCATCTATTTCTTTTAGTTCTTTCACTTGATTGAACTTAAGTTTCTTATGATTGTTATTGATGTGTTTATGACACACTTTAGAGATATATTCTAATGATTGTGCCATATCTTGTAAGTAACCAAGAACATTAATATAGAAACCACTGGCTTCAACACTCGATTCATCAAGGTTTTTAATGAAGAAGAATATATTATCGCGTAGATCATCGACCTCATCAGATAATTTCACAACCTGCTTCTTACTCTTTTTAAGTAAAGCTAAGTCTTGTTTTGCAAGACCAACGATGGCATTAGAATAAATTCTATTGGTTCTTTTAACAACATTGGCAATATTCTTTGCACTTTCTTGAATCACTCCTTGTAAAGAACTGCTCTCTGCTTTAGTCAAGCTGTCTTCATCTTTAACCTTAGTAGATCTATTTTTATGCGTTTTATAGTTTCTGTATAAAAGCACGGCAGTAAGCAATAACAAAATTGGGATCATTACTGTAGGATTCCAATTGATAAGGAATACTACTGTTCCCGCAGCAAAAAAGGCTCCAATCGCTGTAGCAAACCAACCACCAATTACATTAAATACTCCTGCAACACGATAAACAGCACTTTCTCTACCCCATGCTTTGTCAGCCAATGACGTACCCATAGCAACCATAAAGGTTACATAAGTTGTTGAAAGTGGAAGTTTCATAGAGGTTGCAATAGCAATAAGTACACCAGCAACCATTAAATTTACAGATGCACGAATCATATCAAATGCTGGGGCCTCAATACTCTGATCTTTTGTTAAGATAACATCAGGCTTCTTAAAACTACGAGATATGGTTTCGCTAATTGATTTAGGAACAATTACACCAAAATAATTTGAAAGTTGGGTAGATCCCTTAACAACACTTCTAGACAATCTGTTTGGCTCAAACTTCTCGTGAGTCTCCCCTTGTCTTGATAAGCTAATTTCAGTTTCTGCTACGGTTTTGGCCTTTTTTGAAAACCATAAGGTAAGTACCATAATACCTCCAGCAATAAAGAGTAACATTGGCTCTGCAGGTACTTTTTTATCAAGTACATCCATGGTCATTGCAACGTCCATTCCAGATCCAGACCATGCCTCATAGGAGTGATACGCCGCCATTGGCACCCCAATAAAATTTACTAAGTCATTCCCTGAGAACGCCAAGGCCAATCCAAATGTTCCAACACCAATCACAAATAATAGCACTGTTTTTTTTGTAATCTTCTCGAAGATAAATGAGAATACAGTCCAGAACACAAAACTACCAGCAATGATAAAGATTTGGTTGCCTTCAAGCATATCTTTCAAATCATTATAGTAAGGTGTTCCTTTAAGCCCTTTAAGGAAAATAAAGTAGGTAATAGCAGTTAATGCCACACCCCCAAATACAACACCAAAATTCTTAACACGGTTCTCATAATTAAAGGTGAACAAAAGTCTAGATATCCATTGCACAATGGCACCAACCGTAAAGGCAATAAATACAGATAACAATATTCCACTTATAATTGTAAGTGCAGTTTTTGTATTAATATAGTTTCCTAAATCGGCAAAAGTTTGTGTCTCTGAAGCACTAATTTTAATAAGTGACATGACTACCGCTGCACCCAACAAGTTAAAAACAATAGAAACTGTAGTAGATGTTGGTAATCCCAACGTATTAAAGAAATCAAGCAATAAAATATCGGTTATCATAACCGCCATAAAAATGAGCATGATCTCACTAAATTCAAATTCTGCTGGTATAAAAATACCTTTCCGTGCTACTTCCATCATACCACTTGAAAACACGGCACCAATAAAAATACCGATACTCGCAACAATCATAATTGTTCTTAATGAAAGTACTTTAGAACCAATGGCTGAGTTCAAGAAATTAATGGCGTCATTACTAACCCCAACTATAATGTCTGCTACTGCTAACACAGTAATCGCAATTAACATTAACAAGTAAATATTATCCATATTATTTTAATTCAAATAAGTTTACAAATATCTTCAAACAAGGTCGCTTATAGGTTACCTAATTGTTATGTTTTTTAGAAATGAATATCGAATCCAATTCTAAATGTGATGTTATCTTTTTCACCATCTAAAGTGGTATAGCTTATGTCTGACTGAACTTTTAATTTATGTCCTAACACAAATTTATTGACACCCAGCGTATATTGTTTGGTAGGTAGGGCATTTGTGACAGCTTCGTAGTCTACGGTGGTGAAACGACCGGCAATTTCGTAATTATTTTCGAATAAATATCCAGCTTGCAAATTTAAAGCATTTCCGGTTAATACAATATCACC
>CAZAPO010000131.1:0-5396 GCA_964487005.1 uncultured Flavobacteriaceae bacterium
ATAACTTCGGGAGATAAAATTCATGCAATAAAGGCTGTGTTATCAGGAAGTTTAAATTTTGTATTCAACAATTTTGACGATAGTAAGAAATTCCATGATGTTGTAAAACAAGCACAGGAAGAAGGCTATACAGAACCAGACCCTAGAATAGATCTTAGTGGTGTTGATGTAGCCCGAAAGATTTTGATTTTAGCCAGGGAGAGTGGGTTTGAAATGAATCTTGAAGATATAGAGAATGTTTCGTTCTTATCAGAATCGGGACTTGCGTCAGATTCAGTAGCTAATTTTTACGAAACCTTAGTAAGTGATGAAGCCTATTACCAAGGATTGTATACATCGGCTAAGAGCAATAATTGTCAACTTAAATATGTTGCATCGCTTAAGGATGGGAAGGCTTCGGTGGGGCTACAAGAAATACCTGAAGGGCACCCATTCTACAACCTTGAAGGAAAAGACAATATTGTTATGTTTTATACAGAACGTTATCCGGAGCAACCATTGATTGTTAAAGGTGCGGGAGCTGGGGCAGATGTTACGGCTTCGGGGCTATTTGCAGATATAATTAGAATAGGCAATAACTAGTAGCTATGAAGCATGAAATAAAGATATTCGCACCAGCTACGGTGGCAAATGTTGCCTGCGGATTTGATGTGCTTGGTTTTTGCTTAGACAGTCAAGGTGACGAAATGGTGATTAGAAAAACCAGTGAAAAAGGAATTAAAATCAGTAAAATAGAAGGATTTGAATTGCCCTATGAAACCGAGCAAAATGTGGCGGGAGTATCGGCTCTAGCTATGTATGAGGCGATTCATCCAGATTGTGGTTTTGACATTGAAATCTACAAGCGCATCAAACCAGGTAGTGGCATTGGAAGCAGTGCGGCAAGTGCCGTAGGCAGCGTATTTGGTATGAATGAGCTCTTGGGAAGGCCCTTTAATAAAACGCAGCTCACCGCTTTTGCAATGAAAGGAGAGGCTCTGGCCAGTAAAAGTGAACATGCAGATAACTTGGCACCTGCCATTTTTGGTGGGTTTACCCTGGTGAAAAGTGTAGACCCATTAGAAGTTTTAGAAATTCCTACACCTAGTGAATTGTACGCTACGATTATACACCCACAAATCGAAATTAAAACGGCAGAAGCACGTGCCATCTTACCAAAAGAGGTCAAGCTAGAAAATGCCATAAAACAATGGGCAAATGTTGGTAGCTTGGTACATGGGTTGCATACAAGTGATTACGATCTCATAAGCAGGTCGTTGCGAGATATTATTGTGGAGCCACATAGAAAACAACTTATACCAAAGTTTGATGCACTCAAAAAAGCAACGCTTGAAGCAGGTGCTTTAGGATGTGCAATATCGGGATCAGGACCTTCAATTTTTACTTTAAGTAAAGGTATTGAAAATGCTAAAAATGTGAGAGAAGCTATGAATACAATTTACAAAGATTCAACTATTGATTTTGATATTCATTTATCAAAAATAAATACCGAAGGAATTAAAATATTATGATGATAAACGTCATTACAAGTGAGGCATCAACGAACTCATCTTTTGCTACAATAAATAAAAGATTACCGTATCACGCCTAGCATGATTCGCAATGACAACTAAGAAAAAATAATGAACTACTACTCCCTAAATAAACAAGCACCAATTTCAAATTTTGAGAACGCAGTGGTCAAAGGACTAGCTCCCGACAAAGGGTTATACTTTCCTGAAAAAATCACCCCATTACCAAGCTCTTTTTTTGACAATATTGATGCGCTTACTTATGAAGAAATCGCTTATAAGGCCATCCACCAATTTATAGGTGACGAAATTCCAGAGACCGAACTTAAAAAAATCATTAAGGAGACTTTAGCCTTTGATTTTCCAGTGGTTGAGTTCAATGAAAAGATCTCTACCTTAGAGTTATTTCATGGTCCTACCATGGCATTTAAAGATGTTGGAGCACGGTTTATGGCAAGGTGTTTAGGGTACTTCAATAAAGACAATAATAACGAAGTTACGGTATTGGTAGCCACTTCGGGAGATACTGGAGGCGCTGTCGCTAACGGATTTTTAGACGTAAAAGGCGTAAATGTAGTCATACTCTACCCCAGCGGTAAAGTGAGTGATATTCAGGAAAAGCAATTAACTACGCTAGGTCAAAATATTAAAGCGTTAGAAGTAGATGGCGTGTTTGATGACTGCCAGGATATGGTCAAACGAGCATTTTTAGATGCAGACTTAAGCTCAAAAATGCAACTCACCTCGGCCAACTTCATTAATGTAGCGCGATGGTTACCACAACTACTCTATTTTATGTTTGCCTACAAGCAATTAAAAAACAAACATAACAAAATTGTTTTTTCGGTACCTAGTGGAAATTTTGGGAATATTTGCGCTGGCATGATGGCGCAGCAATTGGGCTTACCAGTGCAACATTTTATCGCTTCAAATAATGCCAATAATGTGGTCACTCAATATCTAACCACCAAACTATACCAACCAAAACCATCGGTACCAACCATTAGCAATGCCATGGATGTAGGGAACCCAAGTAATTTCATTAGAATTCAAGAGCTCTATAAAAATAACTTTGCTTCATTAACACAAAACTTAAGTTCATATAGCTTCTCCGATGATACCACCAAAGCAGCCATCAAAGAGATTTATGACACCTACAATTATGTTGCCGATCCACATGGAGCCGTTGGCTATCTTGGTGCGAAAGCCTATCTACATGAGCATCCAGAGACCCATTGCGTATTCTTAGAAACCGCGCATCCAACCAAATTTTTAGATGTGGTAGAAGAAGTTTTAGGCATTAGTGTTCCACTTCCTAAACAGATCCAATCGGTGATGGGAAAAGAAAAAGAAGCTACCAAAATTAGTGGGTATGAAGCGTTAAAATCCTTTCTGCTCAACCAAAAATAGAAGTGGTTAATATTTCATAATAAAACAGTAATTTTTTTGTTCTAAAATTGCGTAGTTTTGCGCCTATACGCATTAACTATTTGATATGAAAAATACTGCTTTATCAGCTACTCACGAAGCACTAGGCGCTAAAATGGTGCCATTTGCTGGATACAACATGCCTGTACAATATGAAGGTGTAAATATTGAACATGAGACCGTTAGAAACGGTGTAGGTGTGTTTGATGTATCGCATATGGGTGAGTTTCTTATAGAAGGACCAAATGCCTTGGCATTAATTCAAAAGGTTACCAGCAATGATGCTTCTAAACTCACTATTGGGCGAGCGCAATACAGCTGTTTTCCAAATGATGATGGTGGGATTGTAGACGATCTTATTGTTTATCGCGTAAAAGAGGAAACCTATTTGTTAGTTGTAAACGCGAGTAATATTGAAAAAGATTGGAATTGGATTCAATCTAAGAATGACGTGGGTGCAGCTATGAGAGATCTCAGCGAAGGTTATTCGCTACTGGCCATTCAGGGGCCAAAAGCGGTAGCAGCCATGCAATCACTATCAAGTGTTGATCTGTCTGCCATAAAATTCTACCACTTTGAAGTAGGCGATTTTGCAGGGATCGAACATGTGATCATATCTGCAACTGGATATACAGGTAGCGGCGGTTTTGAGATCTATTGTAAAAATGAAGAAGTAAAGCAAGTATGGGACCGCGTATTGGAGGCTGGTGCCGATTTTGGTATTAAACCAATAGGACTTGCCGCTCGTGATACGCTACGTCTAGAAATGGGCTATTGCCTATATGGTAACGATATTGACGATACCACCTCACCAATAGAAGCCGGATTGGGTTGGATTACCAAATTCACGAAAGAGTTTACCAATTGCGAAGCTTTAGAAGACGAAAAGCGTCGCGGACCAGAGCGCAAGCTTGTAGGTTTTGAATTAGACGAAAGAGGGATACCACGTCACGGCTACGATATCGTAGATGGAAATGGAAATACTATTGGCGTAGTGACGTCAGGAACACAGAGTCCGAGTCTTGGAAAAGGAATTGGTTTAGGATATGTTCCAACGGTATTTGCCGAAGCTGGTAGCAAGATCAACATACAGGTGCGTAAAAAAGCCATTCCGGCAACCATAGTTAAGTTGCCGTTCTATAAGGGTTAAGCATAAATGCTGAGGTGGTTGGATAAATGAAGAAGAAACAGAGCAAAGAACGCATATTAATACTAGGAGCCAGCGGATTTATGGGTAATGCCATTTATAAAGAGCTGTGCTCCTATTTTCGTACTTATGGGACCTACTGCAAACCCAATAAAGAGTTAGAGAAGAACAAACATTTTTTTGAATACAATGTAGAGCAAGACGACGTTGTAGAGATTATAGAAGCCGTGCAGCCCTCTATTATTATTTCGGCATTGCGAGGAGATTTTAATGCCCAAGTCATTGCCCATCAGCACATCGCAGAATATCTAATAGCACACAACTGTAAAATTATCTTTTTGTCGTCAGCCAATGTCTTTGATGCCTACAGTAAATACCCAAGCTACGAGTACGACAAAACACTAAGCAACAGTGTGTATGGTCATTTTAAGATCAAAATAGAGAACATGTTGCTACGCTTACCAAAGCGTAAAGTAGCGGTATTACGATTGCCCATGATCTTTGGCCCGCAGTCCCCACGTGTAACAGAAATCAAAGAATTAATAAAGAATAAAGAGGCGGTAGAAATCTTTCCTAACCTCATTATGAATGTCACTACCGACTCGAAGGTTACCCAACAGATTCACTATATAATTAACCGAAAAAAATACGGTGTATTTCATTTAGGCAGTAAAGATTTAGTGCATCATGATGAATTCATAGAAGAAATTATTACCACATTGCAAATTGGGCGACCTACCTATAAATATGTTTATACTACCAATGACGACCGTTATCTGGCCGTATTACCCAAAGAAAATCTACTACCAAAACACTTACAATTAGCCAGCACCGAAATTCTTGAAGAACTGGCGGTATAATTTGTTTTTGAAAGCAGCATTCTTATTTTTGTGTGACCGCATTTAAATCTTAAAAACAGAACAACTGCAACTATGGGAAGAGCTTTTGAGTTTCGTAAAGCACGTAAAATGAAACGTTGGGCCGCAATGAGTAAGGCCTTTACGCGTATTGGAAAAGATATTGTCATCGCCGTAAAAGAAGGCGGACCAGATCCCGATAGTAATTCAAGACTACGTGCGGTCATCCAAAATGCGAAATCGGTGAATATGCCGAAGGACAATATTGAACGTGCCATCAAACGTGCGTCAGATAAGAGTCAGGGTGATTATAAAGAAGTCTTGTTTGAAGGTTATGCACCGCATGGTATTGCAATTTTAGTTGAGACCGCAACCGATAATAATACACGAACCGTTGCCAATATTAGAAGTTACTTCAATAAATGCAATGGGAGTTTAGGGACTTCTGGTTCT
>CAZAPO010000132.1:0-5481 GCA_964487005.1 uncultured Flavobacteriaceae bacterium
GTTGATTTTGGCATCGTCTGGAAGAGCAATAAATCTTTTTTTTGAGGCATAATCTGTAAACAAAGGGGCGTTTAAATCATAAGGTATTACCTGATTGCTCGATGGAACCAATTTGTTTAATGGTTGCTTAAAGAAATTATATTCTGATAGTTTTTTTAAACCTAGATTATAAGTAATTGTGGTATCTGTTTCAGCTAAAAGTCCCAATATACTCTGTTGGTTTACTGCGACCTCTTTATGAGTTACAGCTTTATTTCTACAGCCAGAAAATATTACAAGAAATAGAAGTACTACTATTTTATTGGCATTGATACATTTCAACATCTGTAGTGGCATTGGCAAAATCGTTCATAATATCTAATCCATAAAAAGACGGTGCGTTACCCACGTTATCAAAACAAATGGTATAAGGTGCATTTGGTGCAAGTACACCATCCCATAAAACATCTACCGTTTTTAAAGGTTTCTTAAACAATAATATCTTCCCAAAATCATTGTTCAACGTTGGGAACCAGTGTTTATTTTCAAAGGAGTTATTACCAATAGTAATCTCTCTTGGGTAAGGATTGTATTTTTTGTCATTCTCGTAACTACTGTTAAGATTATCAACAGAGGCAACACCCTCATGAACATTAGAATCCATTTGCTGTTGATCTCTTTTACCCATCTCATAAATTAGTACATAACTTGATATAGCAATAGCGGTAGTTTTATTATCTCTAAATGTATTATTGTAAAAACTAACTTTTTCTGTTCCTAAAACTATACTCCCTGTGCCCGATGGTACTTGACCTACGATAGAACCCTTAGGGGCAAAATTTTTAGTGTTGTTACTATACATTTGATTATCATAAACTTCAATATTACTTCCATATTGGGTTAAGCCTGGTAAATCAAAAACTAAAATCCCTCCTGTGTTATGATGAGCAGTATTACCAAATATTTTTACATGGTTTGAATTTTCACTTTCAATTCCGGCTACATTATAAAAGACCTCATTATTACTAATTGTAACATTATTTGATTGTCCCACATAAATTCCAGCGTCTGAAGCTCCAATTGCTACACATTGATCTATTGTAACGTTATTACATAACACTGGGTAAAATGCATACGCACCGTTTTCTTGACTCACTTGACCTGTCCACGAACTCCTAACATTTTGAATAGTGATTCCATCGGTGTCCATGACTTTTATATTATCGCCTTGAGCATCTTCTATGGTTAAGTCTAGAAGTGTAACATTAGTACTATTGACAATTCTAATACCTTCGGCACCTTTTGTTTGATTTTTAAAGCTTAGAACCGTCTTGTCCATTCCCTGACCTTTTATTGTAACATGTTTTACGCCATCTAAAGACAAACTTTGCGTTAGTGAAAAATGCCCTTCATCTAAGGTAATAACCGAGCTATCTTTAGCCAACAGAAATTTGGTGAGAATCTCATTTTCTTTCCCTAAAACATAGTTTCTATCGGGTTCAAAACTGGGTAATGGTTCGCTTTTAATTACAATATAGGACACCCCTAACAATGCAATAACTGATAGCAGAACATAAAAGAATTTTTTCATTGTAATGATTGGAAGTATTAATCCCTACAATGTAAAAAGAAATATTAAACTATTACACGTTAAATAAGAAATGCATGACGTCACCGTCATTTACCACATAGTTCTTACCTTCAACACGCATTTTACCTGCTTCTTTAACCTTTGCTTCACTGCCAAAACTTACGTAGTCTGCATAGGCAATTACTTCGGCTCTAATGAATCCTTTTTCAAAATCGGTATGAATCACACCTGCAGCCTGAGGAGCCGTATTACCAATGGTTATTGTCCAGGCTCTTACCTCTTTTGGACCGGCCGTAAAGTATGTTTGTTGTTTAAGTAGTTTATAAGCTGCACGAATTAATTTTGCCGAACCTGGTTCTTCCAAACCAATGTCTTCTAAAAACATTTGACGCTCTTCATAATCTTCTAACTCGTTAATATCTGCTTCGGTACCAACGGCCAAAACCAATACTTCGGCGTCTTCATTTTTAACATTCTCGCGTACCTTGTCAACATAGGCATTACCAGAAACTGCAGAACCCTCGTCAACATTACACACATACATTACGGGTTTATCTGTGATTAATTGCAAAGGGTTCACAAAATCTAGATAGGCATTTTCGTCAAATTCTATTGCTCTAACTGAAGTTCCAGCTTCCAAACCAGACTTTACCTTACTGAGAACGTCAAACTCTTTTTGAGCTTCCTTATTTCCTGTTTTGGCGGCACGTCCAATCTTGTCCATCTTCTTTTCAACAGATTCGAGATCCTTTAGTTGAAGTTCAATATCAATGGTCTCTTTATCCCTAATTGGATCAACACTACCATCGACGTGTACCACATTGTCATTATCAAAACAACGAAGAACATGTAAAATAGCATCAGTCTCTCTAATATTCCCCAAGAACTGATTTCCTAAACCTTCGCCTTTACTTGCGCCCTTAACAAGTCCTGCTATGTCAACAATCTCAACAGTTGCCGGTATAACACGCTCTGGGTTTACTAGTGCTTCAAGCTTTGCTAATCGCGGATCTGGAACATTAACAACACCAATATTTGGCTCGATAGTACAAAATGGGAAATTTGCACTTTGAGCTTTTGCATTTGATAAACAATTAAAAAGGGTTGACTTCCCTACATTTGGTAGTCCAACAATACCTGCCTTCATTCGTTATAATTTTGAGCTGGCAAATGTAACTATTTTAACATGAAATTTAAATACTTACTGTTACAAAACACTAATTTCATCGTCGTCTATAAAAACCATCAATCTATATATGAAAAAGAACATCGTTATTTTGGTAACCATTTTATTTACCAATGTATTAATAGCACAAAACCTTACGGCTAAAGTAGTAGATGCAAACGGTAATCCAATTGCATTTGCCACCGTGCAAACATCTAAAAACACTGGCGTTATTACTAATGAGGAAGGATATTTTACCATCAACATTCAAGATGCGATCAATAAGGAGCTTACTTTTAGCTGCTTAGGATTTACCACTACCACTATAGCAATTGATACAATCGCAAATAACGATTACATCATTACCTTAGAAGAATATATAAGTGAATTAAATCAAGTTTATTTAAGCAATACCACACCCGACGCTTACGAAATCATTAGGAAGGTGAACTTAAACCTCTCCAACAATTACAAAGATGAAAAAGTTACATATAACTTTTTTCAACGAAATACAGCCTATGCAGATTTTGATAGATTTGAAGTTAAAATTAACAAGGCATCTGGATTACGTAAAAAGCAACTAACAGGTGTCAATAAGAGTATAGATTCATTAACACAAAGTATTGTGAATAGCAATACTGTATATTTTCAAGATTATTTAGGTGATTTAATGATCAAAACTAAAAAAGAGGCGAAACTAAAGGTCCATAAAGCTACAAGTCTGGTAGATAACACCAAAAACTTTTCTTTAGACAACGTACAAACTAAGGCACAACATCTCATCTTAAAATATCTTGATACCACCAAAACATATAAGCTCAAAACTGGTATTATTAAAATTGAAGATTCCTTATCATTAAAATCTAGTGAAAGAGAATCGGAAGATAAAGAGGATACCTATGATGTTAGCAATTTAAAAGGTGACACTCACAATATGGTGCACTCGTCACAATCTTATGATAATTCATTTTTAAGAAAAATTATTGATGAAGAGCGTTATAAATATGAATTTGTAGATATTACTTCATTAGATGGAGAATTAGTTTACATGATTAGTTTTAAACCACGTAAGGCGAAGTCAAAATTCGCAGGAACCTTGTTTATTACTGATGAGTCTTTCGCAGTAATTAAATTAGATTACACCTTTGGTAAAGGTAAAAGAGGTGAGAAATTTAACCTTAAACTACTGCTGGGTGTAAAATATGTTGAGAATATTAATAGTGGAACAATTCTATTTCAAAAGAATACTCAAGATATTTATGTACCAAAATATATTAAAGAAGAAGAAGGGCATTACTTTTATGTAAACAGACCCATTAAATTTATTGAAAACAGCAGTGCTAAAAATAAGGTTGGATTCAATTTTGTTATTGAAGGTAGTGCCAAAGCAAAAAATGAAGTCTACATAATAAGCAATGAGGATTTAAACATGGAAACTTTTAATACATACACAGAGTTAAAGGAAATTCCATACCAACGGTTAAAACAATATGATCCTAGTATTTGGAAAAATTATAATGCAATTGAGCCTCTTGAAGAGATGAAGTCATTTAATGCAAAGAACAATTAATCCTCTGGATGCATAAATCGTTGTTTCCCTAGGAGTTCTTCTTCGGTTTCTACGTTATCTTCATCAGGCACACAACAATCTACAGGGCAGACAGCGGCACATTGGGGTTCTTCATGAAAACCCTTGCACTCGGTACATTTATCAGGAACAATGTAATAAATCTCGTCACTTACAGGTTCTTGAGCTTCATCTGCATCAACCTCCTTACCACTAGGTAGTACAACAGATCCTGTCAAACTCGTACCATCATTGTAGCGCCAATCATCGGCACCTTCATAAATTGCAGTGTTTGGGCATTCAGGCTCGCAAGCACCACAGTTTATACATTCATCTGTAATAATGATAGCCATAACAATTTTTCTTTTTTGTTTGCTTATTTTTGCAGCCAACAAAAGTAAAACCAAAACAGTTCATAACCAAACGTTAAATGAAATTACAACAAAGAATTAACGCATTCACATCTTTGGGATATTTTTTAGGGCAATTTCGCAATACTGGAGTTGAGAAAAATGATGCTGTACAACATAATGAGTTATTCTTCGACGGCCTTAAACATCAAATAAAATTAGCCGAAGAACATAATGGTTGGTTTACCAAAGAGAATATCTTTTTTGCGCTTGAAGGCTGGTCTAAATTACTAACTAACAGCAATTTAAATACATGGCTGGGTAATTATAAAATTAAAGAAGGCAGTGATAAAAAAGTAGCCATAATCATGGCAGGGAACATTCCATTGGTTGGTTTTCATGACTTTCTTTCAGTATTAATTTCAGGCCATGCCGTTTTGGTTAAGCAATCTTCAAACGATAATAAGCTCTTACCCTTTTTAGCCAAATATTTGGAGTATGTTGAACCTAGTTTTAAAGGAAAAATAACCTTTACAGAAGGGAAACTAGAAGATTTTGACGCTGTTATAGCTACTGGTAGTAATAATACGGCAAGGTATTTTGAGTACTATTTTAGAGGTAAACCTTCAATTATCAGAAAAAATAGAAACTCGGTAGCAGTATTACAAGGAAATGAAACCGAATCTCAACTAAAAGAACTATCTGAAGATATTTTTAGATACTATGGCCTTGGATGCCGTAATGTTTCAAAACTATTTGTGCCAAAAGGATATAGTTTTGAAACCTTTTTTAAGGCAATCTACCATTGGCACCCAATTTTAGAACTGCA
>CAZAPO010000133.1:0-3560 GCA_964487005.1 uncultured Flavobacteriaceae bacterium
CTTCTTCTGAGAAATCAATTAATCCGTTAAAATCTAGAATTAGATTTGGATCACTGACTGATAAATTACCATCAAAAATCTTATTTCTAATGTTCCCGCCAACTCTTAATCGTCTATATTCATAGTCATTGTAACCTAAACTAAATACATCACCATTAACCTTTGAATCTAAACTTTCTAATGTAAATCCCGTACCATTAAGATTTACATTAAAGGAAATTTTACCTAGCTTTTCGTCTTGTAGCAATTGTCCAATATCAAAGTCATCCATGATTAGGTTTCCTCTATAAACCGAATTGGTATCTGTACCCAATTTTTCGATTTGTAGTTTAGAAATTATCAATCCCAATACTGATGATATTTCAACATCTATATCTAACTCCTGAGGTTTAATAGTTGCGATGCCTTCTAATGTAAAGGATTCTAAATTATCTACTATTGGTGGAATTGCTGGTGTTAGTATTCTTGGTAACAGGTTTTTAAGATCTCTATTCGTTGTTGTCAATCTTTCTAATGTAGACTCCATGACAAACGTATTTTCTTTCTTGTCAAATGCATTTATAAATTCAAAATCTCCATCGATAACTGATCCCCCTGACGTTCTAATTAAAACATCATTTGCAATAAGATTGTTTAATGTTCCCGTTAAATTAGCGCGGATATTTGCAGATTGATTTCGACCAAATTCATTGAAGAAAATATCGAGGTCTTTTAACCGTACGTCTGAGTCAGAAAAATTTGCTGTTACTTGGACGCTGTCAACAAAGTGTTGTAATGCTTCTCGGTTATAATCAAACCTCAAATCGCCTTTAAGGATAGAGTTTTCTGTTTGCAATTCTAAAGCATCAAAAGTCATATCACTCAACGTATAGGCAAAATTTGTTGCTAATTTGTTAACTTGTAAACCCCTGTCATCTATAAATGAAAGCTTATTGATGCGTGTGCTTACCTCAGGGCCTAAAATCAAAAAGTTGGTAGCGTTGATGTTTAAATCATTAAGCGTAAACACTTTGGCCTCTTCTTGGTTTTCATCTATCAACCTAAACTCACTATCCTCTATTGATATATCGCTTGATGATAGTAAAAACGGTTCTTTACCTTCTTCTCTAGGTTGGTTATCGTCAAACTTCTCACTAAATACATCCAGGTTTGTATCTGTCTCTCCTTTATAGGTTTTTAAATTGAGTATTAATTCATAAATATCAACATCTCCAAAGGTTAACTTATTATTATATAGTTTCCTGAAACTAATAATTGAAGTATTTAATTCACCTATACTTAACAGGGTGTCATTATGATGATCGGCAACATATATCTCTTTCAGTTCTACGTCACCATTAAACTGCAAGCCTACTTTTGCGATGGTAATGTTTGTTCCAAAGTCTTCGTTTACTTTTTTTGTAGCGTACTTACCCAAACGGTTTTGGACAGCAGGGATAGAAAACAATAACACCAATATGATGAAGAGAAGTAGCAAAATTGCCACTAATTTGAGTGCTATTTTAATTACCTTTTTGATGCGCTACTAAAGTTAATGATTTTACCAAAACAAACGATACTTTTAAGCGTGGTAAACTTACCAATTAATATAACGTGTAAGTCTTTATTCACTCTTATTTTTTTCATTTCTTTGTATATACGTTTAAACAGAAAAAGTAGACGTTTATTTTCCTACAAAATAAACAATTATTATGCCTAAAAATTCTTAATGAGCTCACAAAATATTTACATATTAGGAATTGAATCTTCCTGTGATGATACAGCTGCCGCTATTATTTGCAACGGAAAGGTTTTAAGTAATGTTGTGGCCAATCAAAAAATTCATGAAGCCTATGGTGGCGTTGTCCCAGAACTTGCCTCTCGTGCGCACCAACAAAACATTGTACCTGTGGTGCATCAAGCCTTAGAAAAAGCAGGTATAAAAAAAGAACAACTTAACGCCATTGCTTTCACTAGAGGACCGGGTTTAATGGGTAGTTTACTGGTAGGAACCTCCTTTGCTAAATCGCTGGCTTACGGCTTAAACATCCCACTAATTGATGTGAACCATATGCAAGCACACATTTTGGCACATTTTATTGATGAAGAAGGTTTCGACAAACCCTCGTTTCCTTTTTTAGCCATGACCATATCTGGTGGACATACTCAAATAGTAAAGGTAAACAGCTATTTCAATATGGATGTACTGGGTGAAACTATTGATGATGCCGTTGGAGAGGCCTATGATAAAAGTGGAAAAGTACTTGGACTAGGGTATCCAGCCGGACCTGAAATGGACAAACGTGCACAGCTAGGAAATCCTAAGGCTTTTAAGTTTACCAAGCCAAAGGTTGACGGGCTCAATTTTAGCTTCTCTGGATTAAAAACAGCAATTTTATATTTTGTACAACGAGAAACACAAAAGAACCCAGATTTCATAAAAGAGAACCTTAACGATATTTGTGCATCTATTCAATACACGATTATTGGTATATTAATGGATAAAATTAAATTGGCCGCTAAAGAAACCGGAATTGGTCAAATTGCGATTGGTGGCGGTGTTTCGGCAAATTCAGGGATACGCAAAGCACTAAAAAGTGGAGAACAAAAATTTGGATGGAAAACCTTTATTCCAAAATTTGAATTTACAACAGATAATGCTGCAATGATTGCTATTGTTGGCTATCTTAAATATCTGGAAGGTGATTTTGCTCATCATGATATAATGGCCTCTGCGAGATTAAAAATATAAGTAGCGATAATGCAATTATTTTACACACCTCATATTACCGATGCTACAAAACGCTATGTTTTTAATAAAGAAGAAAGCAGGCATATTGTGAAGGTATTAAGAAAACAAGAAGGTGATGCCGTTTATATTACCAATGGAAATGGCTGGTTATTTAGATCACAAATAGAGATTGCCGACACGAAGAAATGCCAGGTAATTATAACTGAAGCGACTATGCAACCAAAAAGATCTTATACGTTACATCTGGCAGTGGCACCCACAAAAATGAACGATAGGTACGAGTGGTTCCTGGAAAAAGCTACAGAGATTGGTGTTGACTCGATAACACCCATAATATGCGATCACAGCGAACGAAAGGTAATTAAGAATGAACGTTTCGAAAAGATTTTACAATCGGCAATGAAACAGTCTTTAAATTGTTATTTGCCCGTACTTAATGAGGCTATATCCTTTAAATCCTTTATTGATCAGGACTTTACGGGCGATTTGTTTATTGCTCATTGTGAAGATTCTGAAAGAAAATCTTTAAAGAACGAATTACAGCCACATACTGTTGTTACAATTCTTATTGGCCCTGAAGGTGATTTTAGTGTTAAAGAAATTGAAATGGCCTTGCAGCAAAATTTTATTCCTGTAACTTTGGGTACAACGAGATTAAGAACAGAAACTGCTGCCATTGCAGCGTGTCATAGTGTTGCATTTATCAATGAATAAATTCTTTATTTTTTTGTGCTTTACGTCACTAGGTTTCACAACTAGTGTTGCTCAAGAAGTTGCCGTGTTAAAATATCGAGGTGGCGGTGATTGGTATAGTAACCCTACTGCCCTA
>CAZAPO010000134.1:0-4490 GCA_964487005.1 uncultured Flavobacteriaceae bacterium
CGGCATTCAAAAACACCGTTTTCTGAAATTAAGGAGAAACTAAATAATGAAGCTCAACTGAATTATAAGGTTCATTTTAATCATAAAATCTTATCCCCTGAAGAGAAAGAAACCATCAAAAATAATATTAGAACTGCAGAGCTAAAAAGAACGAAAAAAGCACTTATAATTACTGCAATCCTGGCAGTGCCTATTACTTTCTTTGTTATTGATATGATACAGCGTATAATGAATCGGTAACCTATGAAACACTTGTTAAATCTTATTAGATGGAAGAACTTGTTGTTACTAATTATCGCACAGGTATTAATTAAATATGGATTATTCAATTCTTTTCACGCCGAAACCTTACTTACAACACTTCAATTTAGTATGCTTATAATGGCGACTATATGCATTGCTGCTGCGGGAAATGTAATTAACGATATTTATGATGTAGAAACCGACACAATTAACAAACCAAATAAGGTAATAGTTGGAAAACATGTATCAGAAAAGTTTGCTTTCAATCTTTTTATTGCACTTAACGTTGTTGGTGTAGCATTAGGATTCTATCTTTCAAATACAATTGGACGTAGTGGTTTTGCCGTACTTTTTGTAATTGTTTCGGCGCTACTCTATATGTATTCAACCTATTTTAAATACCTTTTTTTTATTGGGAACCTAGTGGTTTCAAGTCTCATTTCATTGAGTATTTTAATTGTTGGTCTGTTTGAATTAGTACCTACTATGAATTCGTTAAACCAAGTAGTTCACAAAGGAATCTTACAAATTTTATTAATCTACGCGGTCTTTGCATTTGTTTTAAACATTATAAGAGAAATCATTAAAGATATTGAAGACATTAATGGTGATCACAAGGCCGAAATGAAGACCTTACCTATAGTAATTGGTCGCGAAAGAGCAACAATGATTGCTTTTACTATCTCACTTCTTCCCATATTTGGATTAATATATATTATTGTTCAAAGTTTTTACAAATATCAATTAGCCCTTATATACCTACTAATATTTCTGCTGGGGCCCTTAATTTATATTACTATTAAACTTTTTTCGGCTGAGCGAAAAATAGAATATCAGCATATTTCAGCAATGCTTAAAATTGTAATGTTATTTGGAGTTTTATCTTTGCTATTATATCCATTAGTTATAAATAATGCTTAACAATAAACTTAAAGATTTTAGAGTAATACTCGCTTCCGGCTCACCAAGACGTCAACAATTTTTTAAGGACTTAGGTCTTGATAGTAAAATCATCTTAAAGCCTGTAAAAGAAGAGTATCCTGAGCGATTAAAACATTTTGAAATAAGTGATTACCTTGCCCAGTTAAAATCGCTTCCATTTAAAGAAGTTCTTTTAGATAATGACATTTTAATAACAAGTGATACCATTGTTTGGCATGAAAACAAAGCTTTAGGAAAACCCATCAATGCCGAGGATGCTTTTAATATGATACGCTCATTGAGTGGAAAAACCCACGAGGTAATAACCTCTGTTTGTTTTAAGACCAAACAGACCGAAAAAACAGTCAACAGCATAACAAAAGTTACTTTTAAAGAATTAAGTGATGATGAAATTTGGTATTACATCAACAATTTTAATCCAATGGATAAGGCTGGAGCTTACGGGATACAGGAGTGGATAGGATTAATTGCAGTCACCAAATTAGAAGGGTCTTATTTTAATGTTATGGGGCTCCCTACACATTTGGTGTATCAAACCTTAAATGATATCATTTCAATATAAACAGATCGTAAAAGTGAGTATCTTTGTTTTAAAGTTTCAACAGTATGATTAACTTTTTTAACACCTATCAAACAGAAATAACAAATACGATAATTGTTTTCGGTATTTTATTTATTATTCAGTTTGTAGCTAATGTTTTAGTACGACGTCTCGGGAAGTCTAAACATAAAAATAAAGCGCGAATCAAGCTTGTAGGAAGGTATATTAGTGCCACCTTTCTGCTTCTTGCTGTACTCATTGAGGCATTTGTACTTGGTGTTATGATTGAAGATTTAATCGTTCTTTTTTCTTCTGTTTTTGCAATTTTAGGAATTACACTATTTGCCAATTGGTCTATTTTAAGTAATGTAACCTCGGGGATTGTCATGTTCTTTTCATTTCCTTATAAACTTGGTGACAAAATCCATGTTCATGATAAAGAGCATGAAGTAATAGGTGTAATTGAAGATATTAGATCATTTCAAATTCATATTAGGCTCAGTAATGGTGATCTAATGACCTACCCTAATAATCTATTATTGCAGAAAGCGGTTACCCTTGTTGAAAAGGATGCATTTGATAAGTAATTGGTAAATAAACCATCTTAACATTTCGTTAAAGAAAGATTAAAAGGGTGTGCCTAGCATCCATTCTTTTATATCTTTGATTACTAGCAAACCAATATAACCATGCAAAAAATAAAGTTAGTAGCACTTCTAGCTATAATTTTCACTACAAATATATTTTCACAGCAGCCCAAAAAACCCAATACTTCAGAAATTTATGAGGCGGTTCAAAAGTTAAATGTACTTGGATCTGTTTTATATGTGGCAGCTCACCCCGATGATGAAAACACACGGTTAATAGCTTATATGGCCAACCATGTTAAAGCTCGTACAGCCTATTTATCTATAACTCGTGGTGATGGTGGTCAAAACCTTATTGGACCAGAGATTAGAGAGTTATTAGGTGTCATTCGTACTCAGGAGTTATTGGCTGCTAGAGGTGTTGACGGTGGTGAACAACTCTTTACAAGAGCTAATGATTTTGGATACTCCAAGCATCCCGATGAAACCTTTGCCATCTGGGACAAAGAAAAAGTGTTAGGAGATGTTATTTGGGCGATTAGAAAGTTTAAACCAGATGTGATTATTAATAGGTTCAATCATAGAAATCCTGGAACTACTCATGGGCATCATACAGGGTCGGCCATGCTAAGTATGGAAGCATTTGATTTGGTCAATGACCCAAAAAGTTATCCAGAGCAATTGGCACATACTGGGTTATGGCAACCAAAGCGGCTATTTTTCAACACGGGATGGTGGTTTTATGGTAGTCAGGAAAATTTTAGGAAAGCCGATAAAAGTAATATGTTAAGTTTTGATGTGGGTGTCTTCTATCCGCAAAAAGGATTATCAAATAATGAATTGGCCTCCTTGGCAAGTAGTCAGCATTTATGTCAGGGATTTGGTCGCC
The DNA here is from genome assembly GCA_964487005.1 of uncultured Flavobacteriaceae bacterium. Taxonomy (GTDB): domain Bacteria; phylum Bacteroidota; class Bacteroidia; order Flavobacteriales; family Flavobacteriaceae; genus CAZAPO01. The sequence goes on from CAZAPO010000134.1 coordinate 3,203, forward strand.
TAACATCTCGTGGGTCACAACAAGAGTATGTTGAATTTCTAAAAGGAGATTTTCCTGAAGATGAAAAAAATGTATTTTCTGGCATTGATGTTTCTTGGAACAGAGTAAAAGGTGGTGCCGCTATTGGATCCATACTAAACAAGGTTGAAAACAACTTCAATTTTAGAGATCCCTCTACGCATCTAGCCGATTTAATGGAAGCTTATATACTTCTACAAAAACTTGAAGACGAACACTGGAAAGCTATAAAAACAAAAGAGTTACAAGCAATAATTGAAGCTTGTACAGGATTGTATTTAGAAGTTTCTGCAACGACACCAACAATAAGTCCAGGTAGCCAAATAACATTAAATTTTGAAGCTCTAAATAGAAGTAATGCTGCCATCAAATTGCGCTCCTACAAGATTTCGTCACAAGAAAGTTTAGTGGAAAAAAACGAGATGCTGTTGGCAAATATTAGAAATAATTATAAAGAAGATATTTCTATACCAATCACTTATGCCACTACCACTCCATATTGGTTAGAAGAAAAAGGAACTTTAGGAATGTATCAAGTTGATGATCCTTTACTAATAGGAAAACCAGAAACCCCTCGTGGACTACAAGTAGAATTTAATTTGGTCATCCATGATACTCCAATTACAATAACTAAAGATGTCATTTATCGTTATTCGCAGCCAGATAAAGGAGAACTATACAGACCCTTTGAAATTATACCGGAAGTATCTGCATCAATAAGTGATAAAGTATTCATCTTTGAAAACGATCAACAAAAGCAGATTGAAGTTACGGTGAAAGCTGGTAGAGATAATTTAAGTGGTAGTATTAGCCTTAATCACCCAGAAGATTGGAACGTATATCCACAAGAACAACAAATAAACTTAACGAACAAGGGAGAAACTCAAAAAGTTAGTTTTACAGTGATTCCTCCAAAGTTTCAAAATGAAGGCTATATTGTTCCAAAGGTAACTATTGGCAATAAGACGTATTCCAAAGAATTGGTAGAGATAGATTATCAACATATCCCTTTTCAAACAGTATTACTGCCTAGTGAAAGTAAAATTGTTAGATTAGATATTCAAAAACGAGGAGAAAATATTGCATACATTGAAGGTGCAGGTGATGTCGTTCCTGAAAGCCTTCAACAAATTGGATATAACGTAATAAGAATAAAACCTGAAGAAATAACTCCTGAAAATTTAAGCCGATTTGATGCTGTTGTGGTTGGAATAAGAGCTTATAACATTGTAGATGAGTTGAAATTCAAACAAGATGTTCTTTTTGATTT
>CAZAPO010000135.1:0-4847 GCA_964487005.1 uncultured Flavobacteriaceae bacterium
AAAAGGAGCCTTGGTTTATGCAATGGAAATTCCTCATAGAGAGGAAACCATCAAAAATTACAATGATAAGAGATTTAGAGATTATTATTGCTACCCAACCGACGAGACTTTTAAAGAATTAGCCTTAACTACAGACCATAGTTTTAGGGTTAAATCAGATCCTACTTCAAATTCTTTTTACGAGGCAGATGTATATATAGAAGGGCCATTTTTAAACACTAAACAAAATACAATTCAACATGAAAGAATGATTCCAATTGGCAAGACAGTGCTAAGAAGAGTCACCTTCCCAAAACATTCTAACTAAAATGAACCGCATTTTATTAATTATTACAATAGGATTTGCAGTTTTTGGATTTCAAAGCTGTGCCAATTCTTTAACAGAACCAGAAGAAAGTTTTAAGACTATTAATTGGAATAACGAAATTATATATCATGTGATGCAACGTAGCTTTTATGACAGTAACGGTGATCTCCATGGTGATCTTAATGGTTTTGTTAAGAAATTAGATTATTTAAAAGAATTGGGTGTTACTACAATTCTATTTACCCCATTATATGAATCAGGTTTTTATCACAATTATTTTCCAACCAACTACGAAAACATAGATCAAGAATATGGCACTAAAGACGATTATATCAATTTTGTAAAGGCTGTGCATGCAAAGGGACTAAAATTTTTAATGGATATGGAAACCCAGTATGCGCAAAGCGGAAACGTGTGGTTTGATGATTCTTATCAAAATCCTGCATCTAAATACACAGATTTTATTTACTACACAGATTCTTTGAACCAATATCCTGAACAAATATTTATGGCTTCAAAATCGCCATTGTATGAATTTACGGCTTGGCCAGGAGATAAACATAATATTGTTTTTCTCGATCTTAATAATAAACGTGTAAAACAATGGATGACTGACTTCTACACATATTGGGTAGATCCTAACGGAGATGGAAATTTTGATGATGGCGTAGATGGGTTTAGAATAGATCATATTATGGACGATCTCGATTACAAAGGACTCTTTACCAATATGTATCAGGAATTTTGGAAACCCATTTTTGAAGATTGTAAGGCCATTAATCCTCACTTATTTGTGCTTGGCGAGCAGTCTAATTGGAACGAATATGGTGATGAAATGGTAAAGCATAGTGGTGCCGATGCTGCCTTTAGCTTTCCACTGCGATTTGCGATTGCAGGTGAAGAAGGAACACATGATATGTATAAAGATGCTGAGTCCAGCGGAATAAAAATGGATCCTGAAAAAATTCATAGTGTAGTAAAAGAGAGTATGAAACGCTTCAACGACTCCATTTTTACCATTAATTTTTTGGAAAATCATGATACCAATCGCTGGGCTACCGTTGTTAATAACAACGATGGACAAATGCGCGTAGCAGCCACCTTAAATATTTTATTACCAGGTGTACCATCAATTTATTATGGCCAAGAACTTGGACTTACTGGTCACACCCATGAATGGGGAAGCGATGCCAATCATATTCCAGTACGAGAAGCATTTCCGTGGTCAGCCAACCAATCTGATGCTGGTAATGCCCTTTGGTATAAAGATACTGGAGAATGGTGGGATCTATCTTTCTGGAATTCCGACGCCATAAAAAAACTTAACCTGATTGGACAGAAGAAGGACAAAAGATCCTTATGGAATCACTACAAAAACTTAATAGCCATTAGAACAAACACGAGTACCTTTAGATTAGGATCGTATGAACCCATACTTAGTGATCAAGAAGGTGTTGTAGCTTTTAAAAGAGTTTTTAATAACACTGAACATATGGTAGTAATTAACACAACAGACCAACAGTTTGAAATTGACGATCCAATTTTAAAAAATGTATCTGAAGTATTACTTCAAGAAAATGTTACGTATTCTCCTCTAAATCTCAGTATGGATGGTTATGGCGTGTTTATCGCCAAAAAATAATAAAAGAAGAGCCGCAACCTAGGTTGCGGCCCCATAAATTAAATCAATTTATTTACAAAAAAACTAAGACTTGATTTAATGCTCGTTCATTCTAAAGTCTGCATAAGCGCTCATTCCGTGCTCATGTCCATCCAGACCTTCGAGTTCTTCGCGTTCAGACACTCGAATACCAACCGTTTTCTTGAGTGTATATATGATTGCGAATGATGATACTATACAAATAGCAGCATAAGATGCCACTCCAATTAACTGACTTACAAACTGATCCCATCCAGCTAGATCACCAAAGATCCCAACTGCTAATGTTCCCCAGATTCCACATACGAGGTGTACGGCAATTGCACCAACGGGATCATCTAATCGTAATCTATCTATAAATGATACTGCTAACGGAATAATTAATCCTGCAACAAATCCAATAATAATAGCATCTGTAGGACTCATTTGATCTGCTCCTGCAGTAATTCCTACTAGACCACCTAAAATTCCATTTAAGAACATGGTAAGATCAAGATTCTTATAAATGAGGGTCGATAATAATGCTGAACCAACACCTCCAGCAGCCGCCGCTAAGCATGTAGTCACCAAGGTTAATGAGGTTAATGCCGGATCTGCAGATAATACTGATCCTCCATTAAAGCCAAACCATCCTAACCAGAGAATTAATACCCCTGCTGTTGCCATAGGGATGTTGTGTCCTGGTATAGCACGTATTTGTCCATCTCTAAATTTTCCAATTCTTGCGCCTAACAGGCATACTGCAACAACTGCTGCCCATCCACCAACTGAATGCACCAAGGTGGATCCGGCGAAATCATAAAACGGAGTTTCTAATTGATCAAGAAATCCTCCACCCCACTTCCAAGAACCGGCCAATGGGTAAATAATACCAACATAAAGAACGGTAAATATCATAAAAGGTCCAATCTTAATTCGTTCGGCTACTGCACCAGATACAATCGTTGCCGCTGTTGCTGCAAACATTCCTTGAAAAAGGAAATCTGTCCAATAAGTATAGCCTCCATCAGCATAGTCTGCTGTCAAACCATTTTCTGGTAATGAAAGTCCGAAAAGATCTATGAAGTAATCTGGTATTAATCCTCCCCAAGCAAAAGTTCCAGGGTACATAAGGTTAAATCCTACGATACAATATAGCAGTAATCCAACTGTAATTATAAATATGTTTTTGAATAGTATATTTAGGGTATTTTTTTGTCTCGTTAATCCAATTTCTAAAAAGGCAAATCCTAAGTGCATAAAGAAAACGAGTGCTGTACAGACCATCATCCATACATTATTTGCTGTTAATAATTCCATCTTGTTTTAATGTTTTTTAGGTTGCTAATTATCTTAGTGTGTCACCACCTTTTTCTCCAGTTCTTATTCTGTACGATTCAGAAACATCTGATACGAAAATCTTTCCGTCACCAACATCACCCGTGGAGGCGGCTTCGAGGATTGTTTTCACTGTTACATCGAGGAAATCATCATTAACGACAATTGATAAATACCTACGTTGAATATCGCTTGTACTATAGGCAATACCACGGTATACATGCCCCTCTTTTTCGTTTCCAATTCCTGTTACATCCCAGTAAGTGAAGAAATTCACACCTACTTCGTGCAAAGCATCTTTGACTTGTCGATACTTTGACTTTCTAATAATTGCTTCTACTTTTTTCATGTCTTAGTTTTTATATTAAAATGAATAGATAGCTGCTAATGTGAAAGCAGATAAACTATTTGAAAATTCAGAATCACTGTTTAAATAAGGCTCAAAGTCGTTGCCCCATGAGTCTAATCTTACTTCTGGTTTTATGGTTAAGTTATCAACCGTATAACTTCCTGTTATTGTTGCTCCAAATACGCTAGGTAGATCGTCAATATCACTATCGTGCAACCCAAAATACTCTCCTCTTAAACCAATACTAAAGGCATCTGAAGTAGCTAATTGAGGATAGAGGGCTACACCATGAAACCCACTGCCATCATTGTCCTGATAAGCCGCATTGATCCCTAGAAAGACTGTATCAGAAAGGTCGAATCCTCCGGTATAGTCAATTTCAAATCCTAATACAATTCCAGAATCGTAGTACAGGTTTAAGTATTGATCATAAAATCCTAATTGTGCTCCAAGTGCATAATCACCTGTAGTATTATTATTTACATCGGTTGCGTTCATAACTGCTAGCATTAAGCTAACATCATCAGACAGTCCAAAATCTGCTTTTAAACCAACATGCGAGAATGGTCCACTTGAAAACAAATAAGATGTACTGTAATTGAAATTTCCGGTTGGAGAAATAACTTCATACCCCAAATAGGTATTAAAGCGCCCGAATGTTAAGGTTGTATTTTCGGCAACATTCCAATAAGCATATAACTGATTTAAATTATATCCTCCAATTGCATCATCACCTCTAGGTCCAAATACAACATCTGCGACAACTCCAACTTTTTCACCTTCGTAAGAAGCAATAATATTTGCCATTCCCAATGCAAATCCCGTTTCATTAGCAAATGAGGTGCCAAAAGATTGCTCAACATTATCTGAGGCCGATAAATATGATTGGTAATAAGCATCAACCGAACCACTTATTGAAACTTTTTTTTCTTCCTTTTCTTCTTGACTAAATACTGTTGAAAAAGTCAAAATCATTAACAATGTAATTTTTAATCTCATAACTGATAGTTTTTTGTTGTTTGATGGCTCAAAACTATGTTAAAAAAATATTAACCCACAAATTTATAGGGGTCAATATTTCATTTTTATGTATTTACAAATTTATACCCCTATTTTTTGAGGGGTATTATAAATTTGCCTGCTTTTTTTAGAAATTTAATAATTCGTGCTTTGCGTTTTTATTAAAGAATTGACGAATTGATTAAATTATTTTT
>CAZAPO010000136.1:0-5178 GCA_964487005.1 uncultured Flavobacteriaceae bacterium
AACCACAGATCATTATGCATTTGATGATTTTGAGCTGCATTATTACCATGATGCATCAATTAGTAAAAGTAAGCGCGAATTTTATAATGATGATGGCTTAACAAAAAACGCCTTTGAAAAAGGAATGTATGAGATTTTAGATTTTGAGTTTGAAGCAGAAGAGAATACCTATGAGATAGAATTTAAGGCAGAAATTGGTGAGAACTACCAGCCAACAACAAAACAAATCAAGCTTATTATTCACAATGTAGATCAAGAGCCTAAATGGGTAAAACATGGACGTAAGAAAGTTGATTTTAGTTATAGAGGATTAGATAAAACACTAATGATTCCAGTTAGTTGGAACACTGCCACAGAAAAAGAATTAGTAATAGCATTAAAAAAATAGTCAAATGAATAAAAGAAACGTATTGATTTCATCGGCAATTATAGTTGCAGTTATGTTTGGCTGTAAAAACGATAAAGAAGTACAACAAGATCAAAATAATGAACTAACAACCATGACAAACAAAAAAGTGGTTTATCAGGTATTTACAAGGTTATTTGGTAATACAAATACAACCAACAAACCTTGGGGTACTATTGAAGAGAACGGTGTAGGTAAGTTTAATGATTTTACAGACAAAGCCCTTAATGAAATCAAGGAACTGGGCGTTACTCATATTTGGTATACGGGTGTCCCTCATCATGATGTAATAACAGATTATACAGCGTATGGAATTACAAATGACGACCCCGATGTAGTAAAGGGAAGAGCTGGTTCACCTTATGCCGTTAAAGATTATTACAACGTAAATCCAGACCTAGCGGTAGATCCAGCAAAGAGGTTAGAAGAGTTCAAGGCGCTTATTGCTCGTACACATAAGGCCGGGATGAAAGTCTTAATAGATATTGTGCCTAATCACGTAGCGAGAAACTATCAGGGATTAACAAATCCAGAAGGTGTTGTAGACTTTGGAAAAGATGATGACACGTCGGTGGCATATCATATAAATAATAACTTTTATTATAATCCTGGAGAAGCCTTTGTAGTGCCAGAATGGCAAAACGGATATTTGCCCTTAGGAGGCGAAAAGCATCCATTGGCAGATAGAAGATTTGATGAGGTGCCAGCAAAGTGGACAGGAAATGGTGCCAGATCATCACAACCTGGTTTTTGGGACTGGTACGAAACAGTAAAAATAAATTATGGAGTTCGACCAGATGGCACAAAAGAATTTGACTCCTTACCAAAAGGTTTTGAGAATGAAGATTATAAAGCACATTTCCAATTCTGGAAAGACAAAACAGTGCCAGATTCTTGGAACAAATTCAAAGATATTACTTCATATTGGTTGGCTATGGGTGTAGATGGATTTAGATTTGATATGGCCGAAATGGTACCAGTAGAATTTTGGAGTTATATGAATTCGGCAATAAAAATGAAAAACCCAGAGGCATTCTTGCTGGCAGAGGTCTATCAACCACATTTATATCGTGATTACTTAAAAAAAGGGAAGATGGATTATTTGTATGACAAAGTCCAGTTATATGACACCATTAAGAATGTGATGCAAGGTCGTGGATCTACAGATAATATTCCACCAATACAGGAAGATTTAAAAGATATAGAACACCATATGCTACATTTTTTAGAAAATCATGATGAGCAACGCATAGCAAGTCCAGGTTTTGCGGGTAATGCAAAGAAGGGTAAGCCTGCCATGGTAGTATCAACAACCATTAGTACTGCCCCTACAATGGTTTATTTTGGACAAGAATTAGGAGAGCCAGGTGCAGAGAATGCAGGATTTGGAAGTCCAACTAGAACTTCAATATTTGATTATATAGGCGTGCCTCACTTGCAACGTTGGGTAAATAACAAACAGTTTGACGGTGGGCAATCAACGTCTGAAGAGCTGGAATTGCGTGATTTTTATAAGCGACTACTAAACTTGAGTATTCGAAGTACAGCATTAATGGGACAGTATCGAGATATTCATGCTTATAATAGAACGAAAAATAAAGACTATAATGATCGTGTACTTTCGTTTGTACGTTGGAGTGACGATGAAAAACTCATAATTGTTTCTAATTTCGATGCAGAAAATGCCTATCAGTTTAACCTGTCCATACCAGAAGATATTATTTCTAAATGGCAGCTAACCGATGGCAGTTACGAGTTAGAAGATCAGTTATACAATGAACAAAAATTGTCTCTAAAAGTTACAAATGGAATTGGTAATTTGTCAGTCAATTTGAGAGCCTTAGAATCGTTAATCTTAAAGTTGAAGTAAAATGAAAAAGATAGTTCAGTTAGTCATCTTAGCCCTTGTTATTTCATGTAAAAGCGGCCCAGAACAGTCAATTGTTGCGCAAGAGGTGCCATTTGATTGGAAAGCAGCCAATGTTTATTTTCTGTTGACAGATAGATTCAATAATGGTGATACAAGTAACGATTTAAATTTTGACAGGTCCTTGGAAACTGGAAAGCTCAGAGGATTTGAAGGAGGAGATTTAAAGGGCATTACTCAAAAAATAAAAGAAGGTTATTTTACAAAACTAGGTATCAATGCCATTTGGATGACACCAATTGTTGAGCAAATTCATGGTGCAACAGATGAAGGAACAGGAGTTACATACGGTTTTCATGGCTACTGGGCCAAAGACTGGACAGCAATTGATCCAAACTATGGGACTAAAGAAGATTTAAAAGAATTGGTTGATGTGGCGCACGAAAATGGAATTAGAGTGTTATTAGATGCCGTAATTAATCATACAGGGCCAGTGACGGCTATTGATCCCGTTTGGCCAGAAGATTGGGTTAGAACTTCACCAAAGTGTGAGTATAGCAATTATCAAAATACCATTACTTGTACATTGGTTGAAAACTTGCCAGATATTAGAACAGAGAGTAACCAGGAGGTAGCATTACCACCGCAATTAGTAGAAAAATGGAAAGAAGAGGGACGATATGAGCAGGAGCTGAAAGAATTAGATGCATTTTTTGAAAAAACAGGGCACCCAAGAGCGCCAAGATTCTACATCATGAAATGGCTTTCAGATTACATAACAGAATTTGGTATAGATGGTTATAGATGTGATACGGTAAAACATACCGAAGAATATGTATGGCAAGAGTTTAAAGCGGTATGCGAAAGTGCCTTTGCAGAGTACAAAAATGCGAACCCAGAAAAAGTACTAGATGAAAATGAATTCTATTTAGTAGGTGAGATCTATAATTACGGAATTAGTAGTGGTAAAATGTTTGACTTTGGAGACAAGAAAGTCAATTACTTTGATGATATGTTCACTAGCCAGATAAATTTTGAGTTCAAGTGGAATGCCAAGCAAATGAATATCAATGACCTTCATGAAAAATATGACGCCCTCTTACATAATGAATTAAAAGATTTTGGCATATTAAACTATTTAAGTTCTCATGATGATGGGAGCCCGTTTGATCCAAACCGTAATCAACCATTTGAAACAGCAACAAAATTATTGCTATCGCCAGGAGCATCACAGGTCTATTATGGAGACGAAATAGCAAGATCACTCGTAATCGAGGGTACTGTGGGAGATGCAACTTTAAGGTCACCTATAGATTGGAGTAATTTAAATAACGAGGTATTGGCACATTGGCAAAAACTCGGACAGTTTCGCAATAACCACCCCGCGGTTGGAGCAGGAGAACACAGGGCAATAGCAAACGTACCCTACGTTTTCTCGCGATCTTATAAAAAAGGGGATTATCAAGATGCCATAGTTGTAGCTATCGATTTGCCAAAGAAAGAATATGAGATCAATGTTTCTTCAGTTTTTACCGATGGAGATGAGGTGCTTGATTTTTACTCTGGACAAACCTATATTGTTGAAAAAGGGATGGTTAAAATTGACGCGGGTAACAACTTGGTACTACTAGAAAAAAAGTAATACATACGCATTTTTTAGAACTGTAACGTAACCTAAGTTTCTACGACTAATTAGTTTTATTGTAAATTTGTAGCTCAATAGTAGGCGAAAATGGGAAATCAATACGTTAATACAGACTCACCAATGCAGTTGTTTATTAGCTTTAATAAGCTAATTGAGCAATATGAAGAGATGGTGAAAAGTGAAGATGCGTTTATAGTTTCTAAGGCACAACGTGTGTTAGATGCTGTGCAAAGTGCCCCAGCATTAAAGGAAGGATTTTCAGATTTATCTTTGTTAGATACCTACAAGAAAGAGATCGAAATTATTTTAGAGGACTCTTTTAGTAGTGTTTTGACCAAGAATGAAATCAAAACGGCTTCCGTACCCTTTGAGAATATCATCTTTAATTCTTCAGAACGATTTAAAAATATAGTTAAGAATGCAGGAGAAGGTTTTGAACTAAATATCAAAAACATGCCTGAAGAGTATAAGTACATTATTGCTTGTACCATTATTCTTAACTTTTATTACGGTTATAAACTAGACTTTAAAAGACCATTTCATTATGAGATACCTGATGCAAATGGTATTATGCGCTATTACAAGATCATGTACAATGCAGACTTCACCGAGATTTCTGCAACAGATCAAGCAAAAAAGATCACCCAGGAAGATTATGACGAACTAATTGATAATTTTGATAATCTCGATGTTTGGAAAGAGAAATTTCCACCAAACAGCTATGTATTTAAGGGATTTGTAATATCAAATATGTTTGATGTAACAGATGATCAATCCATATCTAATATCAAATCTGGATTGATTAAAGATAACAGTGAGAAGAACCAAAATTTTGTGGATGAATTTCACGATATCTTTAGATCACTTTTAAATATACAAGATCTTAAGGTTGGTTTTTCAATGTATAACGAGGAAGATGATTCATTTGGAAAAGTACATGATGGCACAATAGAAAGTTATTTGTTAAATGATAATGCTGAGGTTAGTTGTTCTGCTGCGCTTTGCTCATGGTCATATGAATCACTGTTGAATGATTACAAGTTTTATGCGGTATCAGATGTTGACAAGTTCTTTGATTTGTCAAAAGGAAAGGCACCGCAATATAGAGCTCTAAAAGAGCAAGGAATTAAGAGTGCTATTTTGGCACCAATAGTTAACGAAAATAAATTATTGGGTGTTTTAGAGTTGATCTCTTATAAACCAAAAGCTCTAAATAGTATTAATGCCAATAAATTGGTAGACATTATGCCGTATATAACT
>CAZAPO010000137.1:0-10506 GCA_964487005.1 uncultured Flavobacteriaceae bacterium
ATCAAAGGAGCCTTCATGAATGACTGCAGTAACAAAATTGCTCATGTCTTCTGGTGACCCCATTTTAAATGAATTAACGTCTTCAATGACATGTGCTTTTACGTCATCCCATAAACTTTCTGGTATGTAAGCTCTTGAAGCGGCACTACATTTTTGACCTTGGAATTCAAAAGCTCCTCGGGAAATAGCCGTTGCTACTTGTTTAGCGTTAGAAGAAGGATGCGCAATAATGAAATCTTTACCACCTGTTTCTCCAACAATTCGCGGATAAGTTTTATAGTTGTGAATGTTGTTTCCTATCTTTTTCCATAGCTCTCTAAATATAAATGTAGAGCCTGTAAAGTGTAATCCAGAGAAGTCAGAATGCTCCATCACAGTATCTGTAATCATTACTGGATCACCAAAAACAACGTTTATTACTCCTGGAGGTACACCTGCTTCTTTGAATACATCCATTATTACCTTAGCCGAAAATACCTGTGAATCACTTGGTTTCCACACAACGACATTCCCCATTAAAGCCATACATGCTGGAAGGTTACCAGCAATTGCCGTAAAGTTAAATGGTGTTACCGCATATGTAAATCCTTCTAATGGTCTATATTCAATTCTATTCCAGGCGTCACTTGTACTTTCTGGTTGCTCGGCATAAATGTCTGTCATGAACTGTACATTGAAACGCAAGAAATCAATTAACTCACAGGCCGAATCAATCTCGGCTTGATGTACTGTTTTAGATTGCGCTATCATAGTGGCAGCATTAATCTTTGCTCTATATGGGCCTGCTATAAGCTCGGCCGCACGCAAAAATATTCCAGCACGTTGCTCCCATGGCATTTGAGACCATTCTTTTCTCGCTTCGAGGGCAGTTGCTATCGCAGCATCTATATGTGATTTCTCAGCAAGGTGGTACTCGCCAACAACATGTTGATGATCGTGTGGAGGAGACATAGTTCGGGTATTCCCAGTTTTAATATCTTGTCCGTTTATGTATAAAGGAACTTCAGTTTTTGAGTTAAATAACTCATTATATGCCGCTAAAACAGCTTCACGTTCTGGAGAACCTGGCGCATAGCCCATAACAGGTTCATTAATTGCAATTGGAACGTTAAAAAATCCTTTCCCCATGATGAAATTTAATTGTGTTAGTTATGAAAAATTGAGGAGCAAAGTTACAACATTTTTTATGGATTATTTTATCCTTTTACGAGCAAATATTGCCATAAAATGTGCACTATTTTTTGTAAGTTGCTCGATAGTTTCTAGACTATCATTTTTATGTGTACAGTAACCCTTTTTCCAGTAGGAACTTCAGATTTTGTATTGACTTCAAATAGAGATGAAGCACCAAAGAGAATATCTTTACCACCAGCAGTGTATGAGAATGATAGTATTAAAATGATGTATCCAAAAGACAAGGTTGCCGGAGGTTCATGGATTGGTGCAAGTGAAAAAAATCGTGTTTTATGTGTGCTCAATGGTGGATTTACAAGACATAGCAGGAAAGATAAATACAGATTAAGTAGAGGAGTAGTAATGAAAGATCTACTTAAATGTGACGATATAGTTAAGGCGGTAAATGATTATCAATTGCATGACATTGAGCCATTTACCCTAGTAATTGCCGACTGGATTGCTGGGATGCGTTTTTTTGAGTTAGTTTGGGATGGACAAAAAAAGTATTTTCAAGAACTCCCTTTAGAACCTAGAATATGGTCGTCATCTTCGCTATATACAAACGACATGAAAATTGAGCGCAAACAGTGGTTTCAAGATTTTTTAGATAGCAATGAACTTAATCAAAAATCGGTTTTAAAATTTCATCAGCATACGCATGTTGAAAATACAGAGTATGGAATTGTTATGGATCGTCTTTTTGTTAAAACTACAAGTATTACTCAGGTTACCAAGAGTAATAATGAAATAAGAATGCGCTTTGAAAATCTACAAGAAAATGTAGTAAGCAACCATCAATTTAAATTACCTCAAGTAATTAATGACTAATTCTGGAATCATTTTAACACTTGCTTATCCAGAAACCATAGTTATGGTTGCAGATGAATGGTATTCTCCCTTTCTGCGATATTTGGGAGTTGGAAAAAAAAATTATGTGAGAGCGGGTCATGCTGCTTTAGTGCTAATTGATAAAGATACAGGTGTTTTAGAATATCATGATTTTGGAAGATATATCACTTCTCAACCTAATGGAAGGGTGCGTGGAAGAGACACAGATCATGAATTGGACTTCCCTATAAAGGCTCAAATTGAGAATAATGTAATAGTTAATCTTAATGAATTATTAGTGTTTTTAGCTACCCACCCTAAACTTACCCATGGAGAAGGTAAACTGGTGGCCTCTGTATGTACTTTAATTGATTATGATAAGGCAAGGGCACACATCACAAAAATGCAAGAACAACATTTTATTAGATATGCTGCTTTTATTAAAGATGCTTGTAATTGCGCTCGTTTTGTAACAGATACTTTGATAAATGCAGTTACTGAGAAGAGAATTAGAAAAAGATTGGTAAGATCAACATGGTTTACCCCAAGCACGGTTGGAAATGTTGTTATCGCTAATTCTGAAGATCACGTATATGAAGTTACTGAAGAAGGTATCATCTCAATTTTTAATTCTTCGGTAAGAACAGAAAACATTCGCAATTTTCTAGATAGACTGTCTACGCACGAACCAAGTTTTATTGGGACACTTCAGCCGCGAGAAGTAGAGGTAAGGCATGAACATGCCCAGTGGCTTGACGGAATTGCTGCCGGAGCATGGTTTGAGCTACATCAAACAAATAATGTTTCTGAATATCGATTTAGACGAATATCACCATATGGTAATATAGATGTTCATGCATTGTATAAGGTAGATGATACTAGTTTCAACTATCACTTAGCATATCGGTTTGTACACTATTCAAACTGTAAATTTTACCATGTTGAACAGGGTGAGAAGATTTTTAGATTCGAATTTTTGGAAACTATTAGTTAAGTGCAAAAGGAGCACTTAATTTAAAGGAAGGAATGACAACCTTAAATTTCTTAGTATCAGAAAGATTAACCATGTTATAATGTCCTTGCATAGCCCCAAATGGAGATGCCAATAAACAGCCAGAATTATAGGTGTGAGACTCCCCAGGTTTTATAACTGGCTTCTTACCAATTACACCTTCGCCTTCAACAACTTCATCGTTATTTAAGGCATCAAGAATTTTCCAATGTCTGGAATTTAGTTGAACAGTATCCTTGCTTTGGTTTTCAATAGTAACCTTATAACCATAAGCAAAATGTACTTTGTAGTTTTTATAGAAAGTACCTTCAAAATTGGTCTCTACAGAAATTTTTATGCCTTTAGTTACTTGTTGTACCATGGATTAATTAGAATACTAAGTGTATTGCACAATCAAAAATACTAAATAAATGTATTTAAGAATTCTAAATTGAGTAATTCTAAGCTAATTTTAACAATTTAATAGACAATCAGTTAGTAATAGTCGTTGATGAGCCTTCACCAAGGCCTACGAGTCGATCATAACGAGCTCCTAAATCACGATAATAAACCAATACTTTATAGTTGTTTTCTGTCTCATCAAAATTACCACTAATGGCACCTTCGTCTAAAGCACCGTTTTTATCTACCATAACATATTTGTAACTATAAAACCCTTGTTTTAATTTTAGGGAAGTTTCGTAAAAACCTGAAGTAGAATTAAAGGTCATTTTAGTTTCGTCTGTTATTTCGTAGTTGTTAAATCCTCCATAAACATGTATGGTATTGTCGCTTAACATTTCTGGATGCTGTAAAGAAAAATGTACCTGAACATAGTCGGCTTCAATAGCTACATTATCAGTATTGATCGCAGTGTTTAAAAAACGACCATTGATATCGGGATTGTACGTATAAGGTCGATCTGCTCTAATAATATCAGCAAATAAATAATGATGATATATATCTTTTAATTCAATAAACTGCACTCCAATATTTGCAGCACGAACACTCTTATTTTCAAAAAATAGATACTCATTTCCACCCCAAAAACTAGAGGCTTCAATATTTTTATAAATAAGCTCTCGCCCTAATGTATATGTTGGTTTTAAGCTATTTATTGAAGTGCTTAAGTTATCATTTTGAATAAGAACTAAATTCACCGTTTGATTGGGGTTTTTAAATAGCATGGTTGCCGATGAAAGGCTAACATCTATCATCTGTTTTTGGTCAATATATTTTACATTTCTAGATCTCTTGACTGCTACACCTACATTAGTGAGGTCTTCATAAATCATAAATTTTCTACTAAATGCTAGTTCACCGTACTGATTATAAACTTTAAGCATATAGTTGCCAGATTTAATTAATCGTGTTTGTTGATTCGGAATCTGTAACCTGTAATGTGAATAGATTTGATAGGTATTAAACGAGTTTTCATAATCTCTAATACGTTGATTATCAAAACCTCTCATGTATTCCGATTTCATTAACTGTGAACGAGTCCAATCAAAATTATAATGATCAATGATGTAATAGTAGTCTTCTTCGTTGGCGTTTATTGCATCAAATGATAGCGTAATTCTTTCATTTAGTTTTACAATTGGGAGCGCACTTTCTCGCGTATTACCTTTAAAAATTATAGTTTTAATATCGTCGGGAGGAATCACCTCTTCTTCAACTTGAGGAAAAGCTAATAGAACACTTAAAAAAAATACGAAAGTCCATTTTATTCTTAACATATCAGGGCATATCTTGGGTAAAGATAATCAATTTTCATACCTAAATTTTAAAGGTATGTTAATACCCTAAAATTATGACTGTTTTATTATGAAAACTGGATTATAAATTCGTAAATTTGCACGGATTTTTAGACAACTAATTTCAATATTCAAACATATGTCAAACGACATTCGTATTAAAAAAGGTCTAGACATAAAACTCAAAGGTAGTGCCGAAAAGGCAAAAGAAAATGCGATAGTAAGCAATTTTTATACCATTAGACCAGAAGATTTCCACGGTGTTATTCCTAAAATGATTACGAAAGTTGGCTCTAAAGTAAAAGCAGGCGAAACTGTTTTTTACGATAAGTCTAACGAAGCAGTGAAATTTGCTTCTCCGGTTTCTGGTGAGATCGTTGAGATAGCTCGTGGCGCAAAACGCAGAATTTTAGCTATTAAAATTCAAGCAGATAAAGAACAATCATATCAAGATTTTGGTCAACTGGGTAATGATGCATCAGCAGAGGCTGTTAAATCTAGATTATTAGAATCTGGATGTTGGGCATTTATCAAGCAGCGTCCTTATGATGTTATTGCCAAAACAGATAAAGCACCTAAAGCCATTTTTGTTTCTGGGTATGCATCAGCACCATTGGCAGCTGATTATGATTTTACGCTCGAAGGAAAAGAACAAGAACTGCAAGCAGCAATAACCGCACTAGGTAAATTAACTGAAGGAAAAGTTCATGTAAGTGTTGGAAAAAATTCAAATTCACCATTAGCAGGATTAAAAGGAATTACACTTCATAAGGTTTCTGGTCCGCACCCATCTGGAAATGTTGGTACACAAATCAATAAAATTGATCCAGTAAACAAAGGGGAAACTGTTTGGACAGTAAACCCACAAGACTTAGTGATAATTGGAGAGTTATTATTGACTGGAAAATTTAACGCAGAAAGAGTTGTTGCTTTGGTAGGATCTTCTGTAGAGAAACCAAGGTATTTTGCGACTAAGATAGGGAGTGAAGTAGCCACTATGATCTACGATAAGGGAATTGCTAAAAATGCAAATGCTAGAATTATTTCTGGCAATGTTTTAAGCGGTAAGCAAATTGCTCCAGATGGATCTTTAGATTACTATAGTGACGTAATCTCTATAATCCCTGAGGGTGATGATTATGAGTTCTTTGGTTGGAATAAGCCGGTCTTCAATAAAATTTCAACGTCTAGAGCATTGACATTTTCTTGGTTAACACCAAAAAAAGAATACGATCTAAATACAAATACAAATGGCGAACATAGAGCTTTTGTGGTAACAGGAAGTTATGAACAGGTGTTCCCTTTAGATATTTACCCGATGCAAATCTTAAAGGCTTGTATGTACAAAGACCTTGACGAGATGGAAGCTTTAGGAATGTATGAAGTAGGACCTGAAGATTTTGCATTAACAGAATTTATTTGTGTAAGCAAGCAACCGCATCAACAAATAATAAGAGAAGGATTAGACTTAATGTTAAAAGAAATTGGATAGAAGGTCATGGGATTAAAAAGTAAAATGCATCAGCTAAAAAAGAAGTATGAAGGAACCAAAATGGCTCCGCTATTCAATGGGTTTCATACCTTCTTGTACTTGCCAAACGAAACTACCCATGGTGGTACTCACATTAAGGCAGCAGACGATTTAAAGCGTACCATGAACATTGTTATCATGGCATTAATACCATGTTTAATCTTTGGTATGTTTAACGCAGGTTACCAGCATCATTTAGCATTGGGCGAAATTCAGGCTGTGTCAGGTGGATTTCTAAGTCCAGAGTTTTGGACCCTAGACAATCTAGGTGTTGGAGCACTAAAAATAATTCCGCTTGTTGCAGTTTCTTATATTGTAGGATTAGCAATCGAGTTTATCTTTTGTATCATTAAGGGACACGAGATAGAAGAAGGATATTTGGTAACTGGAATGTTGGTTCCATTAATTGTACCAGTAGATATACCATTATGGATGTTGGCTGTGGCCGTAATTTTTGGAGTTGTAATAGGAAAAGAAGTTTTTGGTGGAACAGGGATGAACATCTTGAATCCAGCATTAACTATTAGAGCATTTTTGTTCTTTGCATATCCAACTTGGATGACAGGAGATAAGGTATGGGTACATGGTGCTAGAGAAAGAGCCGACCAGATAGCAGGAGGTGCAGAATTAGATGCAATTTCAGGAGAAACAGTTTTAGGATATTTAGCCCAAGGCAAAGAAGCTGCTGACTATGGGTTAATGGATATGTTCTATGGGTTTATACCTGGATCGGTAGGAGAGACATCAACTTTGTTGATTCTATTGGGAGGTCTATTCTTAATTTTTACCAAAATTGGTAGTTGGAGAATTATGGCTTCTGCCGTTGTTGGGGCATTAGTGATGGGATTGATATTTAACGGTGTTACAGACGCAGGAATTATTGGTGAAAGCAGTAAATTCTTTGCCTTAATGGATATGGAGTTCTGGCATCATTTACTGGTAGGAGGGCTGGCCTTTGGTATTGTCTATATGGCTACTGACCCTGTAACAGCTTCACAAACAAATAGGGGTAAATGGATATACGGATTCTTTATTGGATTCATTTCAGTTATGATTCGTGTTTTCAATCCAGCATATCCTGAAGGTGTGATGTTAGCCATTTTATTAATGAATGTGTTTGCACCAACTATTGATCACTATGTGATTCAAGGAAATGTAAAAAGAAGAATGAAACGTTTAAAAGCTAAAACTGCCTAGGTTATGAGTAATAAAACAGATTCAAATATATATACGATACTTTTTGCCATTGGAATGGTGATTGTTGTTGGGTCATTGTTAGCATTTGTTGCGCAATCACTGAAACCAACAATTGATGAAAATAAACGTATAGAAAAACAACAGAACATTCTTTACGCCATGGGTGTTAATGAGAATGATGAAACAAGTGCCGTATTCATATCAGATGATAAGGTTGGAGGTGAGTTTGACAAATATATCACCAGACAATTAGTGATTACTAACGGAACCGATATTGCTGAAGACGATCAGGCATATTTAATAGATGTTAAGAAAGAGCAATCTAACGCAAAAGAAGGTATAGAAAGACGCTTACCATTATTTATTGGTGAAAAAGAAGGGAAAACCTATTATGTAGCACCAATAAGAGGTAAAGGGCTGTGGGATGCAGTTTGGGCGTATGTCGCCATGGATGAGAACATGGTTGTACAAGGTGCTTACTTCGATCACAAAGGTGAGACTGCTGGTTTAGGAGCCAACATAAAAGAGCGCTACTTTATGGACGACTTTATTGGTGAGCCCCTAAAAGATGGTTCGGGAAATTTTGTTGGAATTGCAATTTCAAAAAGTAATGCAGATCCGTTAAATAAAGATAAAACAGATAATGAGGTAGACGCTATTGCAGGTGCGACTATCACAGGTGATGGTGTCGCTGCAATGATTCGATCGGAGTTACGTTTATACCTGCCTTATTTTAATACTTTAAAAAAGAACTAATTTATGGGACTTTTATCAAAGAAAGACAGTAAGCTAATATTAGATCCTTTAGCAGATGATAACCCAATTACTATTCAGGTATTAGGTATTTGTTCGGCTTTGGCAATTACAGCGCAATTAAAAGCGTCTATTGTAATGACCATATCTGTACTCTTCGTAATGGGTGTTGGTAACGTAGTTATCTCATTAATTAGAAATATTATCCCGTCAAAAATTAGAATTATTGTACAGTTAACAGTAGTTGCTTCATTAGTAATTATTGTAGATCAGGTGCTCAAGGCATTTTCTTATCAGTTGAGTAAGGAGCTAGGTGCATTTATTGGATTAATTATTACAAACTGTATAATTATGGGACGATTTGAAGCCTTTGCCTTAGGAAATGGTGTTTGGAGATCGTTCCTAGACGGAATAGGGAATGCTCTTGGATACGGAATTATTTTAATTATCGTAGGATTCTTTAGAGAATTACTGGGATCTGGTACCCTTTTAGGATTTAAGGTATTGGGTGACCCAATTGCCAAAACAGGATTGTATGCGACTGGTTATGAAAATAACGGATTTATGTTATTAGCACCAATGGCATTAATTGTTGTAGGTATTATTATTTGGGTACAACGTACAAAGAATAAAGCATTAGTTGAAGACCACTAGAAAGAAGATATACTATGGAACATATAGAATTATTTTTTAAATCGATTTTTATAGATAACATGGTATTTGCCACGTTCTTAGGAATGTGTTCATACCTAGCAGTATCTAAAAAGGTGTCCACAGCAGTTGGACTAGGTGCCGCAGTTATCTTCGTATTGGTTGTTACGGTGCCGTTAAACTGGTTATTAGATCAATATATATTACAACCTGGAGCCTTAGGTAAATGGCTAGGTGAAGAATTCGCTTCTTATGATCTTAGCTTCTTATCATTTATCATGTTCATTGCCACAATTGCTACCATGGTACAATTGGTTGAAATTGTAGTTGAGAAATTCTCACCATCACTATATAATTCATTAGGGATCTTTTTACCGCTTATTGCAGTGAACTGCGCGATCCTAGGAGGTTCGTTATTTATGCAGTCTCGTGAGATTCCAACATTAGGATTAGCAACCACCTATGGTTTAGGTTCGGGAATTGGATGGTTCTTGGCAATTCTTGCCATTGCAGCTATTCGTGAAAAGATAAGATATTCAAATGTACCTCCAGCCCTTAGAGGACTTGGTATTACATTTATTATTACAGGTCTTATGGCAATTGGATTTATGAGTTTTGGTGGAATGTTAACGGGAGGTGATGAAGAGCCAACACAAGAAGAAAAACAAGCGGTAATAGAAGAAAAGGTAGATGAGAAGGAAGCAACAAAAGAAATCGCTGATAACACAATAAAAGCAGTAGAATAACATGATGATATTAGCAGCAAGTACAGTAGGAACAATTGTAGCAACAGTTATAGCCTTTTTAGTATTAACACTTGGGTTAGTTGGGTTGCTACTATTTGTAAAGCAGAAGTTATCTCCATCTGGTCCAGTTAAGATTATGATTAATGGAGAAAGAGAAGTTGAAGTAGCTTCAGGAGATAGTTTGTTATCTACGTTAGGAAATCAAAAGATCTTTTTACCATCTGCTTGTGGTGGTGGTGGAACTTGCATTCAGTGTGAGTGTCACGTACTATCAGGAGGAGGGGAGGCATTGCCAACAGAAACGCCACACTTTACCCGTAAGGAGTTACAACATGGAGCGCGTCTAGCATGTCAGGTAAAAGTGAAGCAAGATATGGAGATCACCATCCCAGAAGAAGTGTTTGGTATTAAAAAATGGGAAGCAACAGTGGTGCGTAATTATAACGTAGCATCGTTTATTAAAGAATTTGTTGTTGAGATACCAGAAGATATGGGATATAAAGCAGGTGGGTATATACAGATAGAGATTCCACCATGCGAGATTAAATATTCAGATATAGACATAACGGCACACCCAGAAGAACATGATACTCCAGATAAGTTTCAAACAGAATGGGACAAGTTTGGTTTATGGCCATTAGTTATGAAGAATGATGATATTGTTGAGCGTGCCTATTCAATGGCTTCTTACCCAGCAGAAGGACGCGAGATCATGTTAAATGTGCGTATAGCCACGCCACCATGGGATCGTGCTAAGAACGGTTGGATGGATGTTAATCCTGGGGTAGCTTCATCATATATCTTCGCCCAAAAACCTGGCGATAAAGTAACTATTTCAGGACCTTATGGTGAATTCTTTATCAATGAGAGTGAAGC
>CAZAPO010000138.1:0-5694 GCA_964487005.1 uncultured Flavobacteriaceae bacterium
GTTCATTACAACCAATAATGCTATTAATACAGGTCTCATTGTTTTTTTAATTTTCATTCGCTAATAATTGTTCTAAAGCCATTAAGTCTGGAAGTAATACCTGTCTTTCCTTACTACCTTCAAACGGACCAACAATTCCGGCCGCTTCTAATTGATCAATTAATCTACCCGCTCTATTATATCCTAATTTTAATTTTCGCTGTAGGAGGGAAGCAGAACCTTGTTGTGCCGTTACAATTACCTCTGCAGCTTCTCTAAATAATTTATCGCGATCTGCTATATCTATATCAAGACTTGTGCCAGATTCTTCGCCCACATATTCTGGTAATAAGTGCGCATCTGGATAGGCTTTCTGTGAACCAATAAACTCGGTAATACGTTCTACTTCTGGTGTGTCTACAAAGGCACATTGTAGACGAATCATGTCGTTACCCTGTGTGTATAACATGTCTCCGCGTCCAATAAGTTGATCGGCACCAGAACCGTCTAAAATTGTTCTAGAATCTATTTTTGAGGTTACCCTAAAGGCAATACGCGCAGGGAAGTTTGCTTTTATAAGTCCGGTGATAACATTTACAGATGGTCGCTGTGTGGCAATAATTAAATGTATCCCAATTGCTCTGGCCAACTGTGCCAATCGAGCAATAGGAGTTTCTACTTCCTTACCAGCTGTCATTATAAGATCAGCAAACTCATCAACTACCAAAATAATATAAGGTAAGTATTTGTGCCCATCATTAGGATTAAGCTTTCTTGACTTAAATTTTTCGTTATACTCTTTAATATTTCTACAAAAGGCATTTTTAAGCAATTCATATCTATTGTCCATTTCAATACACAATGAGTTAAGTGTATTGATCACCTTTGTATTATCGGTTATAATAGCATCTTCACTATCAGGTAACTTAGCTAGATAATGACGCTCTATTTTATTAAATAAAGTAAGCTCTACTTTTTTAGGATCTACGAGAACAAACTTTACTTCGGCTGGATGTCGCTTGTATAATAACGAGGTAAGTACGGCATTTAATCCTACAGATTTCCCTTGTCCTGTAGCTCCTGCCATAAGCAAGTGCGGCATTTTTGCTAAGTCTACAACAAAGGTTTCATTACTAATGGTTTTACCTAAAGCAACGGGTAACTCCATCTCTGCCTTTTGGAATTTTTGTGAAGCAATCACCGAATACATCGAAACAATAGTCGCATTTTTATTAGGGACCTCTATACCTATAGTACCACGCCCTGGAATTGGCGCAATGATTCTAATTCCTAATGCAGATAACGATAACGCAATATCGTCTTCCAGGTTTTTAATTTTCGAAATTCTAATACCAGCTTCGGGAACAATTTCATAAAGCGTTACCGTAGGACCAATAGTGGCTTTAATACTGGCAATACCAATTTTATAATTATTAAGTGTGCTTACAATTCGATTCTTATTCTCTTCTAACTCTTCTTGATTGATGGTAATACTTTCACTATCGTATTTTTTAAGAAGGTCTAAAGGTGGAAACTGATAACTACCTAATTCTAACGTTGGGTCAAACCTTCCAAAATCTTCAACAAGCTTGTCGGCAAGATTATCGGTTTCAGATTTTTCCTCGGCAATTGTTTCAATTTCCATTTCAACCATGTCTTCCTCTTCTTTGGTGACTTCCATGGTTATTTCTTCTTCTTGGACTTGTGCAGATTTTTTTAATTGCGAGTGATTCTCGATTGTAGGTTCTAGGTTTTCCAAAGGTATTTCGAAAGCCGACTTAATTTCTTCGGCTTCCCCAGATAAATTATTGTCTACTGGAACAAAATCGGTTGATTGTGCTTCGCTGGAATCCTTTTCAAACTCTTCCTTGATTTCTTTCTTCGCTTTTTTAAACAATTTCCCAAAGTGTTGAGCCGTCACATTAAATCTAACCGCTAGATACACAATGAGCCCTAATAAGAGTAACAAGGCTGTTCCTATTTTACCAATGTAATCTTGCAAGAAATCGTTTAATTCGAAGCCAATTATTCCTCCAAAAATTGGATTAGATTTTGATAAGAAGCCAAACAATATTGAGGTCCATAATACAATTAATGTACCCCAAAACCAGTGACGCCAAAGCCTACCTTTGTTAATATTTAATATGACATAAACTCCAGAAAGAAAAATAAGACCAGAAAAAATAAAAGATGCAATACCAAAGCCCCGATATATAAAAAGATCACTTACCCAAGCACCAAATTTACTCAACCAGTTTTGTGCTTCAGCTTCTCTAGATCCAAACTGACCTAATATGCTTTGGTCTGCCTGTCCTGTAAAGAAAAATGATAAGAATGCAATAAAGAGAAGGATGCCTAATATAAGCAGCAAACTACCAAAAACTAACTTTTGTTGATTAGATAATGATAAATTGGGCTTTTTACGTTTAGGTTTATTCTTTTTTCTGGTTGGTTTTTTCTTTGCCATTAACACCTACTTACTATAAACAAAAATACAAATAACTAACGTTTATCCTAATGGAGATAGTATTTAAGTTAGTTTAGGAATATAAATTATTAATCCAATAATTACGGCAATTATTGCGGCAATAAATACGGCACCTGCAGAGACATCTTTAATATCGCCTATTTTCTTGTGATAATCTGGATGCACAAAGTCTAATAAGGTTTCCAGCGCCGTATTGATTCCTTCTACACTCATTACAAGTCCTATGGCAAATAATTGTAATATCCATTCGGTTGAAGAAATCTCAAAATAAAACCCTGCCATGGTAATTATAATGGCAATAGCAAACTGTATTTGAATACTTTTCTCATTACGAACTAATAAATAAGCTCCTTTTACAGCGTACTTGATGCTTTTTATTCGATTAATAAAGAAGGATTCCTTTTTAGTCATACATGTAGAAACAATGGATCAAAAATTAATTTAAGTATTTAATTAAAAACTGTAAAAAGTTAAAGTTATAATAAAAAGAATTATTTTTGTTTAAATATTTCTTTAATTTGTTAAACAAAATTGTAAAAAGAAAAATTATCACAAACACACACAATTATGAAAGTAAACAAATTATTCAGTTCAATTCTAGTATTAGGAATCTTCTTAGGGTCAATGTCAACATTCGCTCAAAAGAAAAACATTGTAGAAACTGCCATTAGTACAGAAGCTACATCTACATTAGTAGCTGCAGTAAAGGCTGCAGATTTAGTTGATGTATTATCAAGTGAAGGTCCATTTACCGTTTTTGCTCCAACAAATGATGCATTTGGTCAATTACCAGATGGTACAGTATCAAGTTTATTAAAGCCAGAAAACAAGGCAACATTACAAACCATTTTAAAATATCATGTAGTAGCAGGAAAATACAATGCTAAAGACATTATTAAAATGATTAATAAAGGAAATGGGAAGGCTACAATTAAAACAGTTGCTGGAGGTACATTAGAAGCTATGATGAAAAACGGGGCCGTTTACATCAAGGACGCAAATGGAAACGCAGCAAAAGTTACAGCAGCAGATTTAGACCAAACAAATGGAGTAATCCATGTTATTGATAAAGTTGTTCTACCTAAATAGATTTAGGCAAGTTAGTTTTTTAGTTAGTTAGTAAAAGCCTCTTGAAAGAAGAGGCTTTTTTTTATTTTAATACATTGAGTGCCCCACTGTAATCAGGCTCTTCAACTACTTCTTGAACTTGTTCTGTATATAACACAGTTCCATTTTCGTCAAGAACAATTATCGACCTTGAGAGTAACCCTTCCACTGGTCCGTTAGTAAAAGTTAGGTTATAAGCATTCCCAAAATTACCGTTTCTAAAATCAGAAAGCATTTCAACATTTTCAATACCTTCAGCACCACAAAAACGTGCTTGCGCGAATGGCAAGTCTTTAGAAATACATAAAACTTTAGTGTTTTCTAATTGAGTGACCTCTTTATTAAATTGCCTCACCGATTGTGCACAAGTACCTGTATCAACACTATGAAAGACGTTTAATATTATTTTTGAACCTTGATAATCGTCTAGAGTAACATCGCTTAGCGTACTTGTAGCGAGTCTAAAATTAGGAGCTTTACTACCTACAGCAGGTAATGTTCCTTGAGTTTGTATTGGGTTGCCCTGAAGCGTTACATTTGCCATAATTCTTAAGTTTTTGTTTTTTAATCACATTATTTTTTGCAATAAATGCATTTCGAAAATGTGAATATACAAGGTGTAATAATTAAAACCTATTAAGTAATAATTTATAACAATTTTTTTACACCTGGGTTTATTGAATATTTAAGTACTTTCAGGAAGAAGAATTAAGGTGCATAACACTTATTTCTATGCACAAAATATAACTAAAGTTTAATTCCAAAATTTAAAATAATTATGAAAGATCAAATTAATGGGGATATAAATAATTGCCCATTTATGAGTGGTTCAATAAAGGAAACTGCTGGTAGAGGAACGAGTAATAGAGATTGGTGGCCTAATGAATTAAAGCTAAATATTTTAAGGCAACATGCAGATAAGTCCAACCCTATGGGGAATGACTTCAATTATGCCGAGGCATTTAATAGCGTAGATTATACTCAGTTAAAGGAAGACATTGTAAAAGTGTTGACCACCTCTCAAGAATGGTGGCCTGCAGATTATGGACACTATGGACCTTTTATGATTAGAATGGCTTGGCATAGTGCCGGAACCTATAGAGTAGGAGATGGAAGAGGGGGAGCCAATACAGGAACGCAACGATTTGCACCATTAAATAGTTGGCCAGATAATGGAAACTTAGATAAAGCCCGTTTACTGTTATGGCCAATTAAAAAGAAATATGGAGATAAAATATCTTGGGCAGATTTATTGATTTTAGCAGGTAATTGCGCATTAGAGTCAATGGGTTTCAAAACGTATGGTTTTGCTGGAGGAAGAGAAGATGTTTATGAGCCAGAGCAGGATATTTATTGGGGATCTGAATCTGGATGGCTCGATAACGATGATCGTTATGACACTAGTGACGGTGATCTAGAAGGACATTTAGGAGCTGTACACATGGGACTTATTTATGTAAATCCAGAAGGACCTAACGGTGAACCAGATCCGTTAAAATCGGCACATGATATTAGAATTACGTTTGGACGTATGGCTATGAATGATGAAGAAACAGTAGCGCTGGTTGCTGGAGGTCATACTTTTGGTAAAGCGCATGGTGCGGCAGACCCAGATACCTATGTTGGAGCAGAGCCTCATGGCGCAGCAATTGAAGAAATGAGCACCGGTTGGAAAAATACTTTTGGGTCTGGGGTTTTAGATGATACTATTACTAGTGGATTAGAAGGTGCATGGACACCAAATCCAACAAAATGGGATAAAGATTATTTTGATGTGTTATTAAACTATGATTGGGAACTAACAAAAAGTCCAGCAGGAGCGCATCAATGGACACCAACAGCTGAGTCAAATGCACGAATGGCACCCAAAGCTGGTGATGCTAATGGTACACAAGTACTTATGATGTCTACGGCAGATATGGCATTAAAAATGGACCCTGAATTTCTTAAAATATCGAAGCATTTTCATGAAAATCATGAAGCATTCGAGGATGCTTTTGCTAAAGCTTGGTATAAACTAACACACAGAGATATGGGGCCTATAGATCGATATTTAGGTCCTGAAGTTCCAGCAAACCAATTTATATGGCAAGATCCAATTCCAAAAGTTAGCTATAACC
>CAZAPO010000139.1:0-14264 GCA_964487005.1 uncultured Flavobacteriaceae bacterium
CTACTACTAGCGTCATTAACTCCTAATTTTGCTGCAATTTGCTTATAATTAAAAGCTTTATTTCTATCAGATTTAAGTATTGAGAGAATGCTTGATGCGTAGTTAGCTATTTTATGAGATCGTTTCTTCCTTTTCTTTCTAGCCATTTACATTTTATATAAAAACAAATCTACGTTTAAATAATGTACTTCAGTAAATCAAGAAAACAAGTTTATTCACATTTAATAGTATAATAACAATTAATTGATTTTTAAAAAATTATATTTTGGTTATTATTATTGCTTGTTAATTATAGATAAAACTTTTTTAAAATAAGTTTTGATAATTACTTATCACAAGTTTACTAACAGCTATAAACATATTGTTAAATAGAGAAGTTATTCTAAACTAAGTACTTAAATACATTAATTAACATTTATAAGAATTATTAACTAACAAGAGTTTATCGATAACTTTAATCATATTTTATGTTTATAACTCATCTTTCAATGGTTTATAAATAGTCAATTTTTTTAAAGAATTATTTTTGGAAATATCATCTATTTTTTTGCTTATAAAAAAGGATAAGACTTTAAAAAAATACTTATTAATATTAACAAATAGATATTAACAACTTATTAAAAGCTCCCTAACAAAATATACTATCTAGAAATGGATATTTTGTAATTTTACAACATATTAAAAACAACTAACAAATGAAAATAGCTATTGGTAACGATCACGCCGGAACTGATTATAAATTTGCAATTACTGAGTATTTAGAATCTAAAGAAATACAGGTAGTTAACTATGGCACCAATACAAATGATAGCGTTGACTATCCAGACTTTGTTCATCCAGTTGCGAAAGATGTAAAAGAAGGTAACGTTGACTACGGAATTCTAATTTGCGGTAGTGCAAATGGTGTAGCTATGACTGCAAATAAGTATCAAGAAATTAGAGCTGGTTTATGTTGGACTAAAGAGATTGTTGAACTAATAAGACAACATAATAATGCTAATGTATTGTGTATTCCTGCTAGATATACTGCAATTCCACAAGCTATTGCAATGGTAGAAACTTTCTTAAATACGGCTTTTGAAGGAGGTCGTCATCAAAACAGGGTAAATAAAATACCTATTCATTGTTAATAGTTTGTATCACATCTTTTCATAAATTGAAATGTCTTATTATAGAAGATTACATTTAATTTATGGGGCATAGTCATTCACATAACCATCATACAGATCTAAAGGGAAGGAACCTTCTTATTTCCATAGGTTTAAATATTATAATTACCACCGCTCAGGTGATAGGAGGTTTGGTGTCTGGTAGCTTATCATTACTCAGTGATGCCTTACATAATTCTAGTGATGTAATTTCTTTAGTTATAAGTTATATAGCAGCTAAATTTTCAAGAAAAAATGCTTCTTTAAATAAAACCTTTGGATATAAGCGAGCCGAAATTGTGGCGGCTTTTGTGAATGCCGCGACCTTAGTTGTAATTGCAATATTTTTAATTATTGAAGCCATAGAGCGATTTCAAAATCCGCAAGACATTGAGTCTAATTTAGTTATTTGGTTGTCCCTCTTAGGAATAGCTGTAAACGGATTTAGTGTATTATTACTAAAAGGCGATTCACAAAGCAATATGAATATGAAGAGTGCATATCTACATTTATTTACAGATATGCTAGCAAGTATAGCTGTATTAATTGGTGGGTTACTAATGAAATACTTTGAAATGTATTGGGTAGACAGCGTTTTAACATTAGCTATTGCGGTATATTTAATTTTTGTTGGGTATGATCTTCTAAAGAATTCGTATAAGGTGTTAATGCTATTTACTCCAGATAATATTCATATAAAGGAGATTGTTTCCGAACTACAAAAGTCTGAGCATATAAAAAATGTACATCACGTACATGTTTGGCAGTTAAACGAAGATGAAACTCATCTAGAAGCACATATTGATTTTAATAATGATATTTTATTATCTGAATTTGATAAAATTTTAGAGGATATTGAAGAAGTATTGTATCATAAATTTGATATCAACCATGTAAATATTCAGCCAGAATATGGAAAATGTGATGCAAAAGATGTGATAGTGCAAGATTAGGTATGATAGAAATAAAAGTTAAAAGATTTGAAGAGCTTACTTTAAATGAACTTTATAGTTTGTTGCAATTACGCATGGAGGTTTTTTGTGTGGAGCAAAACTGTGTATATCAAGATATTGATGGGAAAGACAAAAAAGCGCTACATGTATTAGGTTTTAAAGAAGGAAATTTAATTGCTTATACTAGATTGTTTGCTCCTGGAGAATATTTTGATATAGCCAATATTGGTAGAGTAGTGGTTGCTAAAAATGAACGAAAGCACAAATATGGATACGACATCATGGAAGCTTCTCTACTTGCAATTAAAGACTATTATAACGAATCAACCGTTAAAGTATCTGCCCAGTCCTATTTAAAAGGTTTTTATAATAATCTAGGATTTATTGAAATAGGAGAGGAGTACTTAGAAGATGGTATTCCTCATATAGCAATGATTAAAAACTAATTACTTTTTTTCTTCAACAACACGAGTAATTACTATTTCTACCCGCCTATCATACTTAGGGTCACCTCCTAAAGGAAACTTGCGACGCATACCTTCATATTTCATCCTATTTTTACTAACACCTTTTTTTGCTAAATAATAATAAATATAACGCGCACGTGCTTCAGATAAGTTTCGCTTTTTAGTTTTTCGATCTACAGCATCTCTATCATTTTTTGTACAACAAACATGCCCTTGAATGGTGAAATAAAAGTCTTTTCTCTCGTTTAATATTTCGGCAATTCGCTCTAATGTTTCTATTGATTCTGGCAATATATCACTATATCCAGTTTTAAAAAGAATATTCTCTAAGACTACCTTATCGCCCACTTTTAAATCACCCTGTAAAGTTGTTTCATATGATGGTTGTTCGTTAATAACTTCGGGCCTGGGTGGTATATGCACATAAGCAATAATTTCCACCTTTCTGTTTAAACTTCTTAAGGTTTTAGTATCGCTATTTTCAATAATTTTTAAATGAATTTCCCCTTTACCATCAACACTACCAAATAACGAATTATCCATTTCGTGTTCAGAGAAAATGGTTTTAATAGCATCTGCGCGTTCTTGAGAGAGTTTTAAATTATAAGAATCAGACCCCCTATCATCACAAAAGCCATAAATGGTGATCTTATCAACATCATTATTTTGAAGGTCTTGAATAAACAATGTAAGCCTACTAAGTTCTGTTTCAGAAACGGCATATTTATCCGTCTCGAAATAGACTTCGTGTTTACGTTCGGTTTGGGCCATTGAGAAGAAGCACCCAAGCAGAAAGAAAAAAACAAACCTTTTCATCTTAAGTAACTTTTACTTCTAGCTTAAATATAAACTAAAAGCAATGGTTTTTCCTTGAAATATAGACGTAAAACATTAAAAATTAGTTCAAATAACTGTTATAACGTCCTTTATTGCCTAAAATATCAACGGCGGTTTTAATTTCTTTATTATGAGACAGATAGTATTCATACAGACCTTCGCGATAAAAATAACGCTTAATAATTTCATTTTCTAAAAGCGAGGTAATCTGTGTTTTGTTGTCATCTACAGCACGATCTTTGTAAGAATTTAAACCAGCAATGAGTTTATTATAATCACCTATCAAAGCCGATTCTATGTTCTCGTCTTTTGCAATATCTAAAGCTATTGCTAGCTGTGTTTCTGTTTTTGTTTTAAAGTTAAAACCACCGCGCTTTAAATATGTTTTAAAGTCTTTAAAATCATTATCAGAAAGCTTAAATGCCAACATATCAGAAATACTATTATTATAATAGTAAGAGGTTGCATAATTGAAAATATAATCACCGCTTTCAACAGCTTTTGTAATTGTTGAAAGCTTAGCGTCTTCAATTTCAATATCAGGTTGTATTCCTCCACCATCAAAAACAGAACGCCCATTTTTTGTTTTAAACTCGTTAAAGTTTTTTTGTTGGGTCCTTACTGCATTACCCTCTTCATCTCTATTCCAATAATCTAATGCTTGAATGCACCTACCAGAAGGCGTATAATACCTGGAGATAGTTACTTTTAATTGAGTACCATATGTGAGTGCTTTAGGTCGTTGAACAAGCCCTTTACCAAAACTTCTAGTACCAATTATTACCGCTCTATCTAAATCTTGTAGTGAACCAGAAACTATTTCGCTTGCAGAAGCACTTCCACCGTCTATAAGCACAACTAATGGTATATTAAGATCAAGAGGTTGATTTAGTGTAAAATAAGTTTTATTATACTTTTCAACCTTCGATTTAGTAGTTACAACAAGCTGACCTTTAGGCACAAATAAGTTCACAATATTTACTGCTTCCAAAAGTAGTCCTCCAGGATTACCTCGAAGGTCTAAGATTAATGTTTGGGCACCGCCGGCTTTTAGTTCACGTAGTGCATTTGCTGTTTCTCTCGATGCTGTTCTAGTAAATTTAGATAGGGCGATATACCCCACCTTATCATTAACCATATCATATAATGGAACGGCCTTTGATTCTACCTCTTGTCTGGTAATTGTAGCCGAATTACTTTTACCTTGTCGCTGATATGTAAGGGTAACTTTTGAACCAGGGGAGCCTCTCAGCAAATCTCCAGGATCACCTTTAAACGTAGCCAAGTCTATACCTTCTATCATTATAATTTCATCACCAGCTTTGAGGCCAGCTTTATCTGCGGCATAATCCTTATAAGGTTCTACAACAACTAATCTGTCTTTCAGTGTTTTTACACTAGCCCCAATACCAATATAATCTCCGGTGCTGTTGATTCTAGCTGCCTCAACGTCCTGCTCATTCATAAAAACAGTATATGGGTCTAAATCATTCAACATACCCTTAATGGCTGTATCCATTAAGTCACCAGGGTTGGTTTCATCCACATAATTCATGTTAAGTTCTTTAAACATCGTGGTGAAGATTTCAATTTGTTTGGCAATTTCAAAAAATTTGCTTTGAAATGCGGTCCCGGTTAAGAATATAACACCAACCGTTATAGGGATTACTAATTTCTTTTTCAAAAGATTTCTCATAACTAATGCTTTATGCTTTTACCTTTTCATGAAAGCGATCAAATAAACGTTTCATTTTAGTTTCTAAAAAAGGCATTGTAGGTTCGGTTTTTCCAATGTACAAAATCATAAACGCATATTGTGTTGTAAAGTTGTTAAAAAAGACTCCTTTATTTAAACGGTATACCTCTCTTATCAATCGTTTAATGCGGTTTCTAGAAACTGCGGTTTTAAAATTCTTCTTACTAACAGAAACGCCAGTTTTAATTTTTGTACCATCGTCAAACGTCGTTTGAAGGTATACCAATCTTAAAGGAAATTCGCTAACAGAATCCCCTTCTTCAAAAAGGCGTTCTATGGCTTTTTTACTTTTTAGTTTTTCTTTATTTGAATATGTTTGTCTTTCCATTAGTACTTACACTTCGCAAGATACAACACTACATTTAGGTATGATAAAAATCATGTTTTAAAATAAGGGCATGTAGTAATTTAACATAACTATAAACTAAAGCAAAAATTAGTTATGGGAGAATTAAAAGTAACAAAGCTTTCAAATAAAAAAGACAAAGCAAATTACATCAAACACCTACTAAAAGATATTGAAGCGTTAGACATCATGATTAAAAGCAACATGATAGAGCGCTTTCCTATTCGAATAGGAGCTGAGCAGGAATTTTGTTTAGTTAATGACGAATTTTTACCTAGTTGTAATGGCGTTGAAATACTGGAAGACATTGATGATTCACATTTTACAACAGAGATTGGATGCTATAACCTAGAGATTAATTTAGACCCTGTAGAGCTTAAAGGGCCATCTTTTACCAAAGTAAGAACACAATTAGAAGCACTTCTTAAGAAAGCAGAAACAGCAGCAAATAAAAAGAAAACAAAAACTTTACTAACTGGAATTCTACCCACCTTAACTCTTAATCATATTGGTGTTGACAACATGACACCAATGCAACGCTATTTTGTATTGAATGATGCAATTAAAGAATCAAGGAAGCAAGATTTTAATATACATATTAAAGGCGTAGATGAGGTTAACCTCCTACATGATTCGGTAATGTTGGAGGGTTGTAATACAAGTTTTCAAGTACACCTACAAATTGATCCAGAAGACTTTACAAATAGTTATAATTGGGCTCAAGCAATTTCTGGACCTATTTTAAGTGTATGTACAAACTCACCGCTATTATTTGGTAAAGAACTTTGGAGTGAAACGAGAATTGCACTTTTCACGCAAAGTGTAGACACGCGGGCAAACTCTTTTTTATTAAATGAGAAACAATCCAGGGTAAGTTTTGGAGGCGATTGGGCCTCAGGTAGTGCAGCAGATATTTTTAGGGACAATGTGTCAAGATTTAGAAGCCTGATTACTACTGAATTTGAAAGGGATAGTGTAGAGATGATTAAAAACGGAGAAATTCCAAAACTTAAGGCCCTCAATCTTCATAATGGTACGGTATATAGATGGAATCGCCCTTGCTATGGTGTAGGTGGAGGCAAGCCACATTTAAGAATAGAAAACAGATACATTCCATCTGGACCAACACCAGCCGATGAAATTGCGAATATGGTATTTTGGGTAGGTGTAATGAGCGGTAGACCAAAAGCTTATGATAACATTCATAAAAAATGGGACTTTAGAGATGTTAAAACAAATTTCTTTAATGCGGCTAGATATGGAATGAACACTCAATTTCATTGGGATGGAGAGCTTATACCAAGTCACCAACTAATTCTTGATGAGCTCCTACCAATGGCTTATAAGGGATTATACAAAATGGGTGTTTCTCCTAAGGATGTAGAGTATTATTTAAAAATAATTGAAAACAGAATTAATAGTCATAATGGTTCTCAATGGATGGTGAAGAGTTACAGAAATTTATTGCGATCTAAAAAGCGGTTTGAGGCACTTCAGACCATGACCGCAAAAATATATGATAAACAACAGAAAGGGTTTCCAGTTTCTACTTGGAATACGCTAAAAACAAACACTTCCTCTGCTTTTATTGAAAACCCAATGGTTAAGCACTTTATGAGCACCGACATATTCTCTATTGATGAAAACGATAGCTTAGAGCTAGTTGTGAACATGATGAAATGGAGAAAGTTTCATCACATGCCTGTAATTAACGCAGAGAAAGAACTTGTGGGATTACTGTCGTGGACAGATATGATTGCCCATTATAATAGCCCATCAAAAAGTGAAGATTCAATAAGCAAATTAATGCAAAAGAAGGTGGTCACTATAGATCAGCAGGCAAGTATTTATGAGGCAAAAGAATTAATGGAAAATCACAATATACATAGTCTTCCAGTAGTTATGAACAACAGATTAATTGGTATAATAACCTCTAATGATTTTTGATGACAGAAATATTTAGCAAAGCACTTAATAAGACCACAAATGTTGAGCGGATCATTGGAGAACTTAAAGGAGATGAACCCGGGCCCACAATTGTTTTTTTTGGCGGCATTCATGGAAATGAAACAGCAGGAGTTTTTGCATTACAAAACATCTTTAAAAAGATAAAAAACTTTCCAATTAAGGGTTCTATTTATGGTATTTCTGGTAATCTAAGCGCATTAAAAGTAAACCAACGATTTATTAATCAAGATTTAAACAGACTATGGATTAATGGTGGCTTACAACAGCTAGATACAAAAAGCGATCTTAATATTGAAGAAAAAGAACAGCAGAAACTATTTGTTATTCTTCAGGATCTTTTAAAGAATGAAACGGGACCATTTTACTTTATTGATCTTCACACCACTTCAAGCAAAACACTGCCTTTTATAACTATTAATGATGCTCTTATTAACAGAAAGTTTTCAAGCCTGTTCCCAGTGCCCATTGTTTTAGGTATAGAAGAATACTTAGAGGGTCCGCTGCTAAGTTATATTAACCAACTTGGGTATGTATCACTTGGATTCGAGTCGGGCCAACATGACGAAGTTAATGCCATAACTAATGGTGAGGCATTTATTTATTTATCGTTAGTCTACACAGGAGTTCTTGATAAAAAATTGGTACCTGAGTATCATAAACATGTTTTAACACTTAAAGAAGAATCAAAATCAATTCGAGATATTTTTGAAGTGACATACTTATACAAACTTTCAGATAATGAAAAGTTTGCTATGAAATCCAATTTAGAAAGCTTTCAAAATATAAAAAAAGGAGAAGTTATCGCTATTTCAGAAGGAAATGAAATTGCAGCTCCATCTACAGCAAAGCTTTTTATGCCGCTTTATCAGAACAAAGGCAAGGAGGGGTTCTTTATCATTAAAAAAATCCATCCATTCTTCCTAAAACTTTCTGAAATAATACGTAGAGTAAAATTGGATTCCCTGCTAGTGGCATTACCTGGAATTACTTGGAAAAACAAAAGCGAAGGAGTACTAAAGGTGAATCTAAAAGTCACAAAGTTTTTAGCAAAACAAATCTTCCATTTATTGGGTTATAGAAACAAACAAATTGATAAAACACACGTGTATTTGTTTAATCGAGAACGCACCTCAAAAAGGAACGATTACAAAAACTTAAAATGGTATAAAAAAAGCCGCTAACAAGCGGCTTTTAATTTAGTTCTTTCCTTTTGCAGAAACATCTGTTTTCTTTTTAGGAGGAGCAGTTCTATAGATGTTATTGTACTTATTTACATCAGCAACCTTATTATCTTTATCTATCACAACCGTTTTAATTTCTGAAACGGGTCTATCAATAGTAAAACTATAAGAAGGGTGCGTCCAGGCCCAATCTTCAAGAACAATAGTTTTATCACTTACTGGTTTTTCACCTCGCATCATTCTAAGGGGGATGTAATATAGCTGCTTAGTTCCATCTACAAATGTTACCGTTACTTCGGTTGGCATTGGCATTAAACCAACGCGACTTAATGAAACTAGGGACTGGTCTTCATTACCACTTACAAATCGCACTCCATAATCAATAGTATTTGTTGTTTCTGCAAAATCTATGAGGTACCAATCAAGCTCTAGACCTGAAACTTTTTCGGCAGATCGAATCACATCAATAGGGCGAGGGTGTTTAAAGCTAAAATCTGCAAAGTATTTTTTGATGGTCTTTTTTAAATTTTCTTCACCAATTACGTAGCCTAGTTGACACAAAAACACTGAACCTTTACTATAGGCAGCCGTTCCATATGCGCTGTTGTACTCATATCTATCTGCATGTGTTGTTAATGGTTGTTCTTTACCTGAAAGCGCTAATCTAATATAGGATTTGTAGGCTCCTTCGGTAGGGTGAGCGTTATTCCTACCCATCACTTTATTCATCGCAAGACCACTTATGTAACTTGTAAACCCTTCGTCCATCCATTCATGTTTAGCTTCATTTGTAGCCAATAAAAACTGAAACCATGTATGTGCCATTTCGTGTGAGGTTACTCCAACTAAACTTCCAAAGCTTCTGTTTCCAGTAATTAAGGTAGACATTGCATATTCCATACCACCATCACCACCTTGAATTACTGAATATTGTTTATATGGATATTTTCCAATGTGCTCACTAAAGAATTGCATCAACTCAGAAGTCTTAGGTTGGAGTTTTTTCCAGTTATCCTTTATTTCTGGGTCGTCTTGATAAAAGAAATGCAACATTGGCCCATTAGGTACTTGCAGTGTGTCATGAATATAATCTGGATCTGCAGCCCACATAAAATCATGCACATCTGGCGCAACAAAATGCCAGGTTAGCTTCTCTCCTTTAGGGCGCTTTACTTTTCCAGTTTCGTAACCATGACCAATTTCATTTGGGTTTTGAAGATACCCTGTACCGCCAATTACATAATCTTTATCTATCGTGATTTTCACATCGAAATCTCCCCACACACCATGAAACTCTCGAGCAATGTAGGCATCTGCATGCCAACCCTCAAAATCATACTCGGCCATTTTAGGGTACCATTGAGACATAGAAAGCGATATACCTTCTTTATTGTTTCTACCAGATCGTCTGATTTGAACAGGAACCTGTCCATTAAAATCCATTACAAATGTCACCGACTCTCCAGGGTTGATTGGTTTTTGAAGATCAACCTCTAAAACGGTACCTACAGTTTCATAGTTAACTGCAACACCATTTTGAGTTAGTGAATTCACCTTAATATATCCAATTTCACTTGGCTTTAATTTACTAATACGATCTTTAACTCGTCGATCTGGATCTAAAATAGAACGTGAACGCACATCCATTTCACTTCCAGGCTGAAAGGCATTAAAATATAAATGATAATATACTCGATTTAGTACGTCGGGAGAGTTATTGGTATAAACCAAAACCTGTTCCCCTTTGTATTGATAATTCTCAACATTCATATCGATTTCCATTTTATAATCAACATGCTGTTGCCAATAAGTAGGGTCAGAATTATTAGAATTATTACTGTAAGTAAACATTGCGGTCATTAAGAAAACCGCCATTAGTAATTGCTTCATATGTAATTAGTTATAGATCGAATTTTGAACAAAATTGCGTAAAGTTACTATTTTGAAATTTTATTTGCTAATATCAATGCATTATAGGCATTTACAAGCCTTCCAGACTTAGACAGCTCTACAAATGGCTTAGCACTAGATGAGCCTGGAATTAATACTGTAGTTTTAAGAGGGAGGCCAGATTGCATAATTATTTGTTTTACTTGTGCTGCGGTAAGTTTAGGATAGTAAGACCTTATTAAAGCAGCCACACCCGTGACTGCTGGAGCGGCCATTGATGTTCCGTCTGAAAACTCATATTCACTTTCTGGGTATGTTGAATAAATACTTGACCCAGGGGCAAACACATCAACATTTTTCTTTCCGTAATTAGAATAAGAAGCCACAACATTGGCGCCATATTTTGGCTCGGTGGCTCCAACACTTAAGAATGTGTTGGTAATTTCGGTGCCATTTTCACCATAATCATTTGGAAAACTTAGTTTCTTATCTAGATTAAAACTTTCGTTGCCCGCCCCACACACAAATAAAACATCATTATCTGATGCGTAAATTAGGGCATCTTTCACTTTATCGCTATGTAATGAGTAATATTTCCCAAAGCTCGCGTTTATAACTTTTGCACCATTATCAACAGCATACCGAATGGCTAAAGCAACATCCTTATCATACTCGTCCCCATTAGGCACAGTTCTAAGCGACATTATTCTCACATTATTTGCCACTCCATTCACACCCAAACCGTTGTTACGTTCGGCAGCAATAATGCCTGCAACATGTGTGCCGTGGCTTTCATCTTTAACAGCCGGATTGACATTTCCATTGCCATAAAACGTTTGCGAAAAATCATTCGGATCGTCTTCTGTTTTTCTTCCCTTGAGCCCTTTGTTTAAGTATACGTCTGTAAACTGTTTTATTTGATCTAGGTCTTTATTTAGTAATTTTTTGGTTTCAGCAACCGACCCAAGTTCAAAACCATATGTTTGTTTAATAATTGACACGTGCTGCATTAAAGTTGGATCAGCCGTTTCAATTGCATAGACCTCCTCTTTTGTATAAACCTCTTTTTTAAGATGCTCAGCTACAGCTTTATCAGATTCAATAATCTGATTTAAAATCATTTCGTATTGCATCTTCATTTGGCCATACTTTTGATTTTCTTTACTATATTCGGTTTCGGCATCTGTATATCTAGGATGATTTTTGTTTCCACTCACCAATAAACGCACATATTCAAACTGTTCGTTATAGGTGTCACCCAAAAAATTCCAACCATGAATGTCATCGACATACCCGTTGCCATCGTCGTCTTTGCCATTATTTGGAACCTCTTTTGAATTTACCCAAATTACATCATCAAGATCCTCGTGTTTTGTGTCAATCCCCGAGTCAATAACAGCAACAATAACGGTTTTACCTTTGCGGCTCTTAATAAGTTCATTGTATGCCTTTTGAAGGCTCATTCCAGGTATGGTGTCCTTCACCAAATCTAGGTGACCCCAAGAACGTTCTTCGACATCAGTTAAATCATTAAATTTTGTGGGTGTATTGTCAATGTTTTCTATGGGAGTAGAAATAATATCTGTACTTCCGCAACCTAAGAAGGCTAGTGTTACAAAATAAATAAGGGGCAATCTATATAGGTTCTTTTTCATAATCTATAAATCATTTAATGTGTAGGTATTTTTAAGCCTAACACCTTTTTCAGTATGCTGCACTGTAATAATTTCGTTGTGTGCATCGTGCTCTAAAAACAGGTAGAAATTATTATTGGCAGCCATATTTAAAAACTTTTCTTTTTCGTCTAACGTTAATAACGGTCTGGTATCATAACCCATTACATAAGGTAATGGCAAATGACCTGCGGTTGGTAACAAATCGGCCATAAATGCTAATGTTTTTCCTTTGTAATTTATTAGCGGAATCATTTGCTTTTCTGTATGTCCATTAGCAAAAAACACATCAAAACCTAGTTCAGATCCGTGAAGTACATCACCTTCTGGGACCGCAGTAAATTTAAGTTGACCAGACTCCTCCATTGGCAAAATGTTTTCTTTTAAAAAAGATGCTTTTTCTCGCCTATTAGGATTTGTTGCCCAATTCCAATGATTTGCATTGCTCCAGAAATTGGCGTTTTTGAATGCGGGCTCGTAACCGGTACGATTTTTATTCCACTGTATACTTCCGCCACAGTGATCAAAATGTAGATGTGTCATAAAAATATCGGTTATATCGTCTCGATGAAACCCATATTTTTTAAGTGAATTATCTATAGTGTCATCTCCCCATAAATAATAGTATCCAAAAAACTTCTCACTTTGCTTATTGCCCATTCCGGTGTCTATTAATATCAACCTGTTACCATCTTCAATTAACAAACAGCGTGCCGCAATATCGATCATGTTTTTACTATCTGCAGGGTTGGTCCTTTCCCAAATAGATTTTGGCACCACACCAAACATAGCGCCTCCATCTAACTTAAAGTTTCCTGCATTTATTGGGTATAAATTCATAAGGGACAGCAAATTAACAAAAACACATTTGTTTTATAAGCTACATTAAGAATATTTTAGCTATTGGCAAAAGATAGTATTTTTAAAGAATTAATAAGTTAAGAAACACATTTACCACCAAAGTGTGCTGTATTTTATTATCTTCACTCAAAAGTTTTTATGGTAGAATTAGCAGGTATTATTATTCTTGGGATTTTAGCTCAGTGGGTTGCATGGCGATTTAAAATACCAGCGATATTACCCTTAATACTCATTGGTCTATTTGTTGGGCCTATAGCGGCCGAATTTATTAACGACGATGGGGCTAAATGGATTGAACCTATTTGGAATGGGAAAAAAGGATTATTTCCTGGAGAAGGCCTCTACTATTTTGTGTCGTTAGCTATAAGTATAATTTTATTTGAAGGAGGGCTCACCCTAAAACGAAGTGAGATTAGAAGCGTTGGCCCCGTAATAACCAAACTAATAACTCTTGGTGCGGCAGTTACATTTTTTGCCGCTGCCGTAGCTGCTCATTTTTTGTTTGAATTGCGATGGGATTTAGCATTTCTGTTTTCGGGACTTATCATTGTAACTGGTCCAACAGTTATAACGCCCATCTTGAGGAATATCCCACTTAAAAGAGATGTTTCAACGGTACTTAAATGGGAAGGCATCCTAATTGATCCAATAGGCGCATTGGTCGCGGTACTTGTTTTTGAGTTTATAAGTGTTGGCGGTGAAGCAGGTTTTACTAAGACCGCATTAATGGAGTTTGGTAAGATCGTTCTTTTTGGTACTACCTTTGGTTTTACTTTCGCTCACGCCTTAGTTTTTGTAATAAACAAAAAATTCATTCCACACTATTTATTGAATGTTGCT
Organism: uncultured Flavobacteriaceae bacterium; assembly: GCA_964487005.1. Classification (GTDB taxonomy): domain Bacteria; phylum Bacteroidota; class Bacteroidia; order Flavobacteriales; family Flavobacteriaceae; genus CAZAPO01. The sequence goes on from CAZAPO010000139.1 coordinate 13,921, forward strand.
TCCTTATCTGTTGTACTATTGGTTTTCGTCGAGTCAGAAATCTTTGCTCATGAGTCGGGTCTACTGGCTGTTGTGGTAATGGGTATGGTAATAGGAAACAGTAAGCTAGAAAATATTAAAGAACTACTTTATTTTAAAGAATCACTAAGCGTTCTCTTAATCTCTATACTCTTTATTCTGCTATCAGCAAACATCAACTATAACGATTTGCTACTACTTTATCGTTGGGAAACACTTTGGCTATTCTTAGTGGTGGTACTTTTAATACGGCCAATTGCCGTCTTTTTAAGTGCTCATGGGTCAAAAATTAGAACAAACGAAAAACTATTTATTAGCTGGGTAGG
>CAZAPO010000140.1:0-5503 GCA_964487005.1 uncultured Flavobacteriaceae bacterium
GGTTGTAGCACCAATAATGCTTCTTCGACTGTTTTTACATTTTCAAAGGTAAGCAATAATCGCAATCCTTTACGTGTTTGTTTCTCTTTCATTCGGCACTTTTGTGGATTATGTTGTACAAACTGCAAAACTTTCGTAAAAATCGTGGTTTTGTAAAAATCACTTTGTTGATCACTAATAAAATAACCTACCAATTTATCATTCTTCAAAACCACTTTTTCAAACCCAAGTTTGGCAGCAATCCATTTGATACGCACACTTCTAATAAGGTCTTTAACCTGTTTTGGTAACACTCCAAATCTATCTAAAACCTCGGCTTCAAATTGCACCAATTTTTCTTCGGTTTTTATCTCGTTGAGTTTAGTATATAGATTTAAACGTTCGGTTATATTGTTTACATAATCATCTGGAAACAACAATTCGAAATCGGTATCAATGGTTATATCTTTTACAAAAAGTCTATCCTTTTTATTGTCTTTATATAGATCTTTGAACTCATTCTCTTTGAGCTCTTCAATAGCTTCATTTAAAATTTTTTGATAGGTATCAAAACCTATCTCATTAATAAAACCACTTTGTTCGCCTCCTAACAAATCTCCTGCTCCTCTTATTTCAAGATCCTTCATTGCAATATTAAAACCGCTTCCAAGCTCTGTATATTGTTCTAATGCCGTAATTCGTTTTCTCGCATCGTTGGTCATGGCAGAATATTCTGGAGTAATAAAAAAGCAAAACGCCTTTCTATTACTTCTACCTACCCTACCTCTCATCTGATGCAAATCACTCAATCCAAAATTATTTGCGTTGTTAATAAAAATAGTATTGGCGTTTGGTACATCTAATCCACTTTCAACTATTGTTGTACTCACTAATACATCAAATTCTCCATTCATAAATGCAAGCATCAATTGCTCCAGCTTCCTTCCTTCCATTTGTCCATGACCAATTCCTATTTTAGCATCTGGAACCAATCGCTGTATCATTCCAGCAACTTCCTTGATATTTTCAATTCTGTTGTGAATAAAGAAAACCTGTCCACCACGTTGAATTTCATAACTAATGGCATCTCGAATGATTTCTTCATTAAATCTAATCACTCTACTATCTATTGGATACCTGTTTGGTGGTGGTGTTGTAATTACTGAAAGGTCACGTGCAGCCATAAGACTGAATTGCAAGGTTCGCGGAATTGGTGTTGCTGTTAGAGTTAAGACATCAACATTTTCTTTTATAGTCTTTAGCTTTTCTTTTACCGCAACGCCAAACTTTTGTTCTTCATCAACAATAAGTAATCCCAAATCTTTAAACTTGACGTTCTTATTCACCAATTGATGTGTGCCAATTAAAATGTCTACACCTCCATTTTCTAAGCTTTCTAGTGTTTCTCTTTTTTGTTTTGCCGTTCTAAATCTATTGATGTAATCAATTGATACGGGGAAGTCTTGTAATCGTTTCGTAAATGTTTTAAAATGTTGAAACGCCAAGATCGTTGTTGGCACTAATACAGCAACTTGTTTGCCATTATCAACAGCTTTAAAAGCGGCTCTAATTGCTACTTCTGTCTTACCAAAGCCTACATCTCCACACACCAAACGATCCATTGGTCGTTCACTTTCCATATCGTTCTTAATATCTGCGGTTGCCGACGTTTGATCTGGGGTATCTTCATACACAAAGGAAGCTTCTAGTTCATGTTGCATATAACTATCTGGCAGATATTGGTAACCTTGTCGCATCTTTCGCTTAGCATACAGTTTAATTAAACTAAATGCTATTTCTTTAACCCGTGACTTTGTTTTTTGTTTAAGATTTTTCCAGGCCTTACTACCTAATTTGTAAATCTTTGGTGGTTTCCCGTCTTTACCATTAAACTTGGTAATCTTATGAAGCGAATGAATGCTTAAATACAAAATATCGCGCTCCCCATAAATGAGCTTTATTGCTTCTTGCTTTTTTCCTTCAACATCAATCTTTTTTAAGCCTCCAAACTTGCCAATACCATGATCTATATGAGTAACGTAATCACCCACCTCAAGATTGGTAAGCTCTTTTAACGTAATGGCTTGTTTTTTTGAATAGCCATTCTTTAAATGAAATTTATGGTAACGCTCAAATATTTGATGATCTGTATAGCAAACAATTTTATTATCATGATCAATAAAACCACTATATAAGGACGCTACCATGGTTTTATAGTACACCTCTTGCTCAACATCCTCAAAAATATCTACAAATCTTTTGGCTTGTTGTTCGCTTACACAACTTATATAGTTTGTATAACCATTATCATGATTTGAATTTAAATTCTCTATTAACCTATCAAACTGCTTATTAAATGCTGGCTGTGGTGCAATTTTAAACGTAATAAGATTGGTACTAAAAAATGCCTCATTCCCAAACTCTAAAAGATTAAAATCTAAGAGTTGTTTTTTGAGCAAATTGGCATTACAAAATAGCTCTTCTGGGGAATCATGTTTAATCTCTGATGACAATCCATTAAAAGATTCTTTGGCTTTATCAAACAAATTGTCTACCCTATCAAACAACAACTTTGCGTTCTTGACTCCAATGACTGTTTTTGATGCCATATATTTTAAGAAACTTTGTCGACTTTCTTCTAAAAACTTGTTGGCAACATTTGGAATGATATTTATTTTCTTTACCTGATTTGTAGATAGCTGAGTTTCTACATCAAAGGTCCTTATACTATCGACTTCCTCGCCAAAGAATTCAATACGGTAGGGCTCATCATGTGAAAACGAAAACACATCAACGATTCCTCCCCTAACTGAGAATTCACCAGGCTCGGTAACAAAATCTACGCGCTTAAACTGATATTCAAACAAAACTTCATTAACAAAATCTAAAGACAGCTGATTGCCAAGTGCAATTTTTAAAGTGTTTTTTTCTAATTCTCTTCGCGTGACTACTTTTTCAAACAGTGCATCAGGATAAGTAATGATTAAGGAAGGTTTTTTTCTTGAATTTATCCTATTGAGTACCTCGGCACGTAATAAAACGTTAGCGTTATCTGTTTCTTCAATTTGATAAGGTCTTCTATAACTTCCAGGATAGAATAAGACATCTTTTTCATTTAAAAGCTCTTCTAGATCATTTAAATAATATGCGGCTTCCTCTTTGTCATTAAAAACCAACATAAATGGCTTATCTGCTGTTTTAAATGTATTAGCTATTACAAATGAAAACGATGAACCTATTAACCCTTTTAGGTGCGTTTTTTCTTGAGTTTGGGCAATAGTATTCTGCAGTTTTTGCTGTTGCAAAGACTGTGCAAATGCCTGCGAGATTAGGGTTTTACTCACTAAGTAGATTTTGGGGCAAATGTACATGAATTTTTTTATTTAAAATTTCACAATTGTCCATTCAAATTTTACTAGTTTGTTGATGTAAAAAGAGGCAATAATGTTATCTTTGTATTCTACAAAACTTATAATATTTATGTCAATTTCAGATTTATTTGATCCAGGATTTAAGAAGCGAAATCAAGATCATTTTGCAGCAATTGTTAGGGTTGCAATGAGCGATAAAATTATTAACGAAGCTGAGAAGGCTTTTTTAGATAGATTAGCTATCAACCTAGATATTTCACCAGAGATCTATAAGGAGATCTTAAAAGATTATAAATCTCATCCTATTAACCCTCCTTTATCGTATGATTCAAGATTAGAGCGTCTTTTTGATCTTGCACGAATGGTATGGGCAGACCATCATGAAAGCAAAAAACAGGTGCGTTTGTTGGAAAAATTATGTGTTGGTTTAGGTTTTAACCCAGATAACGTAAAATACATTGCAGATAAGGCTTTAACTTTGGTTCATTACGAAGTTGAACTTGATGAGTTCACTGAGCGAATGAAAACCATGAATCAATAAAAAAAAGCGAACCAAAGGGTTCGCTTTTTTTGTACTATTTTGTTAATAGCCATTAGCCTTACTCATAAACTCTTCGGCCTTTTCAACCATTTTTATGCTACCGCAAATAAACGGAACCCGTTGATGCAATTCTGTAGGTTCAATTTCCATAATTCTTTTAAAACCATTACTAGCTTTACCATTGGCTTGCTCGGCCAAAAATGCCATGGGATTGCATTCGTAAAGTAATCTCAATTTACCACTTGGGTACCTCGAACTCTCTGGGTACATATAAATACCACCTTTAATCATGTTTCGATGAAAATCTGAAACCAATGAACCAATATACCTTGAGGTGTATGGTCTATCTTCTTCTTCTTTCTGACAGTATTTAATATAATCTTTGATTCCTTGTGGGAAATGAATATAGTTTCCTTCATTGACAGAATATATTTGACCACTCTCAGGAAACCTCATATTTGGATGTGATAAATAGAATGTACCTATTGCTGGGTTTAATGTAAAACCATTAACGCCATCACCAGTAGTATATACCAACATGGTCGATGTACCATAAATAACATATCCAGCAGCAACCTGATGCTCTCCTTTTTGTAAAAAATCTTCAATGGTAACAGGGGTTCCTACAGGTGTAACGCGTCTGTAAATTGAGAAAATAGTTCCAACCGAAACATTAACATCGATGTTTGATGAACCATCTAAAGGATCAATTAGCACTATATATTTATTTTGGTGATTCTCGTCTTGACTATTAATTGCCACAAAATCATCTTCCTCTTCGCTTGCGATACCACAAACAATGTTTCGGTTGATTAATGTTTGTATAAATTTTTCATTCGCGTATACATCAAGCTTTTGTTGCGTTTCTCCTTGAATATTAGCATCACCCGAAGCTCCTATAATATCTACAAGTCCGGCCTTATTGACCTCATGGTTGACCACCTTCGCTGCTAATCTTATTGAATTTATTAAACGTGATAACTCACCTGAAGTGTACTTAAAAGACTTTTGATTTTCAATAATGAACTCACCTAAAGTCTGATTCTTTTGAGACATATGCAGCAGCAATTTTATTTGGGACAAATATCGTATTTTTTAACAAACTTATTTGGTTTCGTTAATTATTAAATCAACAAATTATCAACTTTAACCTATCTTTGAATTTAACTAATTTTAGAACGAGAAATAATGAATTTTACCATAAGAGATGCTACAAAAAGTGATATGTCCAGTGTTTTAGGTTTAATTAAAGAATTAGCCGAGTTTGAACTCGAACCTAATGCTGTGGAAGTCACTGTAGAAGAACTTGAGAAAGACGGGTTTGAAGCACCGCAAGCATTCAAGTGTTTTGTAGCCGAAGTAGATAACACCGTTGTGGGAACCGCTATTGTTTTCAATCGTTTTTCTACTTGGAAAGGTAAAATACTGCACTTAGAAGATCTGGTTGTGAGTCAACAAATGAGAGGCCATGGTATTGGTACTGCATTACTTGACCGTGTTGTACAACATGGTCACAATCTTGGCGTTAAAAGAATAAATTGGGAGGTTCTTGATTGGAATGAAGGTGCCATAAAATTATATGAATCAAAAGGTGCTAAAATTCTTCGCGATT
>CAZAPO010000141.1:0-4496 GCA_964487005.1 uncultured Flavobacteriaceae bacterium
ATGGGAAAATATTGCCAGATTCTTATGGTACTAATGCTGTTTCAAGAGGTGATGATAAAACCAGAATAATTACGCTTAGAAACTTAAGCTGGCAGGAGAAAACCTATACCATTAAATTGGATACAGAAATTGGGTTAGCTGTTAACGACAGAGTATCTATGTTACAAGTGCATCCATACAATCAATATTTTGGTGATTTTGCTGTTGGTACTGCAATTGAGGTGAAGGTGCAACCATTTAGATCGGCCATGTATATTGTATCGTCTAATCCAATATCGGAGCCTTTAATTAAAGGGACACGTTATGAGGTTGTAAAAAATATAAAAGGAGCGCCAGTTGAAATAAATTTAATAGGAAGCCCGGGTACAAAAACAAACTTTAAAGTAACCAATGCTTCAGCATATAGAAGTGCGAAGCTGAAAGAACAGGAGGTAACTAGTGTTGCATCTGGAAGATCGACTAAAATTACTTTTAAGGGAGAAAAACTTGATTTAAAACCTCATAGAAAATTGACTGATCTAAAAGAAACAGAAATCCCTGTAGATGCCGAATCTTATTATGAAGCTACCGTTTTTGCAGCAGATAATAATGCTTTAGAAGTGCGTTCGGTTAAACGTTCGGGAACCACAAGAGTTGCACAGGTTAAGGCTGCACGAGACGCATTTTTTGAGCAAGATGTGTTTGTGAAAAGAGGAATTTGGGACAAAAATCTTTTTGACGGTGACATGGAAACTGGATTTTGGCAATCAAAGAAATATAATATCGACCAGAGTGTGAAAGGTGGGGCCTTACGTATTGATCTTGGTAAGGTTATTGCAATTGATGAACTACTAATGAAAGTTCCTAATCATTTTGGTTTGCATCCTATCTTATTAGATGAAGGTAACTATGTAGAAGTTTCTAAAGATTTAAAGGAGTGGAAACAGATTTTGTATTTGGCTGAGTTGGAATCTAGAATTCCAATCTATGATAGTATACGTTTTTTAAGATTTAGGCGATTTCCACAGCAAATCATGGAAATTAAAGGATACTATCAAGGATTTGCGTTGGATAGAACGCATTGGAGAGCTTCAAATTTATTTGCACATTCAGAGGTCATGAAACCTGTGAAGGCATGGACAGCTACAGTAACTCTGCCAGAGCTAGCAGCCAATAGTTATTTAAGCGTTGCCCTAAATGGGAAGCATGGAGTAGAGGGTGCATATGTTGGGGCAAAAGTTGATGGAGTTTATGTTGGTGCGCCCGATAGAGCAGTTTCTTACCCCTCAAACACCTGGGAATACATAAATGCACGGCGCGATAAAAATTACACTTACTATATTCCAATGAAGGAAGAATATGTTGGTAAGGAAATTAAGATTGTTGTTCTTGGTTATGATGAAGAACACAATGATATTAAACCAGAAGTATGGATCTCTTCATTTAACCCAGATGAAAAGGTTAAATTAACTTTATATAGAAATTAATAAGCGATGCACTTTAGAAATCTTATTATTGTTTTTATTGCTTGTTTGAGTCTTGTTGCGTGCAGATCTTCTAAGGAACAGCTAGAAGGATTGACCTTCAAAGAACAATTAGGAGTTTTGTTTCCTAAAGCTGAGATTAGTGCTATTAGAGCCGCCAATCATTTTACAGAAGCATACCAATTGGTGCTCAGACAACCTTTAGATCATGATGATCTGGAGGCAGGAACTTTTGATCATTATATCTATGTGTCGCATTCAGGGTATGATGCGCCAACGGTTTTAGTTACCGAAGGATATAATGCCAAACCTCGAACATATGAGTTAAGTCGTATTCTAGCATCTAATCAGGTTATGGTAGAGTATCGGTTTTATGGGAAATCAAGACCAGATCCAATTCCTTGGCCTTATTTAACTAATGACCTGGCGGTTGAAGATTATCATCAAATTGTAAATAAACTCAAGAAGCTTTATAAAGGAAAGTGGATTTCAACAGGAATAAGTAAGGGAGGTGAAACGGTTTTAATATACAAATCAAAATATCCAAAAGATGTTGATGTAGCAATACCTTATGTGGCCCCTTTAATTAATACACAAGAAGATCCAAGAACGAATGAGCTTATTAATTCTGTAGGAACTGATGCATGTAGAGCAAAGATAAGTGCCTTTCAACGCGCAATTTTGGAAAACCGAGGAGCCGTTTTGGGTCATTTAAGAAAATATGCAGCTGCTAATAAAATGCAGTTTACAAATGTTCCCATTGAAGAGGCATTAGAATATTCGGTATTAGAATTCCCTTTCTCCTTTTGGCAATGGGGTGGTAAATGTGATGAAATTCCTGTGGCGAATGCTGATGCATTAGACTTGTGGAATTACTTATTGAAAGTATCTGGTGTTGGGCTTTATAACGATAGTGGTTTTACGCATTATTTACCTTCATTTTATCAGCATATGAAAGAGTTGGGATATTATGGTTTTAATTTAGAACCTGTTAGCGATTTATTAGTACATGTTAAAAGTTCGAGTAATAAGCGATTTGCACCAGCGAATGTTGATCTAACCTACAATCCAGAATACATTAAAAAAGTGAGGGATTATGTAGAACATAATGGGGATAAAATCCTATATATTTATGGAGCGAATGATCCTTGGGGAGCATGTGCACCTAGTCCAAAACCATCTGTAGATTTTTTAAAAATGACCTTAAAAGGAGGAAGCCATAACACAAGAATTAAGGATTTTTCTCCTGATGAAAAGCGAAAGATTTATGCAAAACTCAAGGAATGGTTAGGTGATATTACGCTCAATCCTATCTAACAATTAGGCAAAAAGAAATAAAAATACTAGTGGGAAAAGCATTCCGGCCATTGCCAATTTCCAACCTCTAGCCTTAAAGCCTTTCTTCCCCATTGGTATAAGCACACCAGTCATTGCAATTAAAATCATTGCTGCGCCAAAAATATCGGAATACCAGATCCAGAATTTATTAGTTGTTTTATGTAAATACATGGTATGACCAATAAATGGGACTTTACGTTTGTACTCAATTACACCTTTACCAGTCTCAAGATCGATATCTGCAATGGCATTATCTTTAAAATATACGCGCAGCTGATTATCTCTAAGCCTATGACTGTCAAACTCATTTTCAGTCCAATTTTTCCCTAATTCGGCTAAAAAGGCTTTATCGTCTAATTGCGCTGTACTTGCAGGAACATTCATCATTATTTCATTAGACTCATAAGCGTAGTCCATAGGATACCAGTCTTGTCGATGATTTAAAATGATTCCTGAAAAAGAAAACGCAATTATAAGTCCAAAATAAAAATAGGCCACATCTCTGTGGATGGCTCGGTTGGTAAATTTCATAGCTAATTTTAAAAATTTACCAAAAGTAAAAAATTTTATTTATTTAGAATTAATATAAATAAGAATAATTATCCTAATAGCTTGGTCTGCTTCTTATAAAAGGCGTCTTGTTGTTTTTTCATGAGCTCTCGCGCCACTTTTTTCTTATAGGCGTATAGTTCTTCCTCTTCACCAATATCACCGTAAACTCTATCGTTGATTACGTGATCTGTTTCTAAGGCAACTTTACGTTGATGTTCTTGTTGCTCGGCCCATGTTTTTAGCTTTGATTCGTCCTCTAAGAACTTGATGTCGTACTCACCTTTAGGTGATAATAATTTTGCAAAGATTGGTGATGTTTCAATGGCCAAAAACAACAGAAAAATAAAGAATGATGGCAACCAAGGCAATTTGCCCAGGGCATTGACTCTGGCCATTAACCCATCAAAGTTGTCAATTATTGGTTGTGAATTGGCCACGTGCTCATCGTATGCAGCATTTAATTGAACAATTTGAGCTTCGGCTGCTTCTATTTTTGCTTTATTGGTTTCTTTGAGCGCTTGCAAGTCGGCTAAGGCCGCATCATGCTTGTCACGTTTTTCTTTATATACGGGACCCTTTCCTAGAAGCATGGTACCTTCTCTTCCTTCTGCCTCTGCAATATAGGTGTCGTACAATGCATTAACTTCTGCTTCTTTGGCGTCAATTTCTGTTTTGAACCCAGCAATATCGTTATTTAGAGCTTCAACCGTAGGTGTATATTGTTGCGCTATTTGTTCTTGGTTAGCTAACGTAAAATCGTTCTTTTGCTCAAGGAGTACCTGGTCTATTTCTTTCTGAAAAATCTTTAGCTCCAGTGGTTTTGAAATAACCACGGCTATAATAACTGCTAGCACTATTCTTGGCGAAGCCTGAATAAGTTCGTCAATTACATTACCAGTTTTCTTTATGGTAGAAACAATATACCTGTCAAGATTAAAAATGAGTAACCCCCAAACAAACCCGAAGAAAACGGCCGCCATTAAATTATCAAAGACGGTGTAAAGTGCATAACTTGCTGCAATAAAAGCCATTAAGGCTGTAAAAAAAACAGTGGCTCCAATGCCTGCATATTTGTTTTGTTCTCCCTTAGAACAGGTTTCAAGAATGTCTGTATCGGCACCCGAACAGATGATAAAAAATTGT
>CAZAPO010000142.1:0-9100 GCA_964487005.1 uncultured Flavobacteriaceae bacterium
ATTAATCTTTCAAAATACAATTCATCACTGGATGTTGGAGCCAGTATTAATGGTATTTATACTTACAATATTGGTCATGCTTCAAACATCAATTTTGGTGTTGGAATTGGAGCCATGAACAAGGGAATTATTAAGCTTCAAAACGATAACCTAGATTTTGGCTCAAACAGTTTCATTGGGCATCTTGAAACAGTTATTGAATTCAACTTTAATTCAAAAAAAGATGTTATACATGCCATTGGTTTAGATTATTACCTTCAAACCCGACTATTTAAGCGAATTGAGTTAGATTATAGTATTCTCATTCGGCATCCAGATGCTCATAATTCATGGGGACATGGTGTGACCAACCTTTATAAAACCAACAATTATTGGTCCTTGTACTATGCTTTTGGTAAAAAAGTAATTAAATCATTATATCTACAACAGGATTTTCAGGTGAACAACAATCCTGATATCCAGACTGGTATTGGTGTTTCCTTTCATCTTTAATAATCAAGAATTGTGCATTTCATCGATTAAGTGTGTTATAAATGCGTCAAATAGCTATTTTTCACTAATTTAGTTTTTGCCTACATAACATTTAAACCAAATTTATCATGAAACAATGCTACTTAATTGCAGTTTTCATTTTATGTATTAATGTTAACGCACAAAGTGATTGTCAAACTGCACATTCAGATATTATATATGCGTATTCGCATGTTAAATCTGCTTATGACTCCAACAATGTTACCCATTTAAAAGACTACTCAAATCGCTCTTTTGAGGCATTTAATAGGGCTAAAACCGTATTAGAAAACTGTGGTTGCGAAACTTCATATAATAAAGCTTATGATGCTGCTGATTTATTAGAAAAAGTAGCAAGCGTAAGTACTTTTGAGGACGGGAGGTTTTATGTAAAACGAGCTCGAGAAATAGCCAAGGATGTGATTAATGAACTAGAAATATGCACCAAGCTTAGCGAAGAAGAGGAGGCTATGGTGGCTCTAGAGCAGGAAAAATTAAAACTCAAACAGCAACAAATAGAATTAGCTATTAAAGAAGAGTTGCTAAAAGAACAATTGGCCGAGAAAGCAGCAAAAGAAATATTACTTAAAAAAGAGCAATTAATTCGTAAAAACGAAACCGCTCTTGATGCAAACATTAGCACGTTTAATGACGCACTGAACGCATGCAATTGTGAGGTTAAAGTAGAAAAAGTGAGTTACCAAAAAGATAAATTGTTGGATAAGAATCTTAATCAGATTAAGAAAGAATATTTAACGCTATTTAAAAAAATGACCAATAACTACTTAGAAAAGCTAAATGCTTGTACCGACTAAGAAAAAAACAGCCACATTCTGTGGCTGTTTTTTATTTGCTTGCAAACATTTTGACGTCGGTTTCACTTACCTCGGTACCTCCAAGAATAATTAACCGTTCTATAACATTTCTAAGCTCTCTTATATTACCTGTCCAATCGTACTCTTTTAATAGTTTAATAGCACTATCTGAAAACGATTTTTTGGTTATGCCCTGCTCATTGGCAATTTTTGAAGAAAAATGCTCTACTAATAAAGGTATATCATCTCTTCTATCATTTAGGGCAGGTACATTAATAAGTATCACGGCCAATCGATGATATAAGTCCTCTCTAAACTTACCATCTGCAATCTCTTTCTTAAGGTCTTTATTGGTTGCGGCTACCACGCGTACATTTACCTTTATATCTTTATCACTTCCAACACGTTGGATTCTACTTTCTTGAAGTGCTCTTAATACTTTAGCTTGAGCAGAAAGGCTCATGTCTCCAATTTCATCTAAGAAAATAGTGCCTCCATTTGCAGCTTCAAATTTTCCCGCTCTATCTTTATTAGCACTGGTAAACGCGCCCTTAACATGACCAAAAAGTTCGCTTTCTATTAACTCACTAGGTATCGCTGCGCAATTAACCTCTATCATTGGACCCTTAGACCTTTCACTCTTTTGGTGTAACCAGTGTGCCACTAATTCTTTACCTGTACCGTTTGGACCTGTAACCAATACGCGAGCGTCTGTTGGCGCCACCTTCTCAATCATTTCTTTTATTTGAGAAATAGCATCACTTTCACCAACCATTTCATAGTTCTTGCTAACCTTTCTTTTTAAAAGCTTATTCTCAACAACCAGTTCTTTTCTATCTAATGCATTTCTTACCGTGTTTAACAATCTGTTTAAATCTGGAGGTTTAGAAATATAATCATAGGCACCTAATCGCATGGTGTTTACCGCCGTGTCTAAGTCACCATGACCCGATATCATTACCACAGGAATTTCTGGCTTGATTTTTTTAATAGCTTCTAGTACCTCAACGCCATCCATTTTAGGCATCTTAATGTCGCAAAGGACTAAGTCGAAATCTGCATTTTTTATCTTTTCAATCCCTACTAATCCATCTTCGGCTTCTTCAACACTATAGGAATCACTTTCTTCAGATAAAATCTTTGAAAGTACTCTTCTAATGGCTGCTTCGTCTTCTATTATTAATATTTGTGGCATATCTTATTTTTTACTCTTGTTTATAATTATTAGTACCTCAACCATTTGTACAGCTCTTTATAACTAGGCTTTTTACCATACATTAAAATCCCTACTCTATAAATCTTTGCAGCAAACCAAACGGTGAACATAAAAGTACCAATCAACAATAATACCGAAACCACCTGTTGCCAAATTGGAACACCAAATGGTATACGCATTAACATAACAACTGGTGAGGTAAGGGGTACGAACGAAAATACGGTTGAAACCGTACCATGAGGGTCATCTATTACCGTAAATATTCCAACATATACTGCTAAAATTAAAGGCATTAAAATTGGTAGCATAAATTGTTGTGTGTCAGTTTCATTATCGACAGCAGCACCAATGGCTGCGTACAAAGAACTATACAATAAATATCCTCCAATAAAAAACAATAAAAACATGATAATTAAATTGGCAAGTGGTAAATTGTAAATGGCGCTCATAAAATTCTGAACTTGTAATTCGGCACTTGGTGATTCCATTGCCTGACGAACAATTTCTTGCTGAGGTGTTTGCATATCAACCATATTGATTCCAAAAATTGCTGAAACCACTGTCATTAATATTCCTCCCAGAATAATCCATACAACAAATTGGGTAATACCCGCTAACGAAGTACCAATTATCTTTCCTAGCATTAATTGTACTGGTTTTACAGAAGAAATAATAACTTCTATGATTCTGCTCGTTTTTTCTTCTATAACACTTCGCATTATCATATTACCATAAATGATGATAAACATGAATAGCATATAACCTGCCAATCCTCCAAATATTAGTTTGACTACATTATCAATCTTAGATGTTTTTTGACCTTGAAAACTTTCTTGACCAATAGTAATCTTAACCTCAGATGACTTAAGTTTTTCTAGATCTACTCCTTGCTCTTTTAATTTGACATCGGTGAATTTACGCTCTAACCTATTCTCGATACTTTCCATTAATGTAATTGACGGCGTATCTTTGGAGTAAAATTTTATACTCTCAATTGTTTCTTCTAGGTTCTCACCTTGAGCAACATATAACAATCCGTATTCTTCATTTTCTTCAACCTCTTGTTTTGCGTTATCAAGGGTAACGTTTTCTAATATTAAATAGGTCGTGTTTTCGGTACTCGAAAAAACATCAGCTACTAAACCAGATTCGTCTAAAATTGAAATTGTTCTTTTAGTATTGGTATTTAATTGTGATAAATATGCAACCAATGCAATTAACGCAATCATTATTAACGGACTCAAAACAGTCATAATTACAAATGCCTTATTTCTCACTTTTGTGAGATACTCACGTTTAATTATTAGTGGTAAATGATTCATAATTAATTGTTCTTTACTGTTTGAATGAAAATATCGTTTGCCGTAGGAATCAACTCATTAAAATGATTCACCTCTGCTTTGCTGGTTAAAAATGATAAAAGATCGTTTGACGATTCTCCTGGTTTTAACTTAATATTGAGCTTTAGATCTTCATTAAGAGATTTAAAATCGGCAGGAGTACAATCAAACTTTGAATTAATCTCTGCTGTTAATGATGCCTCATTACCTGTCACCAATCCTACTTCAAAGGTATTGGTTTTATATGCTCGTTTTATGTCCTGAAGCTTCCCATCAAGAATCTTATTGGATTCATGAATTAGTGCAATGTGATCACAAAGTTCTTCAACAGACTCCATTCTGTGCGTTGAGAATATTACTGTGGCACCTTCTTCACGCAGTTTCAATATCTCATCTTTTATTAAATTGGCATTTATAGGATCAAACCCCGAAAATGGTTCATCAAAAATTAACAATTTTGGACGATGTAGAACTGTAACTACGAACTGAATTTTCTGCGCCATCCCTTTTGATAGCTCTTGAATTTTTTTATTCCACCAATCACCAATCTCTAACTTTTCAAACCAGAGTTTTAGTTGTTTTTTGGCCTCGCTTTTATTCATACCCTTTAATTGAGCCAAATAAAGTGCCTGTTCACCAACTTTCATCGATTTATATAACCCACGCTCCTCTGGTAAATACCCTATATCTCGAATATGATGTGGTTGCAACGCTTCACCGTCTAGCAAAACATTTCCAGTATCAGGCATAGTTATCTGGTTAATAATTCTAATTAAGGTGGTTTTTCCAGCACCGTTTGGACCTAAAAGGCCGAAGATGCTACCGTTTGGAACTTCTATTGACACATTGTTTAATGCTTTAAAATTTCCAAAATTTTTAGAGACCGAATTGGCCACTAACAAATTACTCATCCGATTGGTTTTAGTGTTCTAAAATTAGTAGGGTAAAGATATTAAATGTTACTACAATGAAGTATATTTTTTTTATATCTAGATATCCTAAAAACAAAAACCCACCCTTAAAAAAAGGATGGGAAAAATTGCTATGAAAAAGAAAAATTACCACTAACACACACAGTAGTGGTAAATCAAATATACTGTTTTTTATTAAAAATCTCTTAAAAAGCTAAATTATCTTTAATAAAATGATACTCTTTCAGAAGATAATTAGGCAACCTAATAACATCTATAAACATATGTTAAGAAAACATATCTTTTACCTTATCGAAGAAAGATCGATCTGAACTTTCGGGTTTGGGCTGAAAGTGCTCATCATCGCGCATGTTTTCAAAAAATTCTTTCTGCTGCTTGTTGAGTGTTTTAGGGGTCCAAACATTTACATGCACCAATAAATCACCTTTGCCATATCCATTAATGCTAGGTATTCCCTTACCTCTCAAACGTAATATTTTACCAGATTGTACTCCAGATTCAACTTTAATTCTAACCTTTCCTGTTACGGTATCTATTTCTTTTGAAGTTCCTAATACCGCATCAGGGTAGCTTATATACAGATCATAATGAAGGTTATCACCTTCACGTTGTAAGGTCTCGTGTTTCTCTTCGGTAATGGCAACTAAAAGATCACCCGATATCCCATTACCAGGGGCTTCATTTCCTTTACCTGAAACCTTTAATTGCATACCATCAACAACGCCAGCTGGAATTTTTATTGCAACTGTTTCTTCACTAATAATAAGCCCTTGCGCATCAGCTTCAGCAGGTTTTTTGTCAATTATCTGTCCTGCTCCACCACAAGTATTACAAGGGGCCGAAGTTTGCATTCTCCCTAATATGGTATTTGTGACTCTGGTAACCTGACCCGAACCATTACATGTAGTACAGGTTTTATAGGTCGTCCCTGGTGCCTGTTTTTTGCGTTTAACCTTTACTTTCTTTTCAACACCATTGGCAATTTCTTCTAATGTTAATTTCACCCTGATTCTTAGGTTACTTCCTTTAACAACTCGTTGTCGACCACCGCCTCCAAATCCAGAAAATCCACCAAACGCGCCTCCAAAAATATCACCAAACTGACTGAATATATCATCCATATTCATGCCTCCACCACCAAAACCTCCTGCTCCTTCGAAGGCGGCATGACCAAATTGATCGTAGCGCGCTTTTTTATCGGCATCACTCAAAACTTCGTATGCTTCGGCAGCCAATTTAAACTTCTCTTCAGCTTCCTTATCATCTGGATTTTTGTCTGGATGATACTTTAAAGCCATCTTTCGATATGCTTTTTTTATTTCTGCAGCAGAAGCACGTTTACCAACTCCTAATATTTCGTAATAATCTTGTTTAGCCATAATTACTGTCCGATAACTACTTTAGGAAAACGAATTACCTTATCACCTAAAGCATATCCCTTTTCAATAACATCAATAATTTTACCTTTAAGGTCGTCACTAGGGGCTGGGATTTGAGTTACAGCCTCATGCTGGTCAGCATCAAATGCATCACCTTTTTCAACCTTAATTTGTGATAATCCTTTTTGCTCTAGAGTGGTAAGCATTTTTTGGTAGATTAAAAGCACGCCTTTTCTTAGCTCTTCTGCTTCCTTATCATCTTCGATATGAGTTAATGCTCTTTCAAAATCGTCAATAACAGGTAACAAAGCCGTCATTACATCTTCACTTGCTGTTTTAAATAACTCAATTCGTTCTTTAGCTGTTCTCCTTTTATAATTCTCAAACTCAGCAAACAAGCGTAAGAACTTATCCTTTTCAGTGGCTAACTCATCTTGCAACTGTTCCTCAACAGTCTTTTCTACAGCCGCTTCTTTCGGTGTTTCTTGAACATCAATTGTCTCGTCTACTAACTCTTCTTTTTTACTTTTCTTGCTCATGCTTTACAATTACTTAAACACTTCCATAAAATTATCTGTGAAATAGTTGGCAAAAGTACTGCCATTATTATTAAAATGTCAAAATGTCACACAATTATTTTTGTTTTTTTTAACGAGTTTAAATTGTGCAATTCATATTTTTGCCAGAACACTAATAAAAATCAACATAATCATGAAAAGAAAAGTTTTTAACCTATTTGCTGTTGTAGCCTTAGTAGTAGCTGTAACAAGTTGTAAAAATGAAGCTAAAGAAGCTAAAACTACCGAAGCCGAAAACGTTGCTGAAGCACAAGTAACTTCAGCTAAATATGTAGCAAATGCCACAGAATCTGTTATTGAGTGGACTGGAGCTAAACCTACTGGGAAACACAACGGAACAATTAATATTGAATCAGGTGTTTTTACTGTTAGTAACGGAAAAGTAGAAAGTGGTTCATTCTTAATTGACATGAACTCAATTGTAAATCTTGATATTCCTGCCGATAAAGAAATGAATGGTAAACTAGTTGGTCACTTAAAAAGTGCAGATTTCTTTGACGTGGAAAAATTTCCAAGTGCTGCTTTTGAAGTTACTGGATATGAAGAAGTTGATGGAAAAGCAATGCTTTCTGGTAACCTAACACTTAAAGACAAAAAGAACAATGTTACATTTCCCGTAAGTTTATCAGAAGATGCTGAGAGCTATACAATTTCTAGTGAAGTTTTCACAATAGATCGTTCTAAATGGGATGTTAAGTATGGATCAAAATCTTTCTTTGATAATTTAGGAGATAAGTTTATTAATGATGATATTGAGTTAAAGATTACTTTAAAAGCCAATAAGTCTTAATTACCACTTAATAATATTTGTTAAAGCCACTCAAATTTGAGTGGCTTTTTTATTATTTACTATCGCACTTAAACAATTTTGATTTTGACATTAAATTTGAGTAGTTTCGAACAATCCACTCATCTAAAAAAAACATTCGTATTATGAAAAAACTAAATGTATTACTATTCATTCTTTTTATTTCAACAACCATAGCATTTGCTCAAGAATCAATGTCTTATGCTGAGGAAGAAATAATCTATGGTCGTAAACATGGGATGGCACTAACAATGATTGTTTTGACACCCGAAAATCCTAACGGAAAAGGAATTGTAAGTGTGGTCAGTGGAAATTGGATTTCAAGCTATGAGCAGGCCCGTAGATGGCATTTAGGCAGTACAATACCTTTTATTGATAGTGGGTATACAGTTTTTCTAACGATGCACCGCTCGAACCCAAGGTTTGATATTAGTGAAGGTGTTTCAGATATTCAAAGAGCGGTTCAGTTTATTAGATATAAAGCAGATGAATTTGGCATTGATCCAGAGAACATAGGTATTACGGGTGCTTCCTCTGGAGGGCATGTATCCTTGACTGTTGCAAATGCCGACGACCTTAAAAATGCAGGTGCTCAAGACCCGGTTGAACAGATGTCGTCAAAGGTACAAGCAGTTGCCGTATTCTATCCTCCAACAGATTTCTTGAATTGGGGTACACAAGGAGGTTATATGAATTATATAGAACATGGACCCTTATTGGCTCAAAGTCGTGTTTTGGGAGCTCTCAGGTTTCAAGAGTTTAACGAAGACAATTTTACCTATGAAAATATAGGAGACCCAGAAAAGCTTAAAGAAGTTTCTAAATCTTTATCACCAGCACATTTAGTTACAAGTGACGATGCACCAGTTTATATTATACATGGTGATAGCGATAGCGTTGTTCCGCTGCAGCAATCGCAATTATTACAAAAGCATTTTGATAGTATTAAGGTGCCTATGGAGTTAAAGGTTGTGCCAGGAGCAGATCATGGGTGGCAAAACATGAACGAAGACCGTAAAGAATTTGTCAAGTGGTTTGACAAATATTTATTTAAGAACTAACGCCTTTTATTTACCCTTTTTACTTTTTGCTTTCGTTTATTGAAGGGTACGGCATCATCAAATGTATGCTTAGGTTTATTGCCTTTATTTTTTCGCCAGGAATCATTTTTTGGAAGTAACACCTTCAACAAATCTTTTCTATCTAGCTTGGTTAAGGTATTTTTTATCCAATGCTGGTTTTCTTTTTTGTACCAGAAGAAAAAACGATGTTGATCATCTTTTTCTTTCTTTGTCTTTGGTGTTCGTACTGGTTCTAAAGTGTAAGGGTGATATCCGCTATAATAAATAACCGTTGCTACGGTCATTGGCGTTGGTGTAAATCCTTGAACTTGCTCCAATTGGAAGCCCATATCTTTTGTTTCGGCTGCCAAGTCGGCCATATCTTCAACTTCACAAGCTGGATGATTTGAGATGAAATACGGTATAAGTTGTAGCTTCAGTCCTCTTTTAAGGTTAATCTT
>CAZAPO010000143.1:0-4805 GCA_964487005.1 uncultured Flavobacteriaceae bacterium
CAGGATGTGACTCCAGATTTGAGTACGATCTAAACAGGGTACCCGAAGAAGCGGTTTTTGAAACCGCCTGGGGAAAACAGCTCTGGAAGCAACCATTGCCAGAGCAACACAAGAGAACCTCGCTGCAAAAACACACAAACTTTTATAAGGTAGTACACGCCTTAATTAAAAAATTAGAGGAAAAATTTGGGGTAAGTATTGTGTATGATATGCATAGCTACAATTGGAAACGATGGGATAGGGAAGTCCCAACTTGGAATTTAGGAACGTCCAATGTTGATAATAACAGGTTTGGACAGGACATTGAAATGTGGAGAAAAAGTTTGTCAGAATTACAGCTTCCAAATGGGATTGTTTCAACCTCGGCTATTAATAATACATTTTACGGAAATGGTTATTTTTTAAAATATATTACCAAAAACTTCCAAAATACCTTAGTTTTGGCAACCGAAATTGCAAAAGTATATTGTGATGAACTCACTGGAATCATTTACCCAGAGGTGGTCAATGCAGTTGAGCAACAATTACAAAATAGATTATACGATCATGCGATGCAATTTGTAAAGAAGCATAGTTAAGCTATATGAAGTTAGAAACAGGTACAAGGGCATTATTTGAAATAGACACCTACATAGATCAGTTGGTTAAAAAGATTGAACTATTGAGTTATGTCAATCCTGTGAATATAGAGTCGGAAAAAGAGCGGTTCTTCAATTCTAAATATTTATCAGACCCTGTTTTTTTATATCCTAAAATGGACTTTGATAAGTTTAAGCTTCACAAAGAGTTCTTTTCCTTACCAATTGAAAAGATAGAGGATAAACGAATAAAAGACCTCTACGAAGAGATTATTTATTTCTATTCTGGCTTAATACAAAGTATCGAAACCGTTGGTACGGGTAAAAAATTCTATTACAACAGCTTGCACTCTTTTGGTACTCCAACAGAGTTGGATGTAGAGAATGCCAAGTTTATACTTCATTTTAATGCCGATGAAGAAGCAGACCATTTTAAACCTAAATTCTCTGCCTTAGAAACTGAACAGTTTTTTAGGGAATACTCAAAGCGATATGACTTTAGCTATTCAATTAAGTATTCAGATAAAATGGGTGCTATTGCCATGGTTTTAAATAATCAGCAAACACTGGTATTAAATAACAATCATATGTTTAGCGAAAATGAAATTGGTGTGTTAACCAACCACGAGATAGGTGTGCATATGGTAACCACCATGAATGGATTGTTGCATCCGTTAAAAATATTCTCTCATGGTTTACCAAATAATGTAGAAACGCAAGAAGGTTTGTCGGTGTTTAGTGAGTATATGTCGGGCAATCTTACCATCAAACGCTTAAAAGAATTGGCGTATAGGGTACTGGCAGTGAATAGTTTGGCTAAAGGATACTCGTTTTCACGAACCTTTAGAATGTTGCATAATAATTATGATCTCAATAGAGAAGATGCATTTTATATTACTACTAGAACGCATAGAGGAGGCGGGTTCACCAAAGATTATCTTTATCTAACTGGTTTGAAAAAAATATTCAACTATCATAGTAAAGGCAATGATTTAAGACCATTACTTACCGGTAAAGTCTCACTAGAGCATTTAGATGATATAAATTATCTCACAGAAAAAGGCTATGCGGTTGCAGCAAAACATATAACCGATTCTTTTGCAGAAAACAATAATTCTAACAAGACGGTTGACTTTATATTGCGCAGTTTAAAGTAATTTTTGTTGTACGAATTTAACTTCAACAAATAAATAAGGAGTTTTAACGATAATTTTTCAGAAAAAAAAGAAAGCTTTACTATATTTAGAAAACCAAAATAAGTGTGCTAAAATATTTATAATTTAATTGTGTTAATTGTAAATGAATAGGCCTTGAGAACACCAATCTCTCAAGGCTTTTTTTATTGTAGAAACTTATCTTTTAATTGGGGAGTAGGTATCATACAATGCGCTCTTTTACCGTACCATTTATACCTGTTTTTAGCAATAAAATTGTACACTAAATTGCTTATAAACGAAGGAACAATACGAAAAATAGTTAATACATTGGTAGGAAACCTAAGTTTAGAGGCAATTCGAAGTGCTGCCGACGATCTGGTATAAATTCCTTTTCCAGGGACATATAATAGAATAGAATCTGTATTAGCAGTATCAATAGCATAGGTTTCAATGATACTTTTTCCTGTTTCTGATTGTAATGGTGCAAACATAAATAAGTTTTTCTTATCCCTTTTTATGACATATTGCACACTGTTGTTGCATAAATTACATACACCATCAAAAAGTATTAATTGCTTATCGTTTGGGAAATCAATCATGTCTTAACAGCTTCTACTAATTCTAGTTGATCTACACTTACATTAGTCGTAAATAGTCCATAATTCACTACAGCCTTGCTTTTTTCAATGGTGTCAATACTTCCAACTGCTTTTCCGTCAATCAGTCTTACGCGATCACCTACTTTTAATACAGGTTTTGGCTTTTTAGGTACCAGTGCTTCCTTCTTCTTCCTTTCCTTTTTTTCAACCCTAATTTTCTGAATCTTTTTAGCAACCTCTTCCTTTACGGCTTTCTCTTTTTTCTTCTTGACTACTTTTTCTTTTTGGGTTAGCTTTTTACGTTTGGCATTTTCCATTTCAACAATGCGCATAAACTCAGAAATTAATTCACGCTTACGCTTGTTTTCAAAGTACTTCTCTGAAATACTCTCTATTTTCTGCCCCAAATAAATAAGTCGCTGGTTGCTGTCAAAAAGCTCCTGATAACTTTCTAATTTACGCTGAACGCGTTCATTTATGTATTCAAGTTTATCTGCTTCTTGCTGTTTCTTTTGTTCGTTTAGCTTAAGTGATCGTTCGGTTTTCTCAAGTTTTGAGCGTTCTTTTTGAAGTTTTGCTATGGTTTTATCAAATCTAACCTTACCGCGTTCAATTTTCTTTTTTGCTCGGTTAATAAGGCTGTAAGGAATACCATTTTTTTGAGCAACTTCAAATGTAAATGAACTTCCTGCCTCACCAAGAACTAATTTAAACAGAGGTTCTAAGCTTCTGCCATCAAACATCATATTTGCATTCTTCATATGTGGTAGTTCATTGGCCAATAACTTTAAATTACTGTAGTGTGTGGTAATAAGACCAAAAGCTTCACGTTCATAAAATACTTCAAGGAATGTTTCTGCTAATGCACCACCTAACTCAGGATCACTACCAGTTCCAAATTCGTCAATCAAGAAAAGTGTTTTGTCATTACACTTCTTTAAAAAGTAGTTCATTTGCTTTAATCTGTAGCTATAAGTACTTAAGTGGTTTTCTATAGATTGATTGTCTCCTATATCACTAATAATTCTATCGAATAAACACACTTCACTGCGCTCATGAACCGGAATTAACATCCCACTTTGCAGCATCACTTGAAGAAGTCCAACAGTTTTTAGAGTGATACTCTTTCCACCGGCATTAGGACCAGAGATGACAATTATTCTACTTTCGTTAGAAAGCGCTATGGTTTGTGGATAGGTTTTTTCTTTCTTTTCTTTATTTGTTAGATAAAGTATTGGGTGATAAGCATTTTTTAAGATTAAAATTCTATTATTAGAGATTTTTGGAAGAATCGCGTTGATAGACTTAGCATACTTTGCTTTGGCATATATACAATCAATATCAGTTAAAAACTCTTGATAAACCTTTAGCAATGGAATGTAATCACGAATAAAATTAGTGAGTTCTTTTAAAATGCGCGTAACTTCTTCCTTTTCTTCATAAATTAAATTATTGAGCTCTCTATGAAATTGTTGTGTCGCATCTGGTTCAATATAAACGATGCTTCCCGTTTTACTTGAACCTAATATTGATCCCTTTACCTTTTTGCGGTACATGGCCTTCACCGCTAAAACCCTGCGATTTTCTACAACTGATTCCCTAATTTCGTCTAAGTATCCAGACCCTTGATAGCTAGATAAAGCGGTTGCGAAACTAGAATTAATTTTCCCTTGAAGCGAATTAATGGCTTTGCGTATAGATTGAAGGGCAGGGGTTGCCTCGTTTTTAACTTCTCCAAACCTATTTATTATACTTTTAATTTGATCGACTATGGCTGTTGTATAGGCAACCTGAGATGATTTCTTATATAGCGTAGGATAGTACTCTTCAAACTTTTGAAAAAACTTAATAAGGATATTAGAATTTTCTGAAAGGGCGGCAATTTTTCTTAATGCAGGAACCTCTAAAAAGGTGTTTTCAATCTGTAATAACTTTAGCGCCTCTGTGATATCTTCAAAACCGTGATTTGGAATCTTATTATCATTTTCAAAGGAAGATATGTATTCGTTCACAAGAGCTAATGCTACCAGTAGTTCTTCTTTTGATTTAAATGGTTGTATACTTAAAACAGCTTCTTTACCCAATAAGGTGATGCAATAGTCCGAAGTTTGATTTAATACAGTATCAAACTCAAGATCTTGAAGCGTTTTAGTATGAATATTGATCATTTAAAAAATTATTGGAAACAAAAATACATGAAAATTTTAAGCTGTTCCGCATTAAATGAAAGGTGTAATACTTTATATTTGTTAGACTTCAAAGTAGGCCATTAATGAAAGTAAGTATTGATGATAGCTGGAAAAATTTGTTAAGTGAAGAGTTTAGCAAAGAGTATTTTGTACAACTTGTTGATTTTGTGAGAAATGAATACAGAGAACATACATGTTTTCCACCAGGGAAGCAAATATTCTCAGCACTCGATAACTGCAAATTTGATGATGTAAAGGTGGTAATAATTGGTCAAGACCCCT
>CAZAPO010000144.1:0-6198 GCA_964487005.1 uncultured Flavobacteriaceae bacterium
AGCACCACCAGTCATTGATGCACTGTTTTCAGAGAACACAGATTCGTCAACCACAAACTGCGAAAATATCTCTGAAAATATAGCCCCCCCAGATATAGATGCTTCATTGTTAGAAAATACAGAGTCTCTGATATCTAAGGATCCTGTTTCCAAAAACATAGCCCCGCCATTCTTGAAAGCAGCATTTCGTGAAAAGCTTAATCCTGTAGCGGTCAAATAGACAAACCAAACATGAAGAATATCTAGATAGAGTTGAATATTCAGATTTAAAAGTATTTCAATCACTCTTAAACACACTACCAAATAAGGCCTTGTTACATTGTGGTAACAGTTCAACAATAAGGTATATGCAACTGTTTCATATTAACTCGAGTTTAGATGTTTTTTGTAATAGAGGGACCAGCGGTATTGATGGCAGCACCAGCACTGCTGTCGGGGCTTCAATGGTGAGCAGCCAACAAACCGTATTTATTACAGGTGATCTAAGTTTTTTCTACGACAGCAATGCTTTATGGAATAATTACATTCCACCTAGTTTTAGAATTATTGTTATTAATAATTCAGGTGGAGGAATATTTAGAATCTTACCAGGTCATAAAAACACGACAAATTTTGACACCTACTTTGAAACTAAGCATGATTTAAAAGCTAGTCATTTGTGTAATATGTATGGTTTTCAATATTCAAGAGCGGATTCAATAGAAGAAATTGAGCAAGAAATGAAGCATTTTTATAAAGAAGGAGATCAACCAAAACTTTTAGAAATATTCACCCCAAGAAAAGTAAACGACACTGTTTTATTAAACTATTTTGAAAAGTTAAAATAAAGGGTGACTTTTTAATAAATTAGGTGTCTAATAATTAGTTAGCAAAAAAATTAATCATTTAAACATTTAAAAGGATAGTAATTATGAGTAAAAGAGACGAGCTTATTGCAAAGTACGCTAAGGATCTAAAAGAAAAGTGCGGCGTTAAAGCAGACATGGATTTATTGACCAAAGTAACAATTGGTTGTGGACCTTCTATTTACAATTCAGATTCTAGTACTGTTTCTAGTAGTGCAGAATCAGAGCTGAAAACGGTTAAAAACAATTTCTTAATTAAAAAACTAGGATTATCAGAACGAGATGACCTAGATGGTGGAATAAACGCAGTTATGGATACGTATGGTCGTTCAAATAGAAATAAATATAGAGCAGTAGTTTATTATTTATTGACCAAACATTTTGGTAAAGAATCGGCTTACTAGTAGTAGATTAATGCAAATTAAAAAAGCGCCGCACTTGTTGTGGCGCTTTTTTATTGATAGCCATTTTATATTATTACATTTGCAGCATGATAAAAATTGGTGAATACAATACACTGGAAATTCTTCGGGATACTGATCCGGGATTATTTTTAGGAGATGAAGAAGGCAATGAAGTATTACTCCCAAATCGGTATGTGCCAGAAGCTTTTGAAATAGGAGAAAACCTTGAGGTGTTTGTGTACCTAGACAATGATGAACGCCCGGTTGCAGTAACAGACAAGCCTTACATTACTGTTGGTAATTTTGCCTTATTGCGATGCAATCAAGTTACTAAGTTTGGAGCCTTCTTAGATTGGGGTATGGTAAAAGAACTTTTCTGTCCGTTTAAAGAACAAGCCTTTAAAATGAAAAAGGGAGGTTGGTATTTGGTGTATTGTTATTTAGATGAAGACACCAATAGATTAGTTGCTTCTAGTAAAACCAATAGATTTTTAGACAATAGTGAGCTTACGGTTGCAACCTTTGATGAGGTAGACCTCATTGTTTCTCACCCATCAGAAATAGGAATGAATGTAATTGTAAATAAGGTGCACTCTGGACTCATTTACAAAAATGAAATATTTAGAGATTTAAGTATAGGAGATCAACTTAAAGGGATTGTTAAAAAGGTAAGAAGAAACAATAAACTTGACATTAGTATTGGTCAAATAGGTTACCGAAATATAGAACCAAATGCCCAAGTGATCTTAACAGAGCTCGAAGACAATAGCGGCTTTATTGGTTTGACCGATAAGTCATCACCCGATGAAATTAAGGAACAGCTACAAATGAGTAAAAAGAGCTTTAAAAAGGCTATTGGGGCGTTGTATAAACAACGTTTAATAAGTTTAAAGGAAGATGGTATTTATTTAAACTAATACTTAAATTTTTTCAACTAAAAACTTACTTTTGACGTAAAGCTAGAATTATGAGTGATATCAATTGGAAAACCGTTAAAGAGTTTGACGATATAACCTATAAAAAATGCAATGGCGTAGCCAGAATTGCATTTAATAGACCTAATGTTCGTAATGCATTTAGACCAAAAACTACAAGCGAACTATTACAAGCATTTCAAGATGCACATGAAGATACTTCAATAGGAGTTGTGTTGTTAAGTGCAGAAGGTCCATCAACTAAAGATGGTATTTGGAGTTTTTGCTCGGGTGGAGATCAAAAAGCACGCGGTCATCAAGGGTATGTTGGAGAAGATGGGTATCACCGTTTAAACATACTAGAAGTTCAAAGACTCATTAGATTTATGCCAAAGGCCGTAATAGCCGTTGTTCCAGGATGGGCAGTAGGAGGAGGCCATAGCTTGCATGTAGTTTGTGATTTAACCTTAGCTAGTAAAGAACATGCTATTTTTAAACAAACAGATGCAGATGTTACTAGTTTTGATGGTGGCTACGGATCTGCCTATTTGGCAAAAATGGTAGGGCAGAAAAAAGCACGAGAAATATTCTTTTTAGGTAGAAACTACTCGGCCCAGGAGGCGTATGAAATGGGTATGGTAAATGCCGTTATAGATCATGATAAGCTTGAAGCTACAGCATTTGAATGGGCTCAAGAAATATTAGCAAAATCACCAACGTCAATCAAGATGTTGAAATTTGCTATGAATTTAACTGATGATGGAATGGTTGGACAGCAAGTATTTGCCGGAGAAGCAACCAGACTTGCCTATATGACCGATGAGGCCGTAGAAGGTAGAAATGCATTTCTGGAAAAACGTAAACCAAACTTTGAAAAAAAGTGGATACCATAATATCTATATAGCTTAATGAAGAAATTTAAACTTTGGCTATCTGCATTTAGGTTACGTACATTACCCTTATCGGTTTCTGGAATTATAGTTGCCAGTTGTATGGCCTATTACAATGGCTTTTTTAAACTGTCTATTTTCGTTTTTGCCATGCTAACTACTATGGCACTTCAAGTATTGTCTAATCTGGCAAACGATTATGGTGACGGCGTAAAAGGCACCGATAACGAGAATAGAATAGGTCCAGAAAGAGCGATTCAAAGTGGAAATATAAGCCCCGAAGAAATGTTTGCGGCTATAAAGATCAATATCTTAGTAGTAATATTGCTAACATTTGCATTGGTGTTAAGCGCATTTGGTTCCTATTATTTCTTGTATTCCCTATTATTTTTTACGCTTGGTGTGATATGTGTTTATGCAGCAATAAAATACACCATTGGAGAAACTGCATATGGGTATAGAGCACTTGGAGATATTATGGTCTTTATTTTCTTTGGATTATTAAGTGTGTTAGGCTGTTACTTCTTATATGCAAAACAACTGGATGCTGTTTTAATATTGCCCGCAATTGCTATAGGAATGCTTAGTACCGGTGTTTTAAACTTGAATAATATGAGAGATATTAACTCAGATACAAGTTCAAACAAAATCACGGTTGCTGTAAAATTAGGACGTAAAAGAGCAAAGCAATACCACCTGTTTCTAATTATTGGAGCCATTATTTTAACGGCAATATTTGGACTCTTATATTATCGAAAAGTTTATAATCTGGCATTTTTTATTGCCTATATCCCATTAGTGAAACATGTTATTTTTGTAATAAAAAATAAAGAACCAAAACTATTAGATTCTCAATTAAAAGTATTGGCATTAGCAACATTTTTCTTGTCACTCTTACTTGGTTTAGGCCAAATATTTCATATTCTGTAAACAGTTTTTTGTATTTTCATTTTCTAAAATTTAACCATAATGAAAATAACGTTTCTAGGCCACGCATCGCTCCAAATAGAAATAGGAAATCAATCCATAATAGTAGATCCCTTTATAACAGGAAATCCAAACGCATCTGCCATTGATGTGAATAGCTTAAAAGCAGATTATATTTTGCTTACACATGCACATCAAGATCATATTTTAGATGTAGACACTATAGCTAAAAGAACAGGTGCCACCATAGTTTCTAATTACGAAATAGTTAGTCACTATCAATCTAAAGGTTTTGAAGGTCACCCCATGAATCATGGAGGAAGTTGGCAATTTGATTTTGGAAAAGTAAAATATGTAAATGCCATTCATACCTCTTCGTTTCCAGATGGGTCTTATGGTGGACAGCCAGGAGGATTTGTTATAGAAGGTGAACATAAAAATATATACATAGCAGGAGATACAGCACTTACCTTTGATATGAAGCTAATTCCTATGGAAACAAAACTAGATCTAGCCATCTTACCAATTGGGGATAATTTCACTATGGGAGTTAACGATGCACTAATTGCGGCAGCATTTGTAGAATGTGATAAAATATTAGGATACCATTTTGACACCTTTGGTTATATTGAAATAGACCATGATGCGGCTAAGCGTAAATTCTTCGATAATAATAAAGATCTTATGCTTCTTGAAATAGGAGGTACTTTAGAGTTATAATGAAAGCAACCTATACTCGTTATCTGTTAAATTTCAAACGCCCAAGTGGAACTTCAAGAGGCGTTTTAACACAAAAAGAAACCTGGTTTATTATTCTTGAACAAGCAGGTAAAAAGGGTATTGGTGAGTGTGGCATTTTAAGAGGATTAAGTATAGATGACACCCCAAAATATGAAGAAAAACTACAATGGACCTGTAACAATATTCACTTAGGGTTAGACACGCTTTTAACCGAATTAACTGAATTTCCTTCTATACAATTTGGATTAGAAATTGCTTTTAGATCAATAGAAAGTCAAACCATGTTTAATTTGTTTCCATCGAAATTTACCAGTGGCGAAAAAGCAATTCATATTAACGGGTTAGTATGGATGGGAGATAAGGCTTTTATGAAATCTCAAATTAGTGAGAAGCTAGCGCAAGGGTTTAGTTGTATAAAAATGAAAATTGGAGCCATTGATTTTGAAACAGAAATACAATTATTAAAAGCAATTAGAGCCCAATTTAGTGTGAACGATGTTCAGCTAAGAGTAGATGCAAACGGAGCCTTTAAACCCCACGAGGCATTAACTAAATTGGAACAATTAGCCAAGTTAGATATTCATTCTATCGAGCAACCAATTAAGCAGGGACAATGGGAGGTTATGTCACAATTATGCGAGAGTACACCATTGCCAATTGCATTAGATGAAGAATTGATAGGTTTTTATACAGCTGCTAAAAAAGAAGAATTATTAAAAGCCATAAAGCCGCAATACATTATTTTAAAACCAAGTTTAATTGGTGGATTCAAGGGAAGTCAAGAATGGATAAGCCTTGCCAATTCACAAGCAATTGGGTGGTGGATTACCAGTGCCTTAGAGAGTAATATTGGCTTAAATGCCATTGCACAATGGACATATACGCTCAACAGTAACATGTATCAAGGCTTAGGAACAGGGAGCCTATTTACAAATAATATAGATTCGCCATTAAAAGTAAAAAATGGTACATTGCGATACGAACAAAATTTAGATTGGAACTTAAACCTATAATTTATGTACATAGCTCAAGTTTTTAAAGTAGCACATGATTGGTGGAGATACATCATCGGGTTGACTGCTGTATTTATTGGTATCATTATCTTTTCTTTACCACATGCATTTGCCATAATGGTAAAAACATTTGATGGAGAAATAGATCAATCACAACTTGGCGATGTTAATTATTTAATGGGGCTCTTTGAGTCTAATTTAAATCTGGTTTTTATTTTACTTCCTTTTGTTGGAGGGTTTATTGTCCTCCCATTTTTAGTGAAGTATTTACACAAACAGTCGTTTAGAAGCCTTACCACAGGAAGAAATAAAGTAGATTGGAAACGTATTTGGTTTGCGTTTTTGTTTTGGGGCATTATCTCTTCGGGATTAATTTTTGCAGATTATTTTGCCAATCCAGAAGGGTATGTGTGGAATTTTAAACCCACCCAATTTGCTATTTTATGCGTGCTAGCAGTATTATT
>CAZAPO010000145.1:0-9029 GCA_964487005.1 uncultured Flavobacteriaceae bacterium
CGGGAATTTCATTTCATTCCGGGTCCGCTCTTTCATAACGTCGTGCTGGCCGACGAAATCAACCGTACACCTCCGAAGACACAGGCAGCACTGCTGGAAGCCATGCAGGAAAGGCAGGTCACGGTGGGTCAGACAATTCACAAACTGTCTGATCCGTTCTTTGTCCTTGCCACGCAAAACCCAATTGAGCAGGAAGGAACGTATCCACTACCCGAAGCACAATTAGACCGATTCATGTTTGCTATTAATTTGGGTTATCCGTCATTTGACGAAGAAGTTCAGGTTGTTAAAACCACAACTACAGATGAGGTTCAAACAGTAAATCCATTATTCAAAGCACAAGAAATTATCGATTTTCAGCATTTGATTCGTCGAATACCAGTTGCCGATAATG
The DNA here is from genome assembly GCA_964487005.1 of uncultured Flavobacteriaceae bacterium. Classification (GTDB taxonomy): domain Bacteria; phylum Bacteroidota; class Bacteroidia; order Flavobacteriales; family Flavobacteriaceae; genus CAZAPO01. The sequence goes on from CAZAPO010000145.1 coordinate 395, forward strand.
TTATAGAATACGCTGTAAGAATGGTGGGTAAGACACGCCCAGATAGTACATCTGCTTCAGATTTGGTAAAGCAATATGTAGACTGGGGTGCAGGGCCTAGAGCTTCGCAAAATTTAATTCTGGCAGCAAAAACACATGCTGCAATCAATGGGAAATTCTCACCAGATATTGAAAATGTGCAAGCCGTGGCAAATAGTATTTTAAGGCATAGAATCATCAAAAACTACAAAGCAGAAGCTGAAGGAATTACAGAAGAGCAAATTATTAAAAGTCTACTGTAATTTTCCATTGCTAATTTATTAGTTTTTCAATATTAAAATTAGCGATTTCATAAAATATCACTAATAAAACTTCATTTCATTAAAAAATATTTAGTTTTTAAGCTATATCGTTGTATATATTTTAAAATATTTTAAATTTTCGTACTTTTGCGAGACTCAAAAAAACTAAGTATAAAATTTAATAAATACACCTATGGCATTTGATATAGACATGATTAAAAAAGTGTATGCTCAAATGGCTGAACGTGTTGATAAAGCACGTGAAGTAGTGGGCAAGCCATTAACACTATCAGAAAAAATATTATACAATCACCTTTGGGATGGTACGCCATCAAAAGCATTTGAAAGAGGTAAAGATTATGTCGATTTTGCGCCAGACAGAATAGCCTGTCAAGACGCAACAGCTCAAATGGCGTTACTGCAATTTATGCAAGCAGGTAAGAAGAAAGTAGCAGTTCCAACTACAGTACATTGTGATCACTTAATTCAAGCAAAAGTAGGAGCGACCAAAGATTTACAATTTGCACTAAATAATAGTAATGAAGTATTTAATTTCTTAGAATCAGTTTCAAATAAATACGGCATTGGTTTTTGGAAACCAGGAGCTGGTATAATACATCAGGTGGTTCTAGAAAATTACGCTTTCCCAGGAGGAATGATGATTGGAACCGATTCACATACCGTTAATGCAGGTGGTCTTGGAATGGTGGCAATAGGTGTAGGAGGAGCAGATGCTGTTGACGTAATGGCTGGTATGCCTTGGGAACTTAAATTTCCGAAACTAATTGGAGTAAAATTAACTGGAAAGTTATCTGGTTGGACAGCTCCAAAAGATGTGATACTTAAAGTTGCTGAAATTCTTACTGTAAAAGGTGGAACTGGAGCCATAGTAGAATATTTTGGCCCTGGAGCAACTGCAATGTCATGCACAGGAAAAGGAACTATTTGTAATATGGGTGCAGAGATTGGTGCAACCACTTCTACCTTTGGTTACGATGAAACCATGGAACGTTATTTGCGTGCAACAGATAGAGAAGATGTAGCAGATGCAGCAAATGAGGTTAAGAATTATCTAACCGCAGATCCAGAAGTATATGCAAATCCAGAGCAATATTTTGATCAGGTAATTGAAATCAATCTATCAGAACTTGGTCCTTTACTTAATGGACCATTTACACCAGACTTATCGACAAGTGTTGGTAAGGATATGACCGAGAAGGCCACAGCAAATGATTGGCCGCTAAAAGTAGAATGGGGATTAATAGGATCATGTACAAACTCATCATATGAAGATTTGTCAAGAGCTTCGTCTATCGCACAGCAGGCTTTAGATAAGGGATTGACTACCAAGGCAGAATTTGGTATTAACCCAGGATCAGAGCAGGTGAGATATACGGCTGAAAGAGATGGTATCCTTGAGATATTTGAAAAGCTTGACGCCAAGATATTTACAAATGCTTGCGGACCGTGTATCGGGCAATGGGCGCGTTATGAAGACCCAAAGAATGCACCTAAAAATAGTATAGTACACTCATTTAATAGAAACTTTGCGAAGCGTGCAGATGGTAACCCTAATACGCATGCATTTGTAGCATCTCCAGAATTGGTTGCGGCGATTGCTATTTCGGGACGATTAGACTTCAATCCGTTAAAGGATACATTAATCAACAACAATGGAGAAGAAGTAATGCTAGACGAGCCAACAGGATGGGAGTTACCTCCAAAAGGTTTTGAAGTAGAAGATGCAGGTTATATAGCACCAGAGAAAGATGGAAGCCACGTTGATGTTGTTGTAGATCCAAATTCAGAACGTTTAGAATTGCTAACACCTTTTACACCAATTGGCAACGAGATTAAAGGCGCAAAATTGTTAATTAAGGCTCATGGAAAATGTACAACAGATCACATTTCAATGGCAGGACCTTGGTTGCGTTACAGAGGACATTTAGATAACATTTCAAACAACATGTTAATTGGGGCTGTAAATGCTTATAACATGAAAACCAACTTCGTTAAAAATCAACTTACTGGTGACTATGATGCCGTGCCAAAAGTACAGCGTGACTATAAAGCCAATGGTATTTTTACAGTAGTAGTTGGCGACCATAATTATGGAGAAGGATCATCAAGAGAACACGCGGCAATGGAACCACGTCACCTGGGAGTCGCGGCTGTTATTGTAAAATCGTTTGCAAGAATACATGAAACCAACTTGAAGAAGCAAGGAATGTTAGGGTTAACTTTTGCCAACGAAACTGACTATGATCTTATACAAGAAGACGATACTTTTAACTTCTTAGATCTTGATCAATTTGCACCAGGAAAACCATTAACAATAGAAGTTGTGCATACCGATGGTTCAACAGATACCATATTGGTGAATCACACTTATAATGAAGGACAAATAGAATGGTTTAATGAAGGATCAGCACTAAATCTTATAAAAAAGCAAAACGCTTAGTATATAGAATTTTATAGATAAATTGAATTACTCCCAACCTTACGTTGGGAGTTTTTTTTTATTGCACTGTAAGTTTGAGTACTAAACTTTCGACTTTTAATTCAAAAAACACCCCATTATGAAGTCCATTTGGTATTTTGAAGATGTAAATTTATTCAAGATTTTATGTCCGCATAAGTTTAAACGATATAAGAAAACACACGACTTTTCAGCCTACGGAAAAAGTGATTATATCTATTTTGAACAAGATGCAAGTAATAAGGTATACCTTATTGAAAAAGGAAAGGTCAAAATTGGATACTACAGTGAAACTGGTGATGAGATTGTAAAAGCTATTCTTTCACGTGGTGAAATATTTGGTGAGAAGGCAATATTGGGGCAGCGTACAAGAGATGAATTTGCACAATCAATGGATAATTCAACTTCAATATGTCCTGTGGGTGTTGATACCATGCATGATCTTATGCGTGATAATGAAAATTTTAGTTTTAGAATATATAAGTTTATTGGATTTAAACTTCAAAAGTTAGAGCGTCGATTACAATTACTTCTATATAAAGATGCCAAGACAAGGTTAATGGAGTTTTTACAAGAGTTGTGCGATGAATATGGCTATGACTGTGATAAAACTGGAGATCATTTAATAAATCACCCTTATACACAAAAAGACATTGCTTCACTAATTGGTGTATCTAGACCAACATTGAATATTCTTTTAAATGAATTAAAAGAGAATAATGTGATTGATTTTGACAGAAAGCATATAAGAATTTATAAAAAAACGGGCTAATGTTAGCTAGCTAACATTTTATCCTATTCATGACAATTACTTTTGAAGTGTATTAATTGAATAAGATAATTGTTATGTTTAAGAAAATTTTAATTTTAGTTTTAGCACTTTCAGTTTTATCGTGTAGTAAAGATGATGATAATGTTCCAGCAACGGCAACATTAACGCTCAATTTTAATGCGCTTGAAGCACTAGGAAGTGATTACGTTTACGAGGGTTGGATAATTGTTAATGGACAACCGGTTTCAACAGGAACATTTAATGATGTTAATTTTCCAAAATCGTTTGAAGTGGATGCTACACAGTTAGAGATGGCAACTACGTTTGTTTTGTCCATCGAACCAGCAATAGATCCAGACCCCGCACCGGCGGCGACAAAAATTTTAGCAGGAGATTTCGCTGGGAATACCGCTACAGTAAACTCGAATGGAATAGTTGGTGATTTTAGTGGGTCTGCAGGTACTTATATCCTGGCAACACCTACAGATAGTGACAACTCAAATGAAGCAAGTGGCGTGTGGTTTTTAGATAATTCAAGTGGATCTGCCGTCGCTGGTTTGAATTTACCAAATTTAAACGATGGTTGGAAGTATGAAGGTTGGGCGGTCATCGATGGTATGCCTGTAAGTACTGGAACTTTTACTGATGTAGCTGGTTTTGACGACAATGCCATGACCTCAATGTTTAAAGGTAGCGAAGGCGACGGACCTCCTTTTCCGGGTGAAGATTTCTTGCAAAATGCACCAGCAGGATTAACCTTTCCTACAGATTTAAAAGGTACAACAATTGTAATTTCAGTTGAGCCTTATCCAGATAATAGCCCTAATCCATTTACATTAAAACCTTTGGCACATATGGTTCCTAATAATGCAGCAGATCATACTGCAATTTCAATGGGAGCAGGACCAGTTGTGTCGCTTTCAGGTACTGCTTCTAGATAGTATTCAAATGAAGATTTTGTTGGAATTAGCACGGTTTCGTACTAGAAACTGTGCTTTTTTCAATAAATGCCAATTAATTTTAATACAGACCTACCAGTTTCTTGTGCTTCGCTAAGTAGATTTTAGTATCTTCATCATACCAAAAAATTAATTAATCTTTTTAAATGAAGAAAAAATACAATTTACTCGCGATAACATTGCTCCTTATTTTTGCGTCACAATCAATGATTGCACAAGATGAAACCAAGCCCTGGGTATTTGGTTTAGAATTTAATGCCGTTGATTTTTATCCTGTTGGAGAAGATGATCCACGAGGACCGTATTTTGATGAGTTCTTTAATTTAACAGACCACTGGAACATTAGTATTCCTAAGTTTACGGCATATAAGTATTTATCTGAACATTTCTCGGTGAGTGCTTCGGTTTCGTTTAATCAAATAAAAAAATTGAATGAACTAGGAACCCCAACAGGTGAACGACCGGATAACTTAAGATATTTAGGGCTAGATGGAATGTTTAATTATTATTTTTCAGCCACAAAATTTAAACCGTTTATTGGGATTGGTGGAGGTTATACCTGGGTAGAAGAAGGCCATTTTGATTCAACAAAGATTCCTGGTAATAAATTAATAGGGGCAGGAACTTTAAATGGGTCGTTAGGTGCAAAATACTGGTTTGATGATAGTTTTGGTTTAAATATTCAAACAACTTATAAGCATTCATTTCAAGATTACCTTGCCAGACATTGGCAACATAGTGTTGGATTGATTTTTCATATAAAAACAAAAGAAGAGGAGGTTGTAGAAGATGAGGTTATTACTGATAGAGATGGTGATGGCGTTCTTGATGAAGTAGATCAATGCCCAGATATTGCAGGATTAGAAGCACTGGCAGGATGTCCAGATAGAGATGGTGATGGTGTTGCAGATAAGGATGATTTATGTCCAGAAACTTATGGATTAAAAAGATATAATGGATGTTTAGATACCGATGGTGATGGATATACTGATAATATTGATGACTGCCCTGAAGTTCCAGGGACAGATCATGGTTGTCCAGAAAAAGAAGATCCAATTTCTTGTTTTGAAAATTTAGAAGACATGGAGTTGTATTTTGCCTCATTAAAACGTGATGGTAAAATTGCTGTAGATGGGTTGAAATTTATGGTTCAGGTGGGTGCCTATCGCCAAGCTCCTAAAATAAGTTATTTTAATTTCCTTGAAAATGTAGGAACGGTAAGAGCATCTAATGAAGATGGATATACTAAGTTTAGATTAGGAGATTATAGTACATTGGAGGAAACAGAAGCTGTTAGATTAAGCGTTATTAAACAAGGCGTCCAAGATGCATTTGTTGTCGCCTTTATAGGCAGCGTGCGCATCACCATGAGAGAAGCGGTCGATATACTTTGTGGCAAAAAATAAAGCAATAAAATTAGATACGGCATGAAAATTAGAATGCCTAAAAAGCGTGATTTAATTTTTTTGGTTGTTATAGTTTTGTTGATTATTCCGCAAACCAGAAAACCAATTCAGGTTACATTAAATAAGGTAATTTCTCAATTTGGTCCTTCAATAATTGATAAATCTAATAGAACTGCATTAGAGTTTTCAAGTTTTAAACTAGTTTCAGCAGATGGTGAAGAAATAAATTTAAAAGACCTTCAAGGTGAAGTTATACTATTAAACTTTTGGGCCACCTGGTGCCCACCATGCATTGCAGAATTGCCACATATTCAGGATTTGGCAAATGATTATAATAACAAAATTAAAATCATTTTAGTATCTGGAGAGAATCAAAGAAAGGTTTCTACCTTTTTTGAGAAGAAGGGTTATGTTTTGGATAGTTACAAACCATTAGAAGCATATCCTAGCAGCCTTAATGTATCTTCAATTCCAAGAACATTGTTGTTAGACAAAGAAGGAAACATTGTTATCGATAAAGTAGGTCCAGCCAATTGGAACAGTGATAAAGTAAGGGATCTTATTGATGATTTGCTCAATTAATAGTCAATTGTTCTGATGATGGTTTCAACTTAGTCATAATAAATAAAGGTATCAGCAACATGCTCAGTGCATAAACCGAATCCTCAATAGGAATTGTAAAAATTCGTATACCTAAGTTTTCATCATTATTATACCAAACAACTTCTCCTTCAATAAAACTACCAGTTAATATTCCATTGATGAGTAGAAATGGGAAGAAAATAATGGCATACGAAATAAAGAACTGTTGAAGTAATTTAATGTTTTTAACCAAAACCAATAATAAAACAATTCCTCCAAGGCCAAAATTTACAAACGTATAATTCTTATCAATATTAAAGATTGCCGTAGTAAAAAAGACAACTAACAGTATAACGGTTATTAATTTTGTTGTGTTTAGATTAAGTCCAAATTTTGGATTAATCTCTAAAAGTGCATAATGAGTAAATATGCATGCATATGGGATGCAAATGAAAAACAACCATTCTTCGAGTGGTAGGTTAATAATATCTATACCAACCAGGTAGTTGGGATTAAATCCCCAAACTCCATTTTTTGTAAATATTATGTCCCAAGTTATAAACAGGGCCATCATAACCAATATACCAATACCAAAAGAGCGCCAGTGTCTATAAAATTTTAATCTGGGATGGAAACTAAATGCGAAAGGAACGGCAATCGATCCAATATTTAACAGTAAATACAAAAAATTCATTAACTGCTCTTTTTGAAATATTTAAAAGGAACGATAAGCATACCAAAGTTTTCACCTTTATTTTTTCCTAGATGCTTATGATGAATTTTATGAGCCCTTCTAATACCTCGAGCGTACCAGTTGTCAACATTTCTAAATAACTTGAATCGCTGATGTATAAAAATGTCATGAACAATAAAGTAAGCAATGCCATATGCCATAATACCTAATCCAATTGGTAAGCCATACCAAAAAGATTCAAAACTCCATAGATAAAAACAAGTAAAACTTACTGCGGCATAAAATAAAAAGAAGGCGTCATTTCTCTCAAACCAACTGTCATGATCTTTTTTGTGGTGATCTTTATGAAGACGCCATAAAAAACCGTGCATAATAAATTTATGTGTGAACCAAGCCATAAACTCCATTATGAAGAATGCGCTTAGAAAAACGGCAATCCAAGAAAATGTACTCATAATTGCTATAACATATTTAATTGGTACTTCACATAACTGCGGGTTAGCAACTCAAATTTCTTATAATTAGGAACACGAATCCTAGAATTTTTTATTTCTTCGGCAGGTGTTCTCTTTAATTTTTTGAGTAATTGCCTGTAATACCTATAAGCCATAAACACGCCAAATTTGGCTTCCATCGGCAATCTTTTTATTCCTTTTAAGCCCTCAGCAAAATCAGCTTCAATATCGTCAATTATTTTCTGTTTTGAAACTTCATCGAGATTATTTAAGTCGGTATCAGGAAAATAAGTACGATTTAGATCATCATGATCAGCTTTTAAATCTCTTAAGAAATTAACTTTTTGAAAAGCAGAACCTAGAGACATGGCCATTTGCATAAGCTCATAGTACTTTTTTTCATCCCCTTTCACAAAAACCTTTAAGCACATAAGCCCAACAACATCTGCAGAGCCATAGATATAAGCTATATACTCTTCTCTGGTGGTGTATTCGGTTTTGTAAAGATCCATTCGCATTGAATTCATAAAAGCATTCACCAGTGATTTATCAATATCATAGGTATGGAACGTCTCTTGGAAGGAGTTAAGTACTGGATTTAAACTTATTCTGTTTTCTAGTGCATGCTCCAGATCTTTCTCAAACTTACTAAACAGTTCTTTTTTATTGTAATCATGAAAAGAATCAACAATTTCATCGGCCAATCTTACAAAACCATAAATATTATAGATATGTTGTCTTATGGAGCTAGATAGCATTTTGGTGGCCAGCGAGAAAGACGTACTGTATGTTTTAGTAACTACCTTACTTGTTTGTTGCGATACGGTATCAAATAATTGCTTCATTTTAGGTTGCTTGTAAAATGTATTTATTAGAAATTTTAGCTTGTTGATTCAAGTATTTAGAAACCAATCCAGCAGAAAGTTTACCCGATATTAAGGCTGGCGGTACACCAGGTCCAGGAACGGTTAATTGCCCTGTAAAAAATAAATTAGCTACTTTTTTAC
>CAZAPO010000146.1:0-4510 GCA_964487005.1 uncultured Flavobacteriaceae bacterium
ACAGTAATAGACGCTCAGGGTGATTTAAAAATGCAAACCTATTTAATAGATTCAAATGGAAACATTGAGTTTCCAGTATTAGGAACGCTTAAAATGGCAGGGTTAACCCGTAGTGAAGCCAATAGCATGCTTAAGCAAAAACTAAGCGAATATATAGTAAATCCAATAGTTAATATAAGGTTGGCTAACTTCACAGTAACCGTTCTAGGGGAAGTATTAAGACCTGGTACTTATACCATACAAGACGAAAGAATTTCATTGAGTGAGGCACTAGGTTTAGCAGGTGATTTAACAATTTACGGTAGACGTGATAATGTTTTATTAATACGTGAGATTGATGGGCAAAAAAGATATCATAAGTTTGATCTTACCTCCATAAATACTGTAAACTCACCAAATTATTATTTGACTCAAAATGATGTTTTATACGTCGAGCCAAACAATGCCAAGGTTAGATCATCTAGTTATAACCAAAATAATGGTGTTATTATTTCGGCAGTAGGAACATTGGCAACCATTGTCGCTATTTTAATAACAAATCCAAATTAGTATTGATTTAAATGACAACACAGGCAAAAAATAGTTCTTCCTTAAGAGAACAAGTTGATAAGTATTTAGTTAAATGGAAATGGTTTCTGCTAAGTTTGATTGTTTTTATTGCACTTGGTTTTGTTTATTTAAGATATGCAACAGATACCTATAAGATTGCTGCAACCATTAAAATTGCAGACAGCAAAGAACAAAATGCCTTAAAAGAGATCAACCAAGTAAACGATTATGGATTGTTTAAACAAGACCATAATAGTGTAGAAGATGAAATGCAGATTATTGGATCTCGTTCTATGATTAACAGTGTTGTCGAAAAACTAGAGCTCAATGTTCAGTGTTATATTCAAGGATCAATTAAGGAATTAGAGATTTATAAAAACCCTCCTCTTACAATTAATTTTCTTGAAAACGATTCAATCATTAAAAACATTGATACAACTTTCACTTTAGATGTTGTATCAAGTTCAGAATACATTTTAAAAAATAGAGATCAACGCTTAAACTTTGGCGATAATTTAATAATGCCATTTGGAGAGCTCATTCTTACACCAAATTTTACCCAAGAAGAACTTAAGGTGGGTAAAAGTATTACTGTAAAAATTTCTCCAGTAGAAAAAGTTGCATCTTACTATAATAAGAAAATAAAAATTTTAACTGCTGGTCCTAAATCAAGTATCATTAGACTTGAATTGGATGAACCAGTGAAGGAAAAAGGTGAAGATATACTTAATGGTCTTATTCAAGAATATAATAATATTGTTATCAATAATAAAAACAAGGTAGTTAAAGCAACCTCTGATTTTATAAATAATAGATTAGCTATAGTGTCAAGGGAATTAGCAGAAGTAAATCAAGCTTCTGAAATTCAACAACAAAATAATAGACTTACCGACCTGTCATCACAATCTAGTATATTTCTTGAGACTGAACGAGATATAGAAAATCAACAAGTAGCTACAAGCACTGAGCTACAAATGATTGGTTACATGAGTGATTATTTGGCCGAAAATAATGCTAATGATGATGTAATCCCTAGCAATATTTCTTTTCAAGACAATTCTATTTCTGCATTAATTCAAAGACACAATGATCTTGTTATGCAACGAAATAGAACTCTTGAAAATTCGAGTGAGAGTCATCCTGTTGTAGTAAGATTAGACAACCAAATAACAAAGCTTAAGCAAAGCATTAATGCAAGTCTTGGGAATTTAGAATCATCCAATAGAATAAAATTGGACGCTTTAAATGATGAAGAACGAAGAATATCATCACAGATATTTTCTGCGCCCAGAAAAGAGCGCCAGTTTCGTGATTTAAAACGTCAGCAAGATATTAAAGAGTCGGTTTTTATCTATTTATTACAGAAAAGGGAAGAATCTGCCGTATCATACGGTGTTTCCTCTCCTAATGCAATTATAGTTGATGATGCATTCTCTAGCGCCTTACCTATTTGGCCTAAGAAAGAAATAATTTTCTTGGGAGCATTGGTACTTGGATTTATTATACCGCTGTCTGTTGTTTATGTGCAAGACATGCTTGATACAAAGATTAGAAATAAAGCTGGTTTATTAAAGGAACTGTCCGTTCCATTTATTGGTGATGTTCCAAAATCTAATAGTAAACAAGTGTTTATTAACAAAATGGACTACTCACCAAAGGCCGAGGCCTTCAGGTTAATTAGAACCAATATCGATTTCATGTTAAGTGGGGCTACTAAGAGCAAAGGAAAAACCATTTTCGTTACCTCTACGACAAGTAAAGAAGGTAAATCACACACCTCTTTGAATCTTGCGAGATCACTGTCTTTTTCAAATAAAAAGGTGTTAATTATTGAAAGTGATATTAGAGTGCCAAAACTTAATAAATATATTGGTGTTGAGAATAAATCTGGACTTGGTCTAACCAATTATATTATTGATAATAAGATCAATTTTGCAGATGTTATTCACAAAATTGACACCAATTTAGATATGATTAGTTCTGGAACCATTCCACCAAATCCGGCAGAACTTTTAATGGATGATAAAATGGAAACCCTCTTCAATGCTGTTAAAAACAAGTACGATTATATTATTGTCGATACAGCTGCTGTAGGACTGGTTACTGATACACTTCTAATTAGCAAATTTGCTGATATTGTGATTTATGTGGTGCGCGCTAATTATTTAGATAAACGTCAGTTACATATAGCACAATCTATGTATGATGAAAAGCGATTACCAAATATGGTTGTTCTATTAAATGGCGTTATTCAGAAAAAAGGATATGGTTATGGATATGGTAATGCGCCCAAAAAGAAAAGAAAATCTAGAAACCTGAAATTTCTATTTTTTTCCTAGAGATTTAAATTTATAGTATACTCGAGTATATAAATAGTTTATTCCCTTATCTCGTAAATACTGTTTAAATCTAAACATATTCTTAATTAACTTCGCTCTGGTTCGTGCCTTCATTGACTTTGCGTCATATAAAATATGGGTATTGAATTGATAGAAGTGTGTTCCCCATCTCTTTTTATAAGGATATCCCTTAAGTCCTTTCGAAAAATCAAGAATATCAAAGTGATTTTGTAAACACCAATCGATCATTTTATAAATCTCAGATCCACCTAAATTGTACTTATAAGAATCTGTATTAAAAGATCTAATAGATACAGCTACAATATTATTATAGACAAAGTTTATAGACATAGCAATAGGTTGATCATCATTATAAACTACATTAAAAAGCGCCTTTTTTTCTACTACCAATGGGTATATTACTTCTTGATAAAAATCCCATAATGGTATAACTGTATTGTGTTTATTTAATTCTTCAAACCGCTTAATAATTAGCAACTTCAATGCTGCCATTTCCCTATCATAATCTTGGCGAGACATTTCGCCAAAATAGACTTTATGAGATATATTAAAGGTTTTTTCAATTTGGCGAACTCTGCCTTTGAATCTACTTCTGCTTTTTGAATTAAAACATTTTAATAAAACGTCATCTAAAGAGCTCATTTCAGAAAGATCAATATAAGATCCTTTATATTGCCCAACTTCAATTAGTTTTAAATTATCTGCTATATCATTGATTTCTGGAAAATAACTAGGAACATCATGTACGAGAAAAACTTTACCCTTGTAATCATCCACGCCTTTGTTAATACTATATGACATGCCATTACTAATGTTTTTACCAACATTTACATAGCATTTAAACTTTCTGTCCTCAATAAAATTAATGTCCTTAAAAGCACCAAATGAAAAACTGTCTTTTCCTTCGTTAAAAAATTTCAGCCATGATGCCGTATAAGTATCAGATGTAAAGGGATTATTCATATAATAAGTTATAGCCTTCTTCTTTTCTTTTCCTGTTTTAGAAGATTTAATTCTCTATTTGTCTGACCAGCAACAGAAGTATTTTCTTCAGCACGTCTTATAAGATAAGGCATAACATCTTTTACCGGGCCAAACGGGACATATTTAGCCACGTTATATCCGTAATCGGCTAAATTGTAACTAATGTGATCGCTCATCCCGTAAAGCTGCCCAAACCAGACTCGATTGTCTGACTTAACTATACCTTGTTGATTCATAAGATCCATGGCCAAATAAGAACTTTCCTCATTGTGAGTTCCTATAAAGACCGATATTTCATTAAGGTTTTCTAATATATAGGTCAATGTATTATTGAAATTATCGTCAGTAATGGCCTTTGTTTTACAGATAGGTGAAGGGTAACCTAATTCTTCTGCACGCTCTCGCTCTTTTTCCATATACGCACCGCGCACAATTTTATAACCAAGCTTATAATTTCCTTCAATGGCTTTTTTATGCTGATCCTTTAGATAATCTAATCTATCCCACCTGTAGGTCTGCAAAGTATTATAAACTATTGGTTGTTCTTTATTATATGTAGCCATTAATTCTTCCAATAAATCATCTGCAGCATCCTGCATCCAACTTTCTTCAGCATC
>CAZAPO010000147.1:0-6190 GCA_964487005.1 uncultured Flavobacteriaceae bacterium
TAACATGCTCATTTCCACCAGTTAACATGCCTTCTGCAACATAACCTATTGCTAAGTTCAACCACTTTGGGATCTTTGAATTCTTAAAAAATGAATGCACATTCGCACTCAACCAATAGGTTTGCCCATTGTAATCTTTTAAAACCTGTTCTAGTAAAGTGCTTCCTAACTTATCTGGACGTTGGGCGGCATACTTTGTTTCATGAAACGAAAACTTTAACTGTACCCTTTGTTCTTCCCAAAGCAGTTCTTGACCTATATACAAACCGGTACCCAAGGCATTTGCTCCAACATCAGACCAAGAAAAACCCCATTCTTTAGAAAAACCGTCTAAAACTTCAACAGCAGTTAAAAAGGTAAAACCAAGGGTTGCTCCATAAATAAGTTGATCTTTTTTTCTAACTCCGCTCCAATTAAGAACATCTGCCCCTACACGCCCTAATTGATATGATGTAAAGACATGACCTAGCTTATCCATTTTCTCCCATTCATTTAAATCATTGATCGTATGAAAACTAGATCTAGGATAATCTTTATACCATAAGCTATTCAATCCTATTAAGGTGGCCGAACCTAATACAGCCTCTGTGATGACGACAGCATTTCTGCGTTTAGTGTTGAGGGTATCGCTAGCGCTAAAAAAATTAGGAGAAGACGTCTGGCAATATATCAGACTATTAAAAAGAAAAAAAAAGACAAAGAATAGCCTCACAACAACTACCTCCTTATTCCTCGATTATTTAAATATCGATGATACTCTCGTGCATAACGATTATGCTGCTGAATGGTTTTTGAAAATTTATGGTACCCTGGTCGCTCGGCGTCAACAACAAAGAAAAAATAATCGTGCGTCTCATAATTTAGTACCGCATTAATGGCAGTAATATCGGGCATCACAATTAATCCTGGTGGTAATCCTTGATTTTTATAGGTGTTGTACGGAGATTCAATCCTCTTATGCTCATTCAACACACGTTTAATTATTGTGTTTTTGTATTTAGGAAGCTTATAGGCTGCAAATTTTAATGTTGGATCAGCATCTAAAGTCCAATTATTTTTTAACCTATTCATATACACCCCTGCTATACGCGGCTGCTCATTCTTTTGTTTTGATTCCTCTTGAACAATCGACGCTAGGGCAATAACCTCATCTGGACGAAGCCCAGCAGCTTTTGCTTTTTGCTTCCTTGAATCATTCCAAAACCTATTGTACTCCTTTAGCATTCTACTTTTAAATTCATCTGCAGAAGTATTCCAGAAGAATTCATAACTATTAGGCACATACATTCCAAGAGCAGTAGCTTCATTAAACCCGTTCGCTTCCTGAAAACCTGCATCCTTAAAAGAAGTGATCAAAGACAAACTATCAGCTTCTATTTGAGTTGCTATTCTTCCAGCCAATAACGCTAGAGAGTTTTGATTGTTAAAAGAAACACGCACCGGAATATTATTACTTCTAATTGAATTAATAATATCATTATTGGTCATATCTTTTTTAATAACAAACTTTCCTCCTCTAATATTCGTGGTATATTTCTTCCTTTTGGCTACTGCGTCAAATTTGTCAATATCCTTTAACAACGGTACTAGTAGCGTTCTAACCTCATCATAATTCGCATTGCTGGGCACATAAATATGTGCTTCACTATTATTAAAACTAGTATTTGGAACAAACATTGCCGAATACACGTAATAAGCAAAAAACGCTGCAACTAACAGCCCTATCAATGCCACAGCAACCAAAATTTTCTTTATATACATTAGTTATTTATTAATTGAAATAAATATTCATTTTTATAAGTCCCTTTACTCAAAAACCAATCTTGTTTTAGTCCTATTTCCTTAAATCCATGATTTTTGAACAGATGAATGCTCGCTGTATTTTCCTCTGCAACATTACAATATACCTGATGTAAATTAAGGTGCGAAAAACAGTAGTCTACCAATAGTTTTAAAGCATCAGAGCCTAATCCTTTTCCCCTCGTTTTAGGATCTTTAATTACTATACCAATTCCAGCACGTTTATTGTGAAAATCAAAATCAAAAATATCAATTAACCCAATGGCCTGCTCATCATAACTAGAGATAACCAAGCGCAATTGTTTTACTTCATAAATGTCTTTATGCGCATGTTCTAAATATTGCTTAATTAAGAATTTAGAATAGGGGGTTCTAGTCTGACTAATTTCCCAAATTCCTTCATCATTCTCAACCTCATAAACAAAATCAAGATCCTCAGGTTCTAATGCCCTTAAATAAACCTTATCTCCTTTAAGTGTCACCATGATACCTCCCCTTTATAAACGAAAGTTGCTGGACCAATAAGCCAAACATTATGAAAACTAGAATTTTCTCGCTCAAAACTAACCTTTAAGTCACCTCCTTTGGTTTTTAGCGTAACCATATTATTAACCGTTTCCCCTAAATAATTCATCGCTATACCAACAGCAGTAACACCAGTTCCGCAAGAAAGCGTTTCTCCCTCTACGCCCCTTTCATAAGTTCTAACTTGAAAAGTTTTACTGTCAATTTTCTCCACAAAATTAACATTAGATCCTTCCTCATTATAAGGTGCACCGTATCTAATAGTAGCTCCTTCTTGTTGAATATCAAGACTTGCAAGATCATTCTTCAATTCAACATGATGCGGAGAGCCCGTGTCCAAAAAAACATGTGTTTGATGGTCTTGTACATTGCTAACATCCTGCATTTGAAGTTGAACCTCATTGTTTTCAATCACTGCAGAATGGATTCCGTCAATAGCAATAAAACTCGCTGTGTTTCCAATAACACCAATTTTATTTGCAAAGGCCACCAAACATCTCCCTCCATTACCACACATCGTACTCTCATTTCCATCAGAATTATAATATACCATCCTAAAATCGGTCACGTCATCATCTTCCAACAAAATCAAACCATCAGCACCAATACCAAATCTTCTATCACACAATTTAGCGACAAGTGCAGTATTTTCCTTGTCAAATATTCCTTGTCGATTATCGATAATCACAAAATCGTTTCCTGTGCCTTGATATTTATAAAAAGTGTGCGTCATAGAATGAACAAAGATAGAAATATTATTACGTTTTTTTGCCTGTTAAATCATCGTTAAAAATGCCTCAAAGATTCGTTAAATTAATCTTTAAGATTCAATAATTTAGTATTTTTAATCGTTGTCAAATCAAAAATTTAAAAGAACAAATTAAGAAGATGAAAAAGATAATTACGTTAGTATTTGTTTCAGCACTCGGTGGAGCGCTAACTTTAGGAGCCTACAAGTTATTAGACGAAGAAAAAACGCAAGTAACTCAACAACAAAACGAGGATACAAGATTTACCATCCCCGTTAATTACACCCCGTTGAATGCGAGTTTACCTAATGCAGAAGCTGTCAACTTTACGACAGCTGCAGAAAAAACCATTCATACTGTTGTGCATGTACAAAACATGGCAATGGTTTCAGGAGGAACATCATTTGAAGACTTGTTTTTTGGTCGTCGTTCACAACGTCCGCAGGTAGGAACGGGCTCTGGTGTTATAATTTCTCCAGACGGATTGATTATAACAAATAATCATGTAATTGATGGAGCACAGGAAATTTCAATCACATTAAACAATAATAAATCTTATAAAGCAGAACTTTTAGGTACCGACCCTAAAACCGACATTGCGCTTTTAAAGATTGAGGCCGATGATGATTTACCGCACACAACCTTTGCCGATAGTGATAATGCTAAAATTGGTGAATGGGTATTGGCAGTTGGAAATCCATTTAATTTAACCTCTACAGTTACAGCAGGAATAATTAGTGCAAAATCAAGAGATCTATATGGTGGTGAAATACAATCATTCATTCAAACAGATGCCGCTGTTAATCCAGGAAACTCTGGAGGTGCATTGGTTAATACACATGGAGAGCTCATTGGAATTAACACCGCAATTACATCTCAAACGGGATCTTATATAGGGTATTCATTTGCGGTACCTAGTAATATAGCTAAGAAGGTAGTTGAAGACATTATGGAATTTGGTACCGTGCAGAACGGAATTCTAGGTGTTCGCGGGTTATCTTTAAACAGTCGAGCTGCAGAAGAATTTAATGTAGATGAAACTGAAGGATTCTATGTTAGTGATGTTGAATCAGATTCAGGAGCAGAAAAAGCAGGAATAAAAGAAGGTGATATCATAAAAATGTTAGATAACGTTAAGATCAATAAGTTTGCAGACATGAAAGGCTTTTTAAACACTAAAAGTCCAAATGATATTATTTATGCCACATTGTTGAGAAATGGAGAAGAGAAAACTATTCCAGTAACCTTAGCCAAATTAACAACTATCACGGTTCCAGCAGTTGGCACACTAAAGGAAGCATCTAAAAACGAGCTTAAGAAATTAGGCGTTGACTATGGATTAAAAATCTCAAGTCTTGATAGCGATTACCGAGACGAATGGCAATCAGATGGAATTGATGAAGGTAGTGTGGTAATATCAATAAACGGTATGAAAGTAAATTCAATAGCAACAACAGAAAAAGCATTGAAAAAATATTCGGGTAAACTTTATCGCGTGGAGATTGTTAAGAATAATGGCGAGAAAGTAAACTATCGTTTTAAATAAAACCCAAGTAAAATACATAAAAATGGCCCTCAAAAAAGAGGGCTTTATTTTTTTATAAAAAATAGCTACTCAAACGTTTGAAATATATTACTTTTGCCGAAAATTAACCTCAATAATTAAGTCAAAAAAATGAGTTTTAACGAAACTTATGAAAAAGAATTGGCGTTTCAAGCAGACCGTAGAAGGGCCACCGTAGAATTTATTAAAATTGTTAGCGACCTTTGGTACGACAAGTCAATAGAATTAATTCTGTTTAGAAATCCGCTTATTGATAGAAACGTAAGCGAAATTCTCAATTTGCATGAATATGCAGGTGAGTTTGTTCAAAAGCCAATTTCAATCTTCGATTCGGTAGAGATTGCACAAGCCATCAAAACACTTGATCTACCACCCGCACGATTGGATATTGGAAAGTTAACTTTTGAATATCATCTTGAGGATAACAAATTTAATAACGCCTTGGCCTTTGTCGCTAATAAGCTTAAAGACGCAAATACTAATGGTGGTATCACACCCAAAGATGTAGTTCTTTATGGTTTTGGTAGAATAGGTCGTCTTGTAGCAAGAGAGCTCATGACAAAAACAGGTAAAGGTAACCAACTACGCCTTAGAGCCATTGTGACACGAGGAGTAATTAACCAAACTGTACTTGAGAAAAGGGCATCACTATTGAGAAATGATTCAGTACATGGAGAGTTTCATCGTACGGTGGTTGCCGACGTTGAGAACGAGGCATTAATCGCTAATGGAACTACCGTGAATATGATTTCGGCAAATGCACCTGAGGATATAGATTACACGAAGTACGGAATCGATAATGCACTTGTAATAGATAATACTGGGGCATTTAGAGATGAAGAATCTTTAGGACGACACCTCAAAGCAAAAGGAATTGATAAGGTGCTTCTAACGGCTCCAGGTAAGGGCGTACCTAATATTGTACATGGAGTGAACCAATATGAAAATGATCCAGATAAAATTGATATTTTCTCTGCGGCTTCGTGTACAACTAATGCCATAACTCCAATTTTAAAGGTCATGGAAGATTCATTTGGAGTAAAAAGTGGACATTTAGAAACTATCCACGCTTATACTAATGATCAAAACCTAGTAGATAACATGCACAAAAAATACCGTCGAGGAAGAGCCGCGGGACTCAATATGGTAATTACTGAAACCGGTGCCGGGAGTGCAGTTGCAAAAGCCTTACCTAGCCTTGAAGGGAAATTAACTTCTAATGCCATCAGGGTACCTGTGCCCAATGGATCCTTGGCTATTTTAAACCTAGAATTAGAAAGTGTAACAAGTTTAGATGGTGTGAATTCTGTAATGAAAAAATATGCCCTAGAAGGTGACCTGGTAGAACAGATAAAATATGAATTGAGCGACGAGTTGGTTTCTAGTGATATTGTAGGAAGTTCGGCACCAGCAATATATGATAGTAAAGCAACAATAGTTAGAAAAGATGGCAAGAATGTGATACTATATATTTGGTACGATAATGAGTACGGTTATAGTCATCAAGTTATTAGATTGGCAAAGTACATTTCTAAGGTACGACGCTTCACAT
>CAZAPO010000148.1:0-7356 GCA_964487005.1 uncultured Flavobacteriaceae bacterium
AAGGTGTTCGCAGCTACAAACCTGTACCTAAGGTTGATGAGAACAAATTACAAGAAGCCGCAGATTTAATTAATAACGCGAAAAAGCCATTGATTGTATGGGGGCAAGGAGTTATACTAGGAGGTGCAGAAAATGAATTTAAAGCGGTTATTGAAAAATCAGGTATTCCATCTGCATGGACCATCATGGGAGCATCGGCAATAGCTTCATCACATCCACTAAATGTTGGTATGGTAGGAATGCATGGCAACTATGCGCCTAATGTGTTAACTAACCAATGTGATGTATTGGTCGCCATTGGAATGCGTTTTGATGATCGCGTAACTGGTAAATTAGATGAATATGCAAAGCAAGCAAAGGTCATTCATTTTGAAATAGACCCTGCCGAAGTAGATAAAAATGTCAAAACCAATGTGGCTGTTTTAGGAGATTCAAAAGATAGCTTAACAAAACTACTACCCTTATTAAATAAGAATAGTCATGACAAATGGTTGGCTAAGTTCAGAGAATTGGACGCCATCGAGTTTGACAAAGTCATTAAAAATGATCTTCATCCAACCAAAGAAGGGTTGACAATGGGTGAAGTTTTAAAAGAGATTAACAACTGTAGTAACGGAGAAGCGGCCATAGTTTCAGATGTAGGTCAGCATCAAATGATCGCCTGCCGTTACGCAAAGTTTAATCAAACACGAGGGAATATCACCTCGGGAGGTCTCGGCACAATGGGATATGCTTTACCAGCAGCTATTGGGGCAAAAATGGGTAATCCAGAGCGCGAAGTAGTTGCAATCATTGGTGATGGTGGTTATCAAATGAACATCCAGGAACTTGGAACCATTTTACAGACCAAAACTGCTGTTAAAATAGTTGTCCTGAATAATGAATTTCTAGGAATGGTACGTCAGTGGCAACAGCTGTTCTTTGATAGACGATATGCCTCAACCGAAATGGTGAACCCAGATTTTGTGACCATTGCTAAAGGATATCATATCGATGCAAAGAGAGTAACAAAACGTGAAGAATTAGCAACAGCCGTTAAAGAAATGATGGATTCTCCTGATGCCTATTTTCTCGAGGTTTGTGTTGAAAAAGAAGATTGTGTTTTCCCAATGATACCTTCAGGGTCAGCGGTTTCAGATATAAGATTAGAGTAATTATGGAACAAGAAATAAAACAATATACGGTCTCGGTTTATACCGAAAATAATATAGGATTACTGAACAGGATTTCAGCGATCTTTCAACGAAGACATATCAATATTGAGAGTATGAATATCTCTCAATCAGAAATAGAAGGCGTATCACGATTTACCATTTTGGTAAATATGACCGAAGATCAGATAAAGAAGATCATTGGACAAATAGAAAAACAGATCGAGGTAATAAGAGCCTATTATCATACAGATGATGAGACTATATATCAAGAGTCGTGTATGTTTAAGATTAAGTCAGACCTGTTATTTGAAGACCGTCAAATTCAGAATATTATTAAAGAAAGCGGTGCAAAAATTGTCACTGTAAATCGCGAATTCTTTGTATTAGAAAAATCAGGAAGGCGTCATGAAATAGAGCTTCTTCATAGAGAACTGAGTACATTTGGGATCATGCAGTTTGTACGTTCAGGGCGAATAGCAGTTACCAAAGAGGCGATGAAAATTAGTGAAATACTGAAAGAATTTCAGGAAGAATATTAATAAAACGAAATAATAATTATAAAAATGGCAAATTATTTTAATACACTTTCATTAGGACAGAAGTTGGATCAATTGTCTAAGTGTAGATTTATGGAATCTTCAGAATTTGAAGATGGTGTAGCTGCATTAGTAGGTAAAAAGATTGTAATTGTTGGCTGTGGAGCTCAAGGGCTTAACCAAGGGTTAAATATGAGAGATTCTGGTTTAGATATTTCTTATGCATTAAGAGCGGCCGCTATTGAAGAGCAGAGAGCATCTTACAAGAATGCTACAGCTCATGGATTTAATGTTGGGACATATGACGATTTAATTCCAAGCGCAGATTTGGTGTTGAATCTTACTCCAGATAAACAGCATTCCAATGTAGTAGACACCGTGATGCCTTTAATGAAAAAAGGAGCAACATTATCGTACTCACACGGATTTAACATTGTGGAAGAAGGAAAGCAAATTCGTGAAGACCTTACTGTTATCATGGTAGCACCAAAGTGTCCAGGTACTGAGGTTCGTGAGGAGTATTTAAGAGGATTTGGTGTACCAACCTTAGCTGCGGTACATCCAGAAAATGATCCAGAAGGAAAAGGTTGGGCACAGGCAAAAGCATATGCAGCGGCAACAGGTGGTCACCGTGCAGGCGTATTACAATCATCGTTTGTAGCAGAGGTAAAAAGCGACCTTATGGGAGAACAAACCATTTTATGTGGTGTATTACAAACGGCATCGATCTTATGTTTTGATAAGATGGTTGAAGAAGGTATCAATGCCAATTATGCAGCAAAATTAATTCAATACGGTTGGGAAGTAATTACCGAAGCGCTAAAGCATGGCGGAATTACTAACATGATGGATAGATTGAACAATCCTTCTAAAATCAAGGCTTATCAACTGTCAGAAGAGCTAAGAACAATTTTAACACCATTGTTTGAAAAGCATATGGATGATATTATGTCTGGTCATTTCTCTAAAACAATGATGGAAGACTGGGCGAATGATGATGTTAATCTGTTGACATGGAGAGCAGCAACAGGCGAAACGGCCTTTGAAAAAACTGAAGCTAGTGCAGAACCAATTTCAGAGCAAGAGTACTTTGACCACGGAGTACTTATGGTAGCATTTGTAAAAGCAGGAGTAGAATTGGCATTTGAAACTATGGTTAATTCGGGTATAATTGAAGAATCAGCATATTATGAGTCGTTGCACGAATTACCCCTAATTGCAAATACTGTAGCGAGAAAGAAATTATATGAAATGAATCGTGTCATCTCAGATACGGCTGAGTATGGTTGCTACTTATTTGATCACGCGGCAAAACCATTGTTGGAAGACTTCATGAAAACAGTATCAACAGATGTAATTGGAACAGCCTACGCTACCAAAAATGATGTAGATAACGTTGAACTCATTGAAGTTAATGAGGCAATTAGAAGCCACGCAATAGAAGAAACGGGTAAGGTTTTACGCCAAGCAATGACGGCTATGAAACGTATTAAAACTGAAACAGAAGAAGCAGTATTATCATAGATTTTGCAAACAGAAACAACATATTTTCCAAGCATAAAGAGTATAGAAGCCGCATCACAAAATTTACGTGATGTGGCTTCGGTAACTCCACTTATGCTTAATCATCAATATTCAAAAAAATATGAATGCGATGTGTTGTTTAAGAGAGAAGATCTACAATCAGTAAGATCTTATAAAATTAGAGGTGCGTTTAATAAAATCTCATCACTTTCTGAATCTGAATTAACCAACGGTATTGTTTGCGCCAGTGCAGGCAATCATGCACAGGGAGTTGCATTATCATGCAAATTACTTAAGATTCATGGAACGATCTTTATGCCTTCGCCAACGCCAAACCAAAAGATAGAGCAGGTGAGAATGTTTGGTGAAGACTTTATTGAAATAGTGTTAGAAGGTGATACCTTTGATGACTCGTATTATGCTGCCATGGCAGAATGTAATAAGTCAAATAAAACCTTTATTCACCCTTTCAATGACGAAAAGGTGATTGAAGGACAAGGAACCGTTGGTTTGGAAATTCTAGAACAAACAACGCATCCCTTAGATTATGTATTTGTACCCGTTGGTGGTGGAGGGTTAGCCGCTGGACTGTCGGCCGTATTTAAACAGTTGGCAACACAAACTAAAATTATTGGTGTGGAACCAGAGGGAGCACCATCAATGAAAACATCAATGCATGCTGGGAAGGTCGTTAGACTTAAGGATATTGAAAAGTTTGTCGACGGGGCCGCAGTGAGAAGTGTTGGTGAAAAAACGTTGGCCATTTGTAAGGAGAATTTAGACGACATTATAACTGTTCCAGAAGGGAAAGTTTGTGAAACTATACTAGAACTATACAATCGAGATGCGATTGTAGTTGAGCCTGCTGGAGCATTAAGTATAGCCGCATTAGCACAATATGCTTCACTAATTAAAGGAAAGAAAATAGTTTGTGTTGTCAGTGGTAGTAACAATGATATTACGCGAACCGCAGAAATAAAAGAAAGAGCATTATTACACGCCAATTTAAAACACTATTTTATTATAACCTTTCCGCAACGAGCTGGAGCTTTAAGGGAGTTTGTGGTAGATATTTTGGGCCCAACAGATGATATTACCCATTTTGAATACACCAAAAAAACAAATCGCGAAAATGGAGCAGCGGTCGTAGGTGTACAATTAAAATCACCAGAAGATCTTGCCCCATTAATCACCAAAATGAAGGCACATAATTTTTATGGTGATTACTTAAATAATAAACCAGAATTGTTTCAATTTTTGGTTTAAGTTCCGACTTCAAGTATCCCATTTTTGATCTTATTTTTGTGGTATTGAATGCGCAAACGTTTTCGTTGTAAAATGTTTATTTTCAATAGTTTATATTGTTAAAGTGTTGTTTTCTTTTATAATTTCACCATAGAAAACTAAGGCTTAAAAAGCCCGAAAAAAGTAGGAAATGGAAACACTATTAACACAAATACCTGAGGCTTACAGAATTAGCACCAGAATTGAACAAAACACCTATTTGGTTGATGGAGAATTAAAAAAGTGGAATGGAAAAACAGCAGACATTTATTCTACAATTTCATCTACTCCAGCATATGAACCAACCTTATTAGGGAGTATTCCGCAGTTGGAAGAAGCTCAAGCCCTAGAAGCGTTAGATTCGGCCTGTCAAGCTTTTGATAAGGGTAAAGGACTATGGCCCACAATGAAGGTGGCCGATCGAATTGCTTGCATGGAAAAGTTTGTGGCACAAATGAAAACCAAAAGAGAAGAGGTTGTTAACCTACTAATGTGGGAAATAGGAAAGAACCTTCAAGATTCTCAAAAAGAGTTTGATAGAACTGTAGAATATATTTATGATACAATTGAAGAATACAAACAAATAGATCGCGACTCAGCGAAGTTTCATAAACATGCCGGAGTATATGCCCATATTAGACGTGGACCGCTAGGAGTGGTGTTGTGCTTGGGACCATACAACTATCCGTTAAATGAAACATTTGCCTTGTTGATACCAGCGTTAATGATGGGAAATACAACCATTTTTAAACCAGCAAAATTTGGTGTATTGTTAATTTCTCCATTATTAGAGGCATTTCAGAATAGTTTTCCAAAAGGCGTTGTGAATATTGTTTATGGTCGTGGAAGAGTACTGGCAACACCAATTATGCAATCTGGAAAAGTCGATGTATTGGCGTTGATTGGAAATAGTAAATCGGCCAATGCCTTACAAGCGAATCATCCAAAAAGTAATAGATTAAGACTTGTTCTAGGATTGGAAGCAAAAAATCCAGCCATAGTATTACCAGATGCAGATCTAGACTTAACCATAGAAGAATGCATTACAGGAACGTTGTCATTTAATGGTCAACGTTGTACAGCCCTTAAAGTATTGTATGTACATGAAGACATAGTTGATGAGTTCAATAAGCGTTTTGCAAAACGAGTTGATGAAATGAATTTTGGAAATCCGTGGGATAAGGGTGCTCAGCTAACACCGCTGCCAGAACCAGATAAACCAGCCTATATACAAGAACTCATTGATGACGCCATAGATCTTGGCGCTCTGGTTCTAAATAAAAAAGGAGGAGAGACGACGCCAAATTATATATTTCCGGCAGTTCTATTCCCGGTGACTAAGAAGATGCGTGTTTATAAAGAAGAGCAGTTTGGACCTGTTATTCCAATCGTTCCATTTAAAGATATAGAGCAACCATTAAATGATATGGCTGAGTCCAATTATGGACAGCAGGTAAGTTTGTTTGGTCGTGATATAAAAGCCTTGTCACCTTTAATAGATACACTTGTAAATTTAGTTTGTCGTGTAAACCTTAATAGTTCATGCCAAAGAGGGCCAGACGTTTATCCGTTTACCGGAAGAAAAGATTCGGCCTTTAGTACGTTGAGTGTTCGAGATGCTTTGCGTTCATTTTCAATTAGAACTTTTGTAGCTTCAAAAGATAATAGCTACAATAATGCAATTCTCAATGAATTGTTAGATTCTAAATCGTCAAACTTTATTAGTACAGATTATATCCTTTAGAAATTGTAAAAAATCAATGGGGAAAATTGAGAAATTCTTAATTATTCCCCAAATTTTAAAAAAATGACTTGTTATTAAGATTTTATTTATAGTTTTACACCAATGAATTCACAACAAAATAAAATACGTACAAATTCACCCGAGTTGCGTTTACGCAATCGCCGCCGCTGCTAATACTACAAAAGCAGCCCTCAACCCTATTACGTAATTTTATTTCATTCATTTTGTACATATACATTCAAATATTAAAAGACCAAATAAGAACTATTTCTAATAATAGTTTAGTTCGTCGTCGTCGTTTTCTACGTCGCCCGTAAGGGTGTGTATATGTTTTGGAGCTAGATGAGTTCGGCTCTGTGTTCAAACAAAAATCAAAAATCTTTTTTTAAATCAAAAGCAAAATAATGGACATCATTATTGCAAATAAAACACATACGAATTACGCTAATCAAATTTGTGAAACTATTGGAGAAGCAGCAAAAGTGAGAGGAACTGGCATTGCTAAAAGAAAACCAGAGTACATCATTGAAAAGATGGAGAAGGGCAATGCGGTTATTGCTTTAGATGGGGAGGTGTTTGCTGGATTTTGTTATATAGAATCTTGGGGACATGGAAAGTTTGTTGCCAATTCTGGATTGATCGTTCATCCAGATTTTAGAGGGATGGGGCTAGCTAAAAAGATTAAGAAAAAAATCTTCGAGCATTCCAGAACCAAGTTTCCAACTGCCAAAGTTTTTAGTATTACAACCGGATTAGCTGTTATGAAACTCAACAGTGATTTGGGATATAAACCCGTAACGTTCTCAGAATTAACAGACGACCAAACCTTTTGGAAAGGATGTCAGACATGTAAAAATTATGATGTTCTACAAAGAACAAATCAATCCATGTGTTTGTGTACAGGAATGCTTTTTGACCCAAAGACAGAGGGAGAAAAGAAAAAAAGAAAGATTAAGGAGAAAGTCTTTAACAGGCTTAAAAGAATAAAAGAAACAGTGTATTTAAAGAATAAAAATAAGAAGTAGTGAAAAAGTTAGTCTTAGCATATAGCGGAGGGTTAGATACATCCTATTGCGCGGTGCATTTCTCAAAAGATTTAGGATATGAAGTACAT
>CAZAPO010000149.1:0-6522 GCA_964487005.1 uncultured Flavobacteriaceae bacterium
GGTCATGAAGGATTCATGAATTGGGTGTTACAATCATGGGGAATAGATGGACATAATTCTCATACTAATATATGCTCATCGGGGGCACGTTTTGGTTACAACATTTGGTACGGTTATGATAGACCTTCACCAGATCACTCCGAGGCAAAATTTATTTTGTTGGTTTCAGCACATTTAGAGTCAGGACATTATTTTAACCCTCATGCACAACGTATTATTGAAGGCAAAATGAAAGGTGCTAAGTTAGCAACCATGGATCCAAGATTGTCTAATACAGCGTCAATGTCAGATTATTGGTTACCAACCTATCCTGGAACAGAGGCTGCAGTGCTTTTAGCAATGGCATTAATAATTCTTAAAGAAGAACTATATAATCGAGAATACCTTGAAAATTGGGTGAATTGGAAACAGTTTTTAGAATCTTGCCATCCTGATGTTGAAGTTAGTTTTGAGAGTTTTATTGAAGTACTTATAGATGAATATAAAACGTTTACACCTGAGTATGCCGAAAAAGAATCTGGCGTTAAAGCCCAAACCATAATTGAAATTGCAAGACAAATTGGTGAAGCCGGTGAACGATTTGCATCACACAACTGGAGAGCAGCGGCATCAGGTAATTTAGGAGGTTGGGCAGTATCAAGATGCCTTCATTTTTTAACGGTATTAACTGGAGCAGTTGGTGCTAAAGGAGGAACATCACCAAATTCTTGGAACAAATTTAAACCTGAAGTTCCAAATCCACCAAAACCACAAAAGAAATGGAATGAATTGCATTTTCCAAATGAATATCCATTGGCATTTTTTGAAATGAGTCAGCTTTTACCACATATGCTTAAAGATGGAAGGGGTAAGATGGATGTTTATTTTTCGAGAGTTTTTAATCCAGTTTGGACCTATCCTGATGGATTTACATGGATGGAGATGTTTGCAGATGAAACAAAGTTTGGTTTGCATGCAGCATTAACGCCTACCTGGAATGAAACCGCATTTTATGCAGATTTTGTTTTACCAATGGGACATTCTGCAGAACGCCATGATCTTAATAGCTATGCAACTCATAGTGGAACATGGGTAGCGTTTAGACAACCCGTATTACGTGAAGCAGCCAGGCGACAAGGTAAGCCAGTAAAATTTACCTATGAGGCAAATCCAGGTGAAGTTTGGGAAGAAGATGAATTTTGGATCGAACTCAGTTGGCGAATCGATCCAGATGGAAAAATGGGAATTAGAAAACATTTCGAATCACCTTATCGACCAGGTAAGAAAATCACCATCGATGAATACTATCAATATATCTTTGAGCGGGTAAAAGGCCTTCCAGAAGCGGCTGAAAAAGAAGGTTTAACAGCGCTTGAATTTATGCAAAAGTATGGTGCGTTTGAAGTTGAAAAACACGGCTATAAAAAGAATGAAAATAAATTATCAGAAGCGCAACTTCAAGGATCATCAGTTGATCAAAAGACCAATGTAATCTATAAGGGCGATAAAGCTATTGGAGTAATGATCAATGGTGAGGCCTGTGTTGGATTTCCAACGCCTTCAAGAAAGAATGAGTTTTATTCGCAAACTATGGTCGATTGGAAGTGGCCAGAATATGCCATACCAAGGTATATTAAAAGTCATATTCATCTTGATAATTTAGACAAGGAAAAAGGTGAGTATGTTTTGGTTCCAACGTTTAGACTACCAACACTCATACATTCACGTTCAGGAAATGCTAAATGGTTGGTTGAAATTTCTAATAGAAACCCAATATGGATGCATCCTGATGATGCTTCAAGATGGGGATTTAAAACGGGCGACTTAGTTAAACTTAATACTGATATTGGCTATTTTATTGATAAGGTTTGGGTTACACAAAGTATGAAACCTGGAGTTGTTGCCTGTTCGCATCATATTGGGCGATGGCGAAGAAAACAAGATAAAATAGGGAATCGCTGGGCGACGAATACAGTGAATATTGAAAGTGATGGTAATGGAAAATGGAAAATGAATACAATCTCTGGTATAAAACCATTTGATTCTGAAGATGGAGATTCAAAACGAATTTTCTGGAAAGATGGCGGTGTTCACCAAAATATAACACATGCGGTGCATCCAGATCCAATTTCTGGAATGCATTGTTGGCATCAGCGTGTTAGAATTGAAAAACCTAAAGAAGGTGAAAACTACGGAGATATTTTTGTTGATACTAATAAATCATTCATGATTTACAAAGAATGGATGGCTATGACACGTCCAGCCCCAGGACCAAATGGTGAACGCCGTCCACTATGGTTTAAACGTGCATTTAAGCCAGACGAATCTACATATTATTATGATGCTGATAATAAACCAAAATAACTAGATTCTAGCTTTCATGGGAATCTAGTTATCTAATAAGAATTAAATCTTTAAATTAGTAAATGCTGCAAAAAGTTTTCCCTTTTTTAAGCTGGTTACCTAAAGCAAAAACCACTGTTAAGGATGATATCATCGCAGGAGTAACTGGGACAATTATTGTAATTCCCCAGGCAGTAGCTTTTGCCATGATCGCGGGCTTGCCTCCAGTTTATGGATTCTATACGGCAATGGTTACACCAATCGTTGCGGCATTATTTGGGTCTTCTTATCATTTGATCTCTGGACCAACGACCGCAATCTCGATTGTTGTGTATTCTACACTTGTAAAATTTGTCAACCCAGAAACCGAGCTTGAAACATTTATTTCTCTAGCCTTAGTATTAACCTTTCTGGCAGGATTGTTTCAGTTTGTCATGGGATTATTAAGAATGGGTAAACTGGTAAATTTTGTATCACACTCTGTAATTATTGGATTTACTGCAGGTGCTGGAATTTTAATTGGATTTAAACAATTAAAACATGTTTTTGGGGTCGATGTCCCGCAAGGAAGTACCATTCCTGAAACATTGAGTTTCCTCGCTAATAATTTTACGGAGACCAACTGGTACGTGTTTACAGTTGCTATTGGAACACTATTAATTGCACTACTAATAAAATATTTTATTAAACCACTATCAAGATATTACATGTTGATATCAATGATCCTTGGGAGTTTTATTGCAGTTTGGTTAGGAGGGTCAACAGTTGGCGTTGAGTCTGTAGGTGAAATCCCATCAAATCTACCTCCTTTTAATATTCCAGATTTTAGTTATGATAATATAAGAATACTAAGTTCTGGGGCTATGGTTTTAGCATTGTTGGGTTTAATAGAAGCCGTTGCAATTGGTAGGGCAATAGCACTTCATAGCCATCAAAGAATTGATGGTAATCAGGAGTTTATCGGACAAGGATTGTCTAATATGATAGCCAGTTTCTTTTCAAGTTACGCTGGTTCAGGATCATTTACACGCTCTGGTGTAAATCATCAAGCAGGTGCTAAAACGCCCATGGCCGCTATTTTTGCCTCAATTTTTTTAATAGTTGTATTATTACTTTTTGCAGATTATGCTGCATTTCTTCCAAAGGCAGCAATGGGAGGGATTATTTTATTGGTAGGCTATAATTTGATAGATTTTCATCATATTAAGCAAGTTTATAAGGCAAGTGGAAGGGAACTCATTGTACTGGTAATAACCTTAATTGGAACTTTGTTTTTCGATCTTGAGTTTGCATTACTGGCCGGAATTCTTACTTCTTTTTTCTTTTATATGGAGCGTACTTCAAAACCAAATATCGCGATATTAGGTCTTAATAAGAACAAACAACTCATAAATATGATAAGAGATGATGAGGCTAAAGAATGTTCTAATTTGAAGATTGTAAGAATTGATGGGTCGTTGTATTTTGGATCAATAGAAAAAATATCTAAATACTTAAATAAGCTTTATGAGGATAAAGAAGTGAATTTTATCTTGATTGCTGCCGATGGAATAAATTTTATTGATCTTGCGGCAGCAGAATGGTTAACCAATGAAATCAAGAAATGGCAGAATAATCGAGGTGGTATATATTTTTCTGGGTTAAAATTAGTTAGTCAAGACGTATTAATCAAAGGAGGTTTTATGAATAAAATTGGAAACGATATTTTCTTTAAGGATAAAAAAGATGCCATTAAGAAAATTCACCAACAATTATATACACCATGCAAGGAAATTGTCTTCGACGAATGTTTCACTCACCTCTAAGTTCAGTGTAATTAAAGTTACACTGTTTTCCTATGGTTAATGTATATTTGTACTCGAATTTTTTTGAATGAATTTTAGAGCGATATTACCAATTCTTGAATGGGCACCAAATTACCAGAGACGCTGGTTAAAAGGAGATATAGGTGCTGGATTGACTGTTGGAGTTATGCTTATTCCTCAAGGAATGGCTTATGCTTCAATTGCTGGACTTCCTGCCGTTTATGGCTTATATGCTTCTATTGTTCCAATATTAATTTATGCAGTACTAGGAACTTCAAGACAATTGGCAGTTGGACCCGTTGCAATGGTTTCACTATTAACAGCTACCGCAATAGGTTCAATTGATGGAATTAATCTGGAAACATATATTGCGTATGCAATTCTTCTCGCTTTTTTGGTTGGTGCCATACAGTTTTTGCTAGGTTTGTTTAGATTAGGGTTTTTGGTTAATTTTCTTTCTCATCCAGTTGTTAGCGGATTTACTTCAGCAGCCGCACTTATCATTGGATTAAGTCAATTAAAGCATTTACTAGGAGTCGAAATACCGAGGAGTCATCATATCCATGAAATTATTTTATTCGCATTTGATAATTTAAATCAAATAAATGGGATCGCATTATTGGTTGGTATTTTTGGAATACTCATAATAGTTTTCTCTAAAAAAATAAATAAATCCTTACCGGGTCAACTTTTTGCAGTGATTTTTGGAATATTGGCGGTGACACTATTTGGGTTAGGAGAAGGTCCAAACGCAATAAGCATTGTAAAAGAAATACCAGATTCTTTACCACAATTTGGTATCCCTGATTTTAAATGGGAAGTCATTAAATTATTAGTACCTATGGCATTGACTATTTCGCTAATAAGTTTTATGGAAAGTATCGCGGTAGCAAAAGCTATACAAACAAAACATCGAGATTATAATGTAGTTCCTAATAAAGAATTGGTAGCATTAGGACTTGCTAATGTTATAGGATCATTTTTTCAGGCCTATCCAACTACCGGCGGTTTTTCAAGAACTGCAGTTAATGATCAGGCGGGAGCAAAATCTGGATTAGCATCCATTATTAGCGCCTTACTAATTATAATTACGTTATTAATATTAACACCTCTTTTTTACAATTTACCAAAAACTATATTGGCATCAGTAATAATGGTGGCAGTATTTGGACTGATTGATTTTAAGGAGGCGATACATTTGTTTAAAAGTAATATTATTGATTTCTGGATGTTGATAGCAACATTTATAGCAACACTTAGTTTGGGAGTAGAAATTGGTATAGGTATTGGAGTTGTCTTATCTTTAGTTATGGTATTATATAAAACAACTAGACCACATACCGCCAGGCTAGCCAAGGTTCCAAACACTCATTTTTATAGGAATATTGAACGCTTTAATGATCTACAATTTAATGAAGAATTACTCATATATAGATTTGATGCACAATTATATTTTGCCAACACTAACTATTTCAAGGATAAACTATACGAATATGAGCGCAGTAAAACTCGGAAGCTTAAATTAATAATTATTCATGGTGAAAGTATAAATAATATAGATAGTACGGCCATTCACATGTTAGAAGAGGTGGTTCACGATTTTAATTCTCGAGGTATTAAGGTCTATTTTACTGGATTGAAAGGCCCAATAAGAGATATATTATTTAAGTCAGGCTTTATGCGAAAAATTAATTCGAATAACTTTTTTATGAGTATTCAAGAGGCAGTTGATTATTACGAAAAACAGAAAGAGAATAATAATTTAGATAAGTACGTTAATCAGGTGAATACCTGATTATCATTATACAATGTAACTAGGGTTACAAAAAATGGCGCATTATTTACATAAATTAGCGCTAAATAAATATAAATCAATAAAATAGCAAATATGAAAGTTGAACAATTATTTACAGGGTGCTTGGCAGAAATGGCGTATTATATTGAATCAAATGGAGAGGCGGCAGTAATAGACCCTTTAAGAGAAACTGAGCCATATATTAGAATGGCTGAAGCTGATAAAGCACAGATCAAATATATTTTTCTAACTCATTTTCATGCAGACTTTGTATCAGGTCAGTACGATCTAGCTCAAAAAACAGGAGCAAAGATTATTTTTGGGCCACATGCAAAGGCAGAGTATGATATTTATAATGGAACTGATGGTGAAGAATTTCCATTAGGTGGCGGAAAGATTACTTTATTACACACTCCTGGTCATACTATGGAATCATCTTCATACTTGATTACAGATGAAGAAGGAAATACACCTTATGTGTGTACTGGAGACTGTTTGTTTATTGGTGATGTTGGTAGACCTGATTTAGCTGTTAAGCAGGGATCAATAACAGAAGAAGATCTTGCAGGTTTCTTATTTGATTCATTAAGAAATAAGATT